>CAYWGP010000191.1:0-10061 GCA_964458155.1 uncultured Bacteroides sp.
GATTTTTTGGAGGCTTCAGCCTGATCTTCAAAGAAAATCTCTCGTATTCGGGCAAGTTCCCCGGAAAGTTGAAGCCTTTATGCGCCCTGCGGAGCAGGGTGGGCGGGGCGGCAGGTGGTCCGGGGGGCTGCCGCCCCGCCTAGTCATGTTCTCAACTACCTTGTAGTATATGTCTTAGCTTTACTTTGAATTCGTAGAAATAATTTGATATCAAAGATGTTAACAACCTGGAATCTAGATCTCGTTTCTTCTTTTAAAACCAATTATTTCCCAGGCTTTTGCTCGCTATGAACACATACACTTTGCTGGCATTTCGTTTTCTTTATTCTCCGATTCGGTATGTTTTTTTATCTACTCCAACACCTTTTATTGTAATTGATTCCCATTGTTTAGGAAGTAATGGATTCTTTTGGATTATTCCTTCTTCTGTAATTTCCAACCCTCCAAAACCAAACAATACTGTTTGTAACATTCCACCTGCTCCTGTCGCAAAATATGAATGATTTTCTGTTGCCGTCTCTGAAAGTGCGCCAAATGGTTCTTGTTGGTTAGGTACATAGCTTTCCTTAAACAACCTGAATGCATTATCTGCATCTCCCTGACGAGCATAAAGAACTGCAAATATAGACTTACCCATTGCTGGTCCTCCCTTTGCCAACTTAGGTTCGTAGTATTTCAAGTCTTTCAAAATCGTTTCCTTATCATTAATTATATTTAGAGGATAGGATAACAAATTCACATCTGCCTGTTTAATTCTAGCATCCTCATAATCAGAATGTTCTTTAGTGGTTCCGTCTGGAAATTTTAAGATGTTAATATGATTTGCAACTTCTTCCCATTCTGGATTTGGAGTAATTCCCAACTCTTTTGCTGCCAAGTTAGCGAACCTTAAAGCTGTTATTGCAGCACCATTGGTAAATGCATTATCATTCACGTTTGGAGCAAATTCATTTGGGCCAACTACATTGTTTATGGAGTAGCTATCGTCATTATTTTTAGTTACCCTGCTAAGCCAAAAGTCAGCAACTTCTTTCATTACAGGAAAACCTTTTTCTTCCAACCATTTTTTATTTTGTGTCACCCGGTAATAATTCCAAAATGCAATCCCTATATCTGCGGTAATATGATGTTCGAAAGGTCCGGTCAATGCAAAAGGCGGTGTAGCTTCTTCACCTGTATCATCACTTTCCCAAGGAAACATCGCACCTTTATACCCATAATTAATAGCTCGTTTCTTAGCGGGTTCTAATCTGTCAGAACGATAATTAACCAAAGAACGGGCAATATCTTGATTAAGCAGAAGCAAAGGTGGAAACATCCATAATTCTGTATCCCAAAAAATATGACCATTGTATGGAACTTGAAGAGATAAGCCCATCGGAGCAATACTCAAATCCGAGTCGCCTCGCCCAAACGCGTATAAATGGTATAGAGCTAACCGAACATCCTGTTGAGATTCTAAATCACCTTCGATAATAATGTCGCCTTCCCAAAGTTCTTCCCATAAAGCTCTATGCCCCCCTAAAAGCACTTCACGAGAATTTAATAAATTAAATATGACCATTCTTTCCGACTCAGATTTTGGGTCAGAAAAATCAGCTGTAGTACATTCTGCACCTGTCCATGCAAATTCAAGGCTTGTGTTTTTTTTGATTTCAGTTTCAAAAGACAGCGAATTTTCATAGGGAGAAACAATTTTATGAGTTAATTCGGGGCGTTGATGCTCTCTTGAAGAATTGATGTGATGCCAAACAAATGTACCTGAAGTAGCTACTAGATGTTTGCCAAATGGTGTCTTTGCAACGGACTGCAAAATTGGCATAGTCGTTTCTATATCACGCAATACTTGATAAGTGTTTTGTGGATTTTGATACTTTGCTGGCGTTGTTATTTTACCTGTCACTTTAATATCTATATCCGCTAATGCGGAAACTTTTATATCAATATATCCAGTATATTGAAGATCACGAAGCGCATAAACCGTACAAGAAATTTTAGCTTTCCCTTTATAATCAAAATGAGTTGTAAAAGCCGCTTCTCTCATGTCGATAGTCTGTGACCAATTGCTGATATTCTGTAAAGTTATTTGTTCACCGTCTATAAAAACATCCAAATTTCCGAAATCCATTCCATGCACTATTTGGCTTACTTTATGTTCCGGTTCAACATCAAAAACATTATTCAAAACGATATGCTTTATTCTAAATGGTTCGGCAGAAGTTAACATGCCAATTCTACCATTAGACATAGCGATACCCGTATAAGGCTCTTTGTTTTGGGTCGTTATATGCCAACCGTCATTTTGGGCAGATACAAAAACACTTGATAATAATAAGATTGCAATTATTACTTGTTTCATGTTTTTCTTTTATCATTAAATGATATCTTAATTTTAAAGGTCCATGCATGATCGCAAGGAAGAACATCCGGCAGACTCTCAATTATCATGTTTTTTCCCTCCTGACGCCAGGTTAAGGGAGTATCATACCCCAGCATAAACACTTCTGAACCTTCTGCAGCAGTAACATCCGGAATTAATAGAGGTGCTGTTGGTTCCTTGCTATCCACATATTCACCAAAGCCTACTTTTGAGGGCCATTCATTACCCAATTCTATGGCGTAGATAAAACCCTCTTTCTCCGTAAACCTGAAGGTTCCATTCATCCATTGATCTGTTCCTCCTTCCAGGAAATGAGCAGGTTTTGCTGCATGAAGCGCCTCCTTGTTAATCTTCATCCAGTCACCCAGCTCCCGTAGACCATCTATTTGTTCCTGTGGCAGTGTGCCATCTGCCTTGGGAGCCACACTTACCAGGGTTACACCATTCTTGGAAATACGATCGACAATCCCATCCACCAACATATTTACAGGCCGGCAACCCACTCCCTCAGCATAAGCCCAATAATTTCCAAGAGGAACGTCCTTCTGCCAGCGATCCTTCTGAGGCTCTTTCATTCCTGCCCATTCCCAAATACCCCCTGGAAAAATTCCACCTTCAATATCAAGGGCAGAAGCAGTCAATGGAGCCTCTCCATGCTTCTGGGTAATTAACACCTCCTTACCCGCTGACTCAGCTGCATTATAATAGTAGGCTATGTAATTCATCCAGTGCTTCTTGCCGTTAAATTTGTCCTCGAACCACATTTGGTCTGGTAAATATTTATCGACCACTTCAATCAATTTATCATTTAGAATATCAAATGAGCTGGTACCGTAAAGGTCCTGATAGACTGGATCATTTGCTCCTACCCCTTTAGCATAGAATTCTCTTGCTGGATCAAACATCTCTCCTGGTGGTTCATGAAAGCTGGCAATAGTTTTCAGACCAACTTTCCGGGCAGCATCAAACATCTCCCCAAGGACATCCCTTTTAGGACCTTTGTCCATGGAATTATAAGCGTCATATTCTGTGTCCCACATTGCAAATCCATCTCCATGCTCGGCACATATTCCTGCAAAATCAGCTCCTGAGTATTTATAAAGCTCGGCCCAGGCCTCAGGATTCCAATTTTCTGCTGTAAACAACGGCACCAGGTCATGGTAGCCAAATTCCATCTGGTCGCCGTAATTTAGCTGGTGAAAATCGTAAACTCCGAAATTTGGCTCTTTAGAATCATTTTTGACATACATGAACCGCCCATACCAAATCCCACTATCAACCTGTTCCTCCCCATCATTGAATCGGAAACCAGGCACTGAGTAAACTCCCCAGTGACAGTAAATGCCAAGCACCGCTTCATCAAACCACTGGGGTGTGGACCATTTGGAGAGCGACTCCCAGTTAGCTTGATATTTTAATGCAGAATTCTTGCTTTCTTCAGCATGACTGCAACATTGCAAGAAAGGAATCATTATCATTCCCAGGGCCAATAAGCTCAGTATCATTCTTGTCCTCATAGTAAGTAATTATACCATTAGCTTATAATACGGATGGCAATATCTCCAGAGATATCTGTTTTCGGGTGCTTAGATCCATCCATATGACCAGATCTGAGCCTTCATTGTTTGCTTCATATCCCAGTTCGAAGTCCTCTCTCTGTTTAAGACTTTTACCATTCAGCTTTATTTCTGCACCCGACTCTCCCCAGTTTGGAACAATAAATACCGGATTCACTATGTTGACAGGTATATTCACATCTTCTTCAAATTCTTCCGGAAATCCCAGCGAAAAACTTAGTTTGCGGGGACCTGAAATTTCATCCGGTAAGATATATGCCCTTTGAGCCTGGTCATAGGATTGTTGGGTGTAGGAGAGTTCTTTACCCTCAAGGACTAAACGAGGGTATTCCAGCCAGGATTTAGCCAGTGGCAATAATTCATCAGCAGGATTCTCCGAATTAATCATTCCTGAAAGATATACCTGCTCCAGGATAGTATCGTTTCTCCTATAGTGCCACCAGTTGAGTGCATGACCAAGGGAGACAGAATAACCTTCATCGCCTGGATCTGAGGGCCATGTTTGGAAGGTATGCGGTGCCTTTCCTTCAAGGGGATATGGTTGATTCTCCAGTCCATAGGGAAAAAAGATGGTATAGGGTCTGAAGTCCGAACGGGTATTGACCACAAGGATATTAGCCATTGTAAAATTACCGAAATCCCTGGGGTAAGGATCAAAGGAGATGGTCTTTTGGCTTCCATTCAGCTTGATAAAAGTAAGGGCACCGGTTTCAATATCGTCGCCCGGTACATGACCATCTTGTCCAAAAATAAATTCCTCATGGAATTCATGCACCACTGTAGGAGGGATCTCTCTTACGGGAGCTACTCCTTTGAACTGCTCATCAGTTACCGTGAGACTTTGTCCGGCCAACCCGGTATATATCCTTACATGCCTGGTATGCATTCCATCGGGATAAATGTAATACCACTCATCTGTCCAGTCACCTTCACCATAGGGAGAACCACTTGGGGTATCGGAATGCGCGATATACCCTTCCGGGTCTGCGATGGCTGCTCTAAAGCGCACTATGATCCTTGCCGGATTCTGACTTTCAACCCACATCCTGGCTGTTCTGGCTTCCCTGTCCCAAAGGATTTCACATGAGCTAGATGCCTCTGGATCGTATGTCTCTGTCCAGCCACTTGAGTAATGGATATTATTCTCTGTTACCATGCAAGGATAGCAGGGCATGCTGAAGCGCATTTTTGTAGGTACCCGGTTGAAGTGCACTTCGCAGGCAATCCTGCTTACCTCTCTTGGAACCGTAAATGTTGGCTCCATATACTGAACAGTAGGTTCATTGACACCAATTGCATGAAATGACACTGCAGTTTCGAGCAGCTCCTCTGTGACCGTTTTTTTAATTTCCGAATGATTGTTGCAAGAAGGTAGAAAGGCAAGTGAAAGAATTACTGTTAGCAACCTGGATTTATTAATTTTCATAGCTAGGTTTTGAGGAATACTACTTGAATTTCACTTTAAAGCTCCAGGCGTGGTCACAAGGTAAAGGATCAGGAAGATTCTCTATAATCAGATCGTCACCATCCATATGCCAGGGCAGTGCTTCTGAATATCCTAACATCATTACTTCTGACCCCTCCATAGGGCTCAGCCCTTCTATTCTGAATGGGGCTTCAGGCTTGACACTTGGAGTATACAGGTGAGCATCCTCCATTTCCATGATTTCATTTCCAAGTTCCAATGCATAGATATAATCACCTTTTACCAGGTAGCGAATTGTACCTGACCGCCAGAGATCAGGGGCCCCCTTGACAAACTGTGGTGGTTTAGCGGCATAAAGGGCCTCTTTGTTAATTGACATCCACCTGCCCAACTCCTTCAATCCCTCTACCTGGGATGCAGGTAGCGTCCCGTCAGCCAAAGGAGCAACACTGTATAAGGTCACGCCATTCTTACTCTTGCGTTCAATGATCTCGTCAACGATCATATTCACAGGTCGGCAAATTGCATCCGGGGAATATGCCCAGGAATGATTATGCCCGAGGGCAATATCAGTCTGCCAGACCACCTTCCTGGGAGAATCAAGCTCTCCTGCTTCAATATCCAGCACGGAACAGTCAAGCGGAAGGTCATCATCCTTTCTCGTAACAACAACTTCTTTTCCTGCTATTTCTGCAGCATTAAAATAGTGTGCAAGGGAAGCCTTCACATATTTTTCACCTATTGCATCCTGATCGCTGAAACCAATCTCAAACCAGAGCTGATCGGGGCTGTATTTGTCGATCACTTCAGTGACACACTTATACCATTCGAGCTGAAACTCATCAGATATTGGTTCATTTTGCCAGGGTCCTTTCACATCCCTGACCGGTCCATATAAGCCTGCGTATTTTGGATCATTAACATCTGTTTTGAATGGACAGAGCATTCTTCCAGGATTAAAATAGAACCAGTTTGTATAGTAATGAAAAGACGCAAAGGTCTTCATACCCTGGTCGCGAATTGCCTCCAGTATCTCTCCTGTTATATCTCGATTAGGGCCCATATCACCAGCGTTGTATTCGTGGTGCTCGCTGTCCCACATTGCAAATCCATCGTGATGAATTGCAACCGGTCCTGCAAAATCTGCACCTGCAATTTTAAACAGCTCGGCCCATGCATCTGGATTCCATTTTTCAGCTTTGAACAATGGGATAAAATCTTTATATCCCCACTCCAGGCCTGGATCACCGTATACTTTTTTTACATACTCGTAGGTATTCTCATACTGATCTTCGACATGTCCCCAATTCTCCGAAGTTCCCCCGTCTGGCATGTACATGTTCCTTCCTCCCCAGCATCCGAAGGCAGGTACGGAGTAGGGGCCCCAGTGGAAATAGAATCCCAGTACCGCATCTTCAAACCATTGTGGAGTTTCATGATCGGCAAGTGAACTCCAATCAGCCTCATAGCTGCCCTGGATATATTTAGGTTTTTCAGCTGTTTTCGTTGTGCAACTGATCAGGAAAACAGTCAGCAAAGCGAGGTATAGTTTTCTTTTCATGGTAATATGCTATAATACTTACTAAAGTTAAGGAAGAGGTCTTTGACCTTGGTACTTTCGAATACTCGAACTGAAAGGATTTCCTATTTCTTTTTTAAGGAGAACTCAATTCTCTCTTCTGCCGCCATCCGGTACCAGACGATCAGATCACGATTGTCCACAGACTCTCTCAATCCATACCTGAAATCCTTTCCGCGTTCTATTATCTCTCCGTTCACAGTCAACTCAGGACTTGCATTCCCCCAGTTTTCAATGACAAAAGCCGGATTGACAATTGGTGAGTCTTCGGTTCCTATCAAACTGAAATCCAGGCTGGCTACCTCTTCCGATAGTATGATCGTATACGCTTTTTCTTCCGGAGTATAGCTTGCCTTATGTCCCTCCTCTGAAAGTATGATATCAGCCGGGTTCGACCAGCTCTTAACTACAGGGACCAGCTCTTCCACAGGTTTATCAGTCATCCCATTCAGCATCAGCTTTGTCATGGATCGGTCGGTAGTTTTATAGGCATCCCAAATCCAGTGCGATATCGATGCATGAGCGGCCCGATCTTCGAACATGGCATATCTACCATCGGTAGGACGAGGTGCCACCGGCCAGTGGTTCCACCATGGAAAAACATCCACTTCCCTTCGAATCTCACCGCTGTAGATATCAATATCCGGATTATCCTGAGGCCTCAAAGCTGAGAATGGATGATATTTTGATTTTGTATTAACAACCTGTACAACTGGCTCCTCAGGATAAGGAGGAAGATGTGGTGGAATCTCATCCTTCCACGAATAGGTCTTAGATTTGCCATCAATGTTAGCCAGTGAAAGTGCTTCGAATTCCAATACTTCTGAAGGACGCTGACCCGGGGAAAGAGTCATCATGCTCTCCTGCCACTCATGGGCTGCATTCGGGGCATTACTGAGCAGAATATCTTCACGCACACCGATCATATCGGGGTATATGGTAAAAGTCTCGTTGGTCCAATCTCCCCAACCAGTAATGGGATCCTCAAATGCGAAGGTTCCAAGTACATCCACCAGGGCATAGCGCCACTGGACAACCACACGGGCGTCATTGCTTTCAACGATTTTGACACTGGAATATTTTGCCTTCTTGTCGGACATAGGTTCACAGCTTCCATGATCGTTCCAGCCCTCATTAAATCCATTATTGAACCAGATATTGTTTTCTGTGACCCAGCATGGAATATAGCTTGTACCATGCCAGAATACAAATTTACAATCCGTCTCATCGAACTGTACAACGATGTCGGCATTTTCGTTGATAGCCCAGGGTGCGTCCCAGCCCTCGTAATATCTCAAAGTAGTATTAACTGCCCGGAATGTTCCCGGGGACTGGGGTCCGGAAGGCAGGATTCGTTCCGGAAGTTCAGGTTTTGCCGTGGTATGCTGCTGCTCGTAGATATTTGCTATTCGCTTATCGGGAAGCGTTACATCATAAAGTTTCAGATCATCCAGGATACCGTCGATAAAGGTGAAGGATTTTTCTGTGCCCTCAGGCCTGATGGTTCCGTAGGGACGCATGGCGGCCCTGCTTTTGCCGATGAGCATGGATGTGAAATGCCAATCTCTTGCGGTAGGTTTGAAGGCATCCGTCGCAAAGGTTTCATCTTTGAGTTCTCCATTTACATACACAGCCAATCTGCCTGCATTTCGCGAGTAGGTCGCAGCCAAATGGGTCCACTCGTTCAATGGAATGGTTTCGTCGGACATGGCTATTTCATATTTGCCCTCCGTAGCCACAATAAGTACCAGTCTGCCATTGGCGTCTATTTCCATGCTGTAGCCGTTGTAGTAACCATCCGCCTTATCTCTTCGGTTATCGAGGATAGGGCAGATGTTTTTTGGATATGCCCCCAGTGCGATCCATGTTTCAATGGTGAAATCCTCTTTAATCTCCGGGATCGGATCCCCTATCATATTATCTTCATCGTCCCAATCCATTTCAAGCTCCAGATACGCCGTATATCCATCCAAAAGTGCAGCATTCCCGACTACACCGGGCACTACCTTGTAATAGACCCCATTCAGTTCATTTTCCTTTCCTGAGACCGATTCCTTCACGTATGCAAAAACCTCTTTTGGAACATAGGTTTCACCCCGCACCATTTCCACAATATTTCTTTCCACCCTGATATCATCGAAGGTCCAGTGAGCCACAGATTCCTGAGCGGTGGTAGCGCTTATTCCTGATAAACATGCAATTAGCAAGAGACACAATTTTTTCATATCTAATGGTTTATTTGTTTAGAATCTATTCTGATTTATAAGTATCGCTAAGTGTAAGTATATTGCCATCGTAACTCCCGGTGAGATTGATCCCTTCACCGTTTATCTTTACCTGGTTTCCGTCCTGGGTATAGTACGCGTTAAATACATAAGGATCTGCTCTCTCTGATCCTTCCATGAGGATCACTTCTCCCTCCGGTTTAAAGTGAAAGGAAAGCTCTTTTGTATCCCGGAATTGCAGGGTAAATTTCTTGCCCGAAAGACTACCATCTGCAGGAAGCTCGAAGAAGGGCGCTTTGTCGGCCAGTTTTTCCAGGGTGCCATTGTACACAGAAAGACGAATATCGCAATCGGCCCTGTCAAAACCATTCTGCGGGCTGGAGAACATCAGGTACAGATCATCATCTACTTTGAGCACTTCTGAGTCATGCCCTTTGATTAGTCTTTTGTTTTTTGATTCCCAGTGTATTCCATCCGAGGAGAATGCATAGCGGGTGATGCTGTTCGGGCAATGAGGCTGCACAAAATTGGAATAGAACATGTGCCATCCGTTCTCATCCCGCAGGACATGCCCGAATTTTTTCATGTAAGAATCATCCCCGGTGATGCGGATGGGGATCTTTTTATTGAAATTAAAATCCGTCTCGGTAGGAGAAGTTACCAGGTAGAGTCCCTCCGGTTCGTCCCATCCGTACCAGTAATACATATAGTAGAGGCCCGAAGCCCGGTCGAAAACTACATGACAGTCCTCCACACCAGTGGGATTGCCGATCCCGATCAATCCCTGCTTTTCAAAATGGGTGCCATCGGTCGAAGTGGCGTAGGCCCACCCGAAATTTGGTTGACTGCCGCCCCCTCCTCCATACCACATCTT
>CAYWGP010000192.1:0-29522 GCA_964458155.1 uncultured Bacteroides sp.
CTTTTATCTGAATGAGCGGGAAACCAAAAAAAAGATTCCGTTTCTGGCATGAATTGAAGAGGCGCGGCGTACCAAAAGTTCTTGCCATGTACGTTGCCACTGCCTTTATTATCATGGAGGCAGTAGATATCATGTTGCCAAGGCTGGGGCTCCCCGATTGGACAGTCACACTGGTTATCATCCTGCTTATTATAGGATTGCCTGTGGCCTTTGTCCTCTCCTGGGTCTTTGACATCACACCTCAGGGGGTGGTGAAGACCGGACCTGCCGAAGAAGTGGAACAGGCCGGGGAAACCGGGAAGGCTCATCGCAGAAAGCTAAGACTCAGTGATGGAGTGATTGCGATTCTGCTTATTGTAGTAGCAATACTGGCCTACCCAAAAATCTTTGGCAATCAGGACTTCCGCCTGCGCCAAAAGATGCCTGACCAGATCTCCATCGCAGTCATGCCCTTTAAAAACATGACCGGCGATACTCTTTTCAACATCTGGCAGGGGGGGGTGCAGAACCTGCTGATCACTTCCCTTTCAAACTCAGAGGAGCTTTCGGTCAGGCAATTTGAAACCATGAACAACCTGGTGAATGGAAAATCTGACCTCAATTACGCTGGCCTTACGCCTTCCATGGCTGGTGAAATGGCCCGAAAGGTGGAGGCCAATACAATGATCTCCGGTCACTTGCACAAATCGGGTAACAAGGTGAGAATTACGGCCAACATCATGAATACCGAAACGGAAGAGATATATAAATCCTATGAGATGGAAGGGATGGGCGAGGATGAACTTTTCGATCTGGCCGATTCGCTTTCCATCCAGCTTAGAGATTTTTTGGTGATCACCAATATGAAACAAAACCAATTGTTTGATGTACGCAACGTATTCACAAATTCACCGGAGGCATACAAATATTATCTGCAGGGCTTCGATTGTCACCAACGGCTGAATTATACATGCGCTGCTGAATTCTACAATAAAGCCATCCAGGTGGACTCCAATTTCGTTTCGGCCATGACGCAACTGGCATACTGTTACGCAGACCAGCGATTGGCGCAGCAATCAAAATACTGGGCCTATGAGGCCTTCGAACGAATCGACCAGTTACCTATCGACATGCAGTTGATGGTTCGTCAAGTCAAATCGGTAGCAGATAAAAAACCCCTGGAACAGCTCGAATATGCAAGGCAGTACCTGAAACACCATCCTTATTCTGCTTACATGTCCTATATGGAAGGATGGATTAATTTCAATCTGGAAAATTGGGAGGAAGCCGTCAAAGGGTTTGAAAATAGCCTCAATATCTTAGAAAAATTAGAGGTTCATCCCTGGGCCTGGACCTATATCCTGCTGGGTGGTGCCTATCATAACCTGGGATCCCACAAACAGGAACAAAAAGTGTTTGAGGAGGGACAAGAACTATGGCCAGAACAGAAATCCACCTTCGACTACTGGCAGGCCATATGTGCTGTATCACAGGGAGACAGCATCCAGGCTGCATTCCACCTGGAAGAAATTAGAAAAATGATGGAACAAAGAGGATGGCCAGAAGCCAACATACTTGCTTGGTATGCAGGGGTTTACAACTGGGCTGAAGACTATGAACTGGCTGGAGACTACTACCGGAAAGTCCAATTGATGCGCCCTGATGATGATTACCTTAATGCCGATCTGGCCCGCTTCCTGATCACCAGCGATATCAACCTGGAGGAGGGCTTAGTACTTATAATACCGCTTGTGGAAAAGTATCCTGAGAATGCATCCTTCTTATATACCTATGGACTTGGTCTCTTTAAACAGGGCGAATTCGAGCTTTCGAAAGAGGTACTCCAGCGTTCATGGGACCTGAATCCCTATTACGACCACAAACATTTTCTTTTGAATAAAGAGATATATGATATCCTGACCAGTAACTGAGCCATCACCTTTCTTACTCCGGCAGAGTTGAAATAATATCCCTGAGGAATTCATTTACATTGAAATTACTCAGGCTGTAACCCATGCGAACCACCACCAGACTCCTGGAGGGAATCACATAAACACGCTGTCCAAGGAAACCATCAGCGAAAAAGATATCATCCGGTACATCCACAAGGGCATTGTCCGGATTTGGTTCCTTTAACCAGAAGGTCCCCGCGTACTGGCCATCAGAAGCCGGAGCCGGGGATTTCATATACTCCACCCACTGCGGATTCAATACGGTATCCCCCTCAAAAATTCCATTGTTCAGGAAGAGCATACCAAAGCGTGCCCAGTCCCGGGTCGATCCATAGCTATAGGAAGAAGCCACAAACAGACCGCTGGCATCGGTCTCCACCATAGTGTTCACCATGCCGATGCGATGAAACAGTCTCGTATATGCATAACCCAGATACTCCTCCTCGTCTCCGATGGCATTCCGTAGCAGGCCTGAAAGTAAATTGGCATCCCCTGAAGAGTAGTTCCAGTATGTTCCGGGTTCATGTTCCAGCTGGCACCCGGTCACCGAAGAAAACATATCGTCGCTCTGCATTAGCATCACCGTGGCTTCGGAGATAGTAAAATAGTTCTCAACCCACTCCAGTCCGCTGCTCATATGAATGATATCGTCGAGGGTAATATTCTTCCGTTCATCTCCTGCCCACTCCGGAATATTTACCGGAGCTTCTATTAGCATTCTTCCCTCGTCCACCAGAGCTCCGGCCATGGCTCCCGTGACCGTTTTGGTCATGGACCAGCCATGAAATCTGGTCCAGGCATCATAACCGTCCAGGTAGTCCTCCCCGATCAACTCATTCTTATAAACTACCGCTACACCCAGCGTCTTTTTCAGTGGCTCCTCACCTGGTTCATCAATGGCTTCATCTAAAATTGCATTCAGCTTTTCATAATCAACTCCTTCCGGCAGGGCTTCTGTCAGGACATCGCCCATGGGCCAGGGGATGGTATCCTGACTATAACCCGGGTCAGGAATCTTAAATGAGGCAGCCATCAATTCCTCCTCGGGCTTATCCAGCACAATTACAGCTCCCAGGCCCTCCCTGAAAACCACTTTCCGTTTTGCCAGTCCAAGCACCCTCGCAGTGACCGATTTCTCTTCGTAATCTATCTTGCATTTAGCCAGGCTGATGGGAAAGAAGGAAAGATCCTCTGCAGCTACCCGCTCGGGGCTTTTGTCGGCCAGAAATACACTGGAACACATTCCTTTGGCTGCAAAGGCAGTAATGATAGGCAGGCGGGGCCAGGCATACCAGCTAACAAAAATGACCAGGGCTAGCAGCAGAACCCAGAGGATTCTTTTAATAAGTTTTTTCATGGGATGACAAATTTACGAAGCTAATTGATACCCCGTAAAATTATCATATAATCCGGAAAGCCAAAAAAAGAAGGCTGCCCTAAATGGGACAGCCTCCGTCTCTTCGGACACAAAAATAAGTTTACAGGGGATTTGATACTACTGTGACATCAATATCATAGTTGAGTTCAAAGTGAATATTTCCCTTGTTACAGGTCCCTACAGCTGATACAGTGATAGGTAACTGGTCTGAGAGTATATCGTCTATCGCATCATAGGAAGCTGCATCCAGGGATAATGTAAAGCCCGGATCAATGGCCCAGTTCTGGTTAAGGGTCCATGTATATCCTCCACCCGAATTTGATAGACCAAACTGCGTACCTGTCAGAAGCTCCACTCCAGTAACCGCATTCCCTGCAGAATCTATCGAAATCACCGTAAGGGTGATCGACTGTGTGTTGAAATCCTCAATCAACTCCGCATAATCTTCCAGATCATCATTCAACACATCGATAGTCGTGGAATCATTAAACCCATGAGCATCAGTAGATTTCAGATCAGCTTCATCTGTAAGAACATCAAGGTTGCCTTCAATATTGGTATCTATTTCAACATCGGTCAATCCTTTGATCCAATCGCAGGAGCTCATGCCGGCAGCCAGCATTATCAACACTATAATTTTAATTGCGTTTTTCATAGCTATCTGGTTTTAAATTTTTCAGTTTATATAAAAATAAGCCTTAAACCCTTAAATGTCAATTTATCAGGACGATTCCCCCCTGGTATTTTTACCAAAAAGGGATTTTCAGGGACAGAAATACGCTTTGACCCCTGTCGAAATTACCAAGAAAAAAAGGGTGTTTGACCAAATTTCACTTTTTTAACATGAACTCTGGCCTGCATACTGCATTACTCGCGCATGACTTTCAGTGCTTCCTTTTCTGACCAGAGACAAAGGGCTTCTCTATCTTCCTCTGAGAGTCTGGCTTCCTTATGAATCAGCAGATAACTTTGAAGTGGCATGATGCCGGCATCCAGAGCATCGCAAAAATCGCTCAGGGCCCCAATTTTATCAACCTTGTCCAGGAGCCCGAAATCACTGAAATTCAGTTTCTCCTTTCCATCTTCGATATGTTTATTGAGGTACCACGAAACCGGCGAAATCCTGTAATACCAGGGATAGATTGTCTGGTTGGAATGACAGTCGTAACAGGAACTCCTGATAAGATCTCCTATCTGCTCAGGGGGCGATACCAGAGCCAGCATATCCAGCTCCGGTGCAATGGGGGCACTATTAGGTTCTGGTTGGAAAAATTGCAGCAGTAACAAAATACCGACCGCTACAAGTACCACAAGCTTCCATCTCCTGCTCATCAGTCAGCCTGCATCAATTTCTCAGATTCCTGCCTGGTCCAATCTGCCAGTTGCTTTATCTGAGCATCAGACAGAGCAGCACCTGGTTTATTTTCCAGGTACTTCCCGGGAGGCATCTTTTTCTCTTCCACCACTTCGCCTATATCTCCTAACAAACCAATCTGCTTGGTCAGCCTGTAGTCATCCCACTTTTCGAAATTCATTGCCTTCAACGCCTTCTCTGAGTTTGAACCAGTATAATGGCAATCATAACATGAAGTCTTCAGTATGGAGGTAATCTCATCTGGAATAACACTTTCTGAAGATGCATCAGGGCTGAAAGACTGGAAGAACAAAAAAAGGATCCCGGTAGCAATGAAAAGTACTATCTGTTTTTTCATATCATGGTTTTTTTAAATGAGCCTTGCAATGGTAAGATAAAGAAAAAAGGAGAAATGGTCCAAATACTACTTGTTTTTACGCAGTTTCCGGATCTGGTTCCAGTTTACAATCTTTCGCAGCAGGTCATAGACAAGGGTTAAATACAGAACAACAGCCGAAAACCAGATTACAAGCATGTTAAACCAGTAGGTCTCAAAGTTGAGAGGGCCAAGCCTTTTCACTGGAGAAAAAAGTTGGGCCCTGGCCAGCTTCGATCGGGGTACCTGGTAAACAGGCGTAGTTTTGCGGATCAGGTGATTTTTCCATTCGCTTACAAGCTGGTCCCTGTTTTCGAGCATCTTCTCCAGTCTCTCATTGGTATATCTCCTTTTTATCTCCACAAAATTTTCATCTCCCTTCCACTCCCTGAGCATGCTTGAAACATGGCCTTCCTTCCTGAGACTGGCCTGGTAATTTTGCCAGTTAAAAATCTGTTTGGCACGATTCAGTGAGTCCATTGCAGTTTCATATACTGCTTCATTAAAACCGGATAGTGTAAAGCCTTCAGGTGCACCGAAAGATGTCACCGGTCCGGTTTTGCTTAAATCCTTTAACTCGTTCTGAACCAGCAGGAAATCATCGGTATAGATTTCGGAAACCCTTCCCTTCGATTTATTATACCAGAAATTCTCAATAGTCTGCTCAATATATTGAATTCGGAAAGCCTCGTAGGATGCATTGTTTATTTGCTGGTCATACTCAAAAAATTCCTTTGTAAACCTGTTCCCTTTGAACTGTTGCACAGCCACAGCTTCATAGGCCCATCGTGAAGGCATCATCTCCCCGATAATTGGAACATACTCAGGATTATTATACAGATTATTTAGCCTGTCAAAGGGGATCATCACACCACTGAACAGCAGCTGGGGAACTATGATAAATGGAATAAGGATATAGCCCGTCCCTACCGAGTTTAGACCTGCCGAAATATTCAAACCTATCACATTGGCCAGGCACGATACAGTAAAAAATATGGCCCAGTAGTGAAAAAGCATTCCTTTAATCTCCAGTATCGCATTTCCAACCAGTACAAATGATAAGGTCTGAATGGCAGAGATAATAAATAATACAATGATTTTTGAATGAAGATATGAAAGACGACTCAGGCGAAGAAAGGACTCTCTTTCCTGGATCTTACGATCCATAAAAATCTCCTTGACACTTACCATCAAGCCCATAAACATGGAGATAATTACGCCTATAAACATGTAGACGGGCAAGTTCACATTCTCATAGAAAACATAAGTCGCGGAGGGCGACAAATCGCTTGTATAACGGGTAAACCATGCGCCGATAAATGCCAGCAAAGGAGCCTCCAGGAAGTTGATCAGCAGATATTGCCGGTTGGTTAGCTTACGAAGTATATTCCGATGGAAGAATATACTAAACTGTTTCAGAGATCCGGGCACATGAAAATCCCTTTTGGGCAAAGCCTTCTTTTTACTTTTAATCTTTTGTTTGGATTCAATTCTGTCTACATAAATGTCATACCATTCTTCAGGCGACACCTTCCTTTCACCGGTGACTTTGCCATACTCATCTACCTGGTTGGCCTCCACCATCTTCAGGATTTCTTCTGGCATCACGTTCCCACAGGATTCACAATGACCCACATCTGCATTTACATAATTGCTGAGCTCTTTAAAATAAGTAATTGCATCAATGGGATTTCCCTTGTAAATCACATGGCCCTCCTTATCAATGACAAGGAACCTGTCAAACAGCTTAAAAATATCTGAATAAGGCTGATGAATGTTCACAACCACCAGCCTGCCTTTCAGGGCCTGTTCTTTCAAAAGCAACATCACCTTTTCAGAACCCATGGAAGAGAGCCCCGAGGTAGGCTCATCCACAAATAACACTGCCGGCTCCCTGATCAGTTCCAGGGCAATATTCAGTCTTTTCCTTTGCCCTCCACTTATGAATTTATTCAAAGGACTACCCACTTTCAGGTGCTTAATCTCCTCCAGGTCGAGGTCAGAAAGAACCTGACCGACCCTCTTTAACAACTCAGGTTCTGACAGGTTGCTCAGGCATAGTTTTGCATTCAGATAAAGATTCGAGAAAACTGTCAGCTCTTCCATCAATAGGTCGTCCTGGGGAACAAAACCGATGATCCCCTCAATCATCGAAACCTCTTTGTGGATATCATAACCGTTGATTGTAATCTGTCCTGATTTTGGCTTCAGCTTGCCCGATAATATATTTAGCAGGGTAGACTTCCCTGCTCCGCTTGCACCCATAATACCAATCAGATTGCCTGACTCCTTGCTGAAGCTGAATTTCCGGATCCCCTTTGCACTGTTCTTAAACTGGTATTCAATATCCCTGGCTACAAAAGAAACCTTTGCAGCCTCCCTGGTATGGTGAAATTTCCTGGAAATATCGCTGTAGTAGACCGGTGTGATCTTGGCTCCTGTTATCAGTGAACCCTGTTCCATTAATTCAATCCGCTCCGGGACTAATGGTTGTCCGTTCAGAAACAGATTCATCTGACCCATGTAGCGAAATACATATGTGTCGGTACTGGCATGGTGGAGTATGACAATTCTTCCTTCCAGCTCCTTCTGCCTGATATGACCAATACCTTTTACGAATGGTGATTTCTTACTGTCGATGACCATGATCCGTTCCTTATCACAGGCATCACAGGCATTCAATACAAAATTTTTTGTGTTGTCATGCTCTTTTCTGGAAATATTGAATGAATCGGCAACAGTTCTTATAAAGGCAAGCTCCCTGGAGGTCATCACATCATCTTCATTGATAAATTCCACCAATCGAAGAAATACAATGAATTTCTCTCTTTGCAACAGACTCCTGTTAATCTCGTCGGTAATAAGCTTTAATTTTTCCGAATCGGAAAGAGTCTGTTTTTGAAGTGTAACACCCCCGCCAAACAGAAGTGGATAGTGTATCTCCAGGTAATTGTCAAACACAACCAGATATTTATTTATCAGGTTGGTTTTCAGGTGTTGCCTGAGGAAGGTCTTGACTATGGACCTGGCTTTGAAAGAAACACCATCTTCTGATACATTGGCTATTATTGCAAACAGTTGTAGCAGTGCATTTAATACGGCCTCTTTCATTATGTATGTCAGCCATTCCCGGCTGAGACGTTGCTAGACTGAGACGCTGCCAGACTGAGACGCTGCTAGACGATACTCTCGCGCAGGATATCGATCTTCTCGGAAACTATTTTCAGTTGCTCATCGGTCATGATATCGCCAACTCCTTCATAGTATTCCTTTATTTCGGATAATCCCGTATACAAACCAGATACTTCCTCAACATCTTTAACCGGTTCCAGCAGTTCTACCAGCTCATTCAGTGAATTCTTCTGCCTTGCCAGGGCCTCCAGAAAAGTAGTATTATCAATAGCCTTTGCTGCTACATTTGAAGTGATGTAGATCCCTTCGATCCAGCTTCCGCATACGACCAGGCGGGCCAAAACATCCTGCTGATTTTCAACTAGATAAATCCAGGTGTCATCGAAGGATTCATTAACAATCGCAATAAGGGAATCACGGTCGTCAATATTTGTTTCAATGCGTTCAGCATAGGTAATATTGAAGGTGGTGGAAATCCCAAGATCATCAATTAGAGTTTTGGAAGCCTCCAGGTAATTCATTGTCGCCTGTTTCATCATGTAGGTGGTTGCATAGCAAAGGTCTGCAGCATATACACCAAGATTAAGAACCTTGTCTCGTTGAGTGATATATTCTCCTGCCTTTTCCGGACCATTGGAAAGGGAAAGTATATAAGGCGCCCCTGATTGATAAATTAACTTTGTAATATCATAGGAGTTTGGAATCGGATAACCGGACAGGTCCACTAATAGATCCTCTCTGCTTTCGAGCTCCTCAGGTTCAGGAACACCAGCATCCTGCTTTTTCTGAGTGGTGTTACACCCCGAAAACATTATCAATGAGGTGCTTAGTAATCCAATTGCAATTAATCTCAGTTGATGATACTTTGCCTTTTTCATGATCAAAGGATTTAATGATTGCTTATTAATATTACAAACGTTACAATTTAGGAAAAAGTGGACTGAATAAAAAATTTCATTTAAAATCATATATCTTTGATGATACCACTAATCTATCTCAGATAACAGAATACTAATCATCTTGTTCAAATGAATGTGGTTACATCATACCTGCTTGCAGTTTGTTCGGTCTTTCTGGGTACAGATCCCGGTATTCAAAATTCTTCCACAAATGTACTACAACCCGGTGAGCAATTGATCATTGAGGCTCTTGAACTGGAACTTTCCGGCCTCTGTTACGATGTGGCCATTTACCAGGATGGAATTCTCTACCTCAAAGCCGGAGAAGAGATCGTATACGTGGCTCCCCTGGATAAGCCTGGTCCCGAATACAGCCGGCCATTATTTAACAATAAAGATATAAGTTGCTCTCCCGCTGCGCTTTCTTTTTCGGGCGACTACAGCCGGGGCTACCTAAGCCAGGCTGTTGAAGGCGACAATCAACTATTTGTGGAGAAGATTTTTGAAATGACTATCGCTGGTAAGGAGGTAACCGGGCACACACAGGCTTCATTCACCATGGATCAGTCAAGAAATCTTCATCCGGCGGTTTCAAATGATGGTTCCCTTATGGTTTTCTCTTCCGATCGCCTGCCAAACAGGGGTGGCCTGGATCTCTTTGTTACACGGTTAAGGAATGATGCCTGGTCCGAACCCCTGAATCTTGGAGCCGCAATTAACTCAAGCGGTCATGAGTGGTTTCCCTTCCTGGATAAGATGAATAATCTATGGTTTTCTTCTACAGGACATTCTGGATACGGTGGATTTGACATCTATTTCTGCCCCTTTAACGGGGAGGATTGGGGCCCGGCACAAAACCTTGGCTCCAGGATCAATACTTCCAACAATGAGATGGGCTTCTCTATCCACTCCGGGAAACAGTTGGCGCTGTTCTCCAGGTCTCAGCCTGCCGAATCAAAGGGCATAGCAATGAAGATTATCCTCCATGAAAATGCTTCTGACGGGGACATCTCTGTGATCCTGCAGGAAAGAGCCGATCCTGCTTCCCGGACACCGGCGCCTGAAACGAGGCCTCAACCTGAAGAAGAGCCTGAGCCCGAAGCGAGACCCGAGGCTATTTCGAATCAGGGCTCAGACGAGCTTGTTTTCAGGATTCAGATCATATCAAGTCTGTACGAAAACAGCTTCCCAACTGTATTTGTCGAAGGAACAAGTTACACGACCTACGAATATTATTACCTGGGATCCTACAGGATCACGGTTGGGAAGTTTGATTCACTGGAAGAGGCTAATGACTTCAGAATAAAGTGCTTAAATTCTGGGTTCAAACAGGCTTTTGTTGCTGCATTCCGGGGAGGGAAGAGAGAAACCGATCCATCAGTATTTAAATAATAGCTTATATGCATCGTATCGTCGATCATCCCCTGATTCAGCACAAACTGACCCTTATACGCAATAAGTTTACAGGCACCAAGGAGTTTCGTGAAAATGTCAATGAGATTGCAGGACTGATGGCCTATGAGATTACCAGGGATATCCCCCTGCGTAAAACCGAGGTCGAAACTCCGATGAAGCGCTGTGAATGCAGTGAACTTTCAAGGGATATTGTTCTGATACCCGTACTCAGGGCCGGTCTTGGAATGGTGGATGGAATTACCAGCCTGATCCCCACAGCTAAAATCGGACATGTGGGCATGTACCGCGATCACGATACCCTCGAGCCCCTGAGTTATTATGCCAAGTTTCCCTATCGGATGAAAAAGGCGGTGGTCCTGGTCCTTGATCCTATGCTGGCCACCGGGGGAAGCGCCAGCGCCACGCTCCATAAGCTGAAAAATGAAGGGGCCAAAGATTTAAAACTGGTTTGTATCGTTGGAGCTCCCGAAGGACTTAAGCGGGTTAGCGAGGACCACCCGGATGTGGAAGTTTTCCTGGCTGCATTGGACGATGGACTGAACGAAGCTGGATATATTGTACCCGGTTTGGGCGATGCCGGTGATCGCCTGTTTGGCACAAACGATTTTCCAAAACAATCATAAGCAGCCGCACCCGGGCTTTTAACTTTTGCTTAACAGGAAGCGTGAATTTTTTTATTTAAATTATTTACGAATAGAAAATTCCTTTTAAAAGCTCATTATGAAAAAATTTATTGTTCTTTTGCTTCCCCTGTTTGTCAGTGCTATGCTCATGGCACACCCTGATGAACCTGAGGCTTCTGTGAATGCTGATGTCATGTGGCACACCATAACGGTTATCGATTACAAGCCCGGCGCTGTTGATAATGCGAAAGAGTTAATACAAAAATTTGAAGCTGCATCTGAAAAGGCCGGGATTCCCGCTCCTGCGATTTACTGGTTTGAATCCGGAAAGTACGATGTGGTTGTTACCTGGAAGCTTCAGGACGGTCCCGCCGACTTAGAGGGGAAATGGAACCCTGCCGGGGAAACCTGGTGGACGGCCCTGGTGGACCAGGAAGGTTCCGAGGAAGCAGCCGTTAAGCTGCAAAGCAGTTATAACGAACTTATCGCCGCTTCGCATACCAGTATCGCGAGGAAAGCTAAATAGACACAGCCCTAACATACAGAATTACATTCAGCCGGAGGAGGTCGTCTTTTAAAAGATGGCCTCTTCTTCTTTTTCAGATTGAATCCTAGCGTTTTTTGTTATAAATTTACTTATACACCTTTAGCTATGAGTAAAAGCCAGAAAAGATCGTCTAAACACAGACTCAACAAAAAATTGTATTTCCAGGAACTGGAGCGCCTGCAGCTTGAGCTGGTTAAACTTCACGAGTGGGTAAAGGCAAAGAACCTCAGGGTTGTGGTCCTTTTTGAAGGCCGTGATGCGGCTGGTAAGGGCGGAGTGATCAAGCGGATCACCCAGCGTCTGAATCCCAGAATCTGTCGCGTGGTTGCCCTGGGGGTTCCTACTGAACGTGAAAAAAGCCAATGGTACTTTCAGCGCTATGTGAACCATCTCCCTGCAGAAGGAGAGATCGTCCTTTTCGACCGCAGCTGGTACAACCGTGCAGGTGTGGAGCAGGTAATGGGCTTCTGTACGGAAGATGAATACTGGGAATTTTTACGCTCATGTCCCCGCTTCGAGGAAATGCTTATTCATTCCGGGATTATCCTGATCAAATACTGGTTCTCGGTAAGCGATGAAGAGCAGGAACTCAGGTTTCGTGAGCGGATCTCCGACCCATTGAAGCGTTGGAAATTCAGTCCCATGGACCTGGAATCCAGGAGCCGTTGGATCGAATACAGCAAGGCCAAAGACGAGATGTTCTCCTATACCGATACCAAAACAGCACCCTGGTTTGTGGTCAATGCCGACGACAAGAGACGGGCCAGACTCAATACCATACATCACCTGCTCTCCCTGATCCCCTATGAGGAGATCAAGCACAAAAAAGTCCGCCTTCCACCCATCTCCATGGAGGGGTATGTGAGGCCTCCGATGTCGGACCAGACATTTATTCCGGAGATATATTAAAAATCATGTATTTTTGTACATTGATTTTCTTAAGCCTATAAATACTGAAATCCTTGCACTATGAAAACATTAATGAAGTCAATTGCACTCTTATGCCTCAGCCTGACAGTCCTCTCCTGCAGCTCTGACAAAAAAATCGAACTCTTTAACGGACAGGACCTGGACAACTGGAACATTATAGTAGACAGTGAAGACGGTGAACCCAAAGACCTCTTCTATGTGGAAGATGGAGTGATGCATACCCTGGGAGATCCTTTCGGATATATCCGGACCAAAGAGTCATACAGCAACTACAAGCTTCATGTGGAGTGGAGATGGACCGGTGAACCTTCCAACAGTGGTGTACTGACCAATATTCAGGGCAAGGAAATGATCTTTCCCCATTGTATCGAAGCCCAGTTAATGAATGGCAACGCAGGCGACATCGTGCTTATGGGCAAGGGAGCAGGGATCACCGTCAGGGACTCCGCCTACATGGTTACCTCCGAAGAGCGTCGCTACATGGCTATTCCAAAATTTGAGGAAAGCAGTGAAAATGCTGCAGGCGAATGGAACAGCTATGATATTACCTCCCTGGATGGTACCCTGGAGTTGCGCGTAAATGGTGTTCTGCAGAACACAGGAACTGACATGACCCTGACCGAAGGAAATATAGCTCTTCAGTCAGAAGGATCTCCTCTGCAGTTCAGGAATATCTACCTGCAGCCCCTGTAGTCAGCTACCACGTCGACATGGGATTGTCCACCTCAATGGGACCTTTATACCGGGCCACATTATATCCCACCTTATAGCAAAAGCGGGTCATCTTCAGAAATTTGTCATAATCGATGGCCGCCTCATCATCGCTTACCATATGGTAGTCACGGTGGGTTCCTGTTGAATAGAACAGAACGGGTATATCCTGCCTGGCGAAATTAATATGATCGCTCCGGTAGAAATATCGATTGGGATCTGCCAGATTATTATACTTATAGTTCCCGTTCAGACCGGCTTGTTTCAGGGACTTCTCATTGATCTTCATCAATACTTCGCTCTGCAGGCCGCCAATAATCTTCACCGAATCGGCAGTCTGGATGGTCAGACCGGATCGATCGTTAAGCACATCCTCCTCAGTCCTGGTGCGGCCCACCATATCGAGATTGATCACGGCAGTAATCTTTTCTTTAGCTACCAGCGGATGTTCAGCAAAATACTGTGAACCAAAAAGGCCAATTTCTTCAGCCGAAACCCAGAGGATCCCAATACTTCTCCTGGGCATTTCATCCTCCTTCTTAAAAGCTTCGGCAATTTCAATCAATGCCACGGTCCCAGATGCATTATCATCGGCACCATTAAATACACCGCCCTGTCCGTCGGTTCCTACATGATCGTAATGTGCCACATAAATCACCATTTCATCCTTCAGTACCGGATCGCTCCCTTCAATCATTCCAAAAACATTGTAAACTTCCAGATCATTGCTCTCCATATGGAGCTCAATCTTTACACTGGTCCCTTCCAACAGAAAAGACTGCGGTTTGAGATCCCGGTCGATCTCCAGCTGCAGATCTTTCAAATTCTTACCGGATAAAGCTAGCAACTGATCGGCCACACTGCGATGAATCAGGATCATTCCGGGTGTGCTGCTCATGGGGGATGCCTCATCTTCTTCCTCTTCTTCTGCTTTTAATCCCCTGGAACGACTCAGGAATTTGGCAATGGCCGGATTAATATCTTCAATGGATTGCATGCCCGACTTGGGATCCATCACCATCAATACGGCCTTAGGTTTCTGGGAATAGATATACATCATTTTATGCTGGAAATTCTGCATATCCGTCCACTTGGCATTGTCGAACCGGGCCTCAGTACCATCTTCATTCATGGGAGCCCGGTTCATGATCATTACCACCTTGTCCTGAATATCGATATTAGCAAAATCATTGTATGCATGCTCCTCATCGTTTATTCCGTAACCGGCAAAGACCACTTCTCCCTCAATGATTGTCTGATCCCCCGGAGGAGGTGGGAACACATAAAATGGATCGTTATTTACGGAGACCGAACTGTCGGCGCCGCTAATGGAAATATGGCTCATTTCCCGGTCATAGCCTTTATCGGCGATCAGATAGGGCTGCAAGAAATCCTTATTCGCATCCAGGGGCTGAAGTCCAAGTACTTCCGCCTGAACAGCCAGGTAGCGTGCAGCTATCTGAAGACCGGGTTCACCTGTGTCACGTCCTTCCAGTTCATCGGAGGCCAGAAAAAGCATATGCATCTTCAGGTCGTTTTTAGAGATGGACTCCTCTCCAATTTCCTGGGAGAAAAGTGGAGACGCGAGCAGAATCACAAGAAAAACAGCAGATAAAAATTTCATGTTTGCCAGATTTTAAGATAAGCAGCGAAGATAGCAATTTGAGCTAAAAAGCAAGAATTATGTTTTGAGAATGCAGGATGTAAACAATTTGTCACTTGCAATGTTAAAGGACCGGGGCTTCCCCCGGTTTTCTTATTCCTATGAAAGATTTATTCCCCAAGCTGAATCCCACTGTGAAGGGCATTTCACTGGCCTTCCTGGCAACCCTTGGCATGGCCAATGTCTATGTTTTCTCAAAAGCCGCCCTGCTGGAGGTGAACTACTACCAGTTCCAGTTCTACTGGTTCGGATTCGCCATGATCTATATTCTGCCCTTCCTGATCATCACAGGCATGATTAAAAAGATTCCCGGACTTTCCAGGGCATCAAATTTAACTCTGATCCTTATCGGCTTTCTGGAACTTGGTGCTGCCAGCCTCCTGTTCCTTGCCATTCAACTGGCCGATAATCCAACAACCATTTCCTTCCTGTCCAACCTTACCCCCATTTTTGTAACCATATTGGGCATACGCTTCCTGGGAGAGCGTTTCAACAGCGTGGAGGCCATTGGCATCATTCTGACCATTGCCGGGGTGATCCTGATCACCTATACCAGGGATACAAGTCTTGCCGAATTCTTTGGGAAGGGCTCCGGCTGGATCCTGGTCTCATCGGTCTTTTCATCCATCAGTATAGTGACTGCCAAAAGCAGGATTAAGGATATCCATCCCGGGATTCTTACCCTGAACCGTGTTGTTTTCATTTTCGCATTTGCCCTGGGGGCTATGCTCATCCGGAAGGAAAGTTTTGCTATTTCAGGAAGCGCCACAATGAATCTGGCCATCGGGTCACTTCTGGGACCATTTCTCACGGGCTTTGCCCAGTACTCGGCCCTGAAATATATTGAAGCCTCACGTACCATGATTATCCAGGCTACCAGAAGCCTCTTTGTACTGGCCGGTTCTATGATCTATCTTTCCATACTGCCGGAATTGCTTCAACTTATTGGCGGACTGATAACCATCGTTGGAGTGGTAGTTATGACCTGGGGAAAAATGAAGTATAAAAAAAAGGCAGGAACCTGATCCGGTCCCTGCCTCTACCTAACTAACCTAACTAAACACTAAGCATACTTTACTTTTGAATTTCAATCTGTCTGGGAGCCTTCTGAACTTCTTCCTCTTTTTTAGGGAGGGTCAGTTTCAGGATCCCTGCCTCATTTGTGGCTTTGATCTGCTCCTGGTCTACGGTTTCGGGAAGCTGAAAGCTCCGCTTAAATGACTCGTAGTTAAATTCCCTGCGAAGAAAGTTCGGCTTATTCTCTTCCTGACTTTCATTCTTCTCGGTTGAAATTGTCAATACATCGTTATCGATCTCCAGATTGAAATCCTTCCCGTCAATTCCGGGAGCAGCTACCTCGATGGTAAATCCTTTGTCGTCTTCAGATACATTAACTGCCGGATTGCTACCATTACAAGCTGAGCCTTTCACCTGATTGAAAAACTTGTCGTTGAAAAAATCATCCCAGTAAGCGGGAACGTAGTTTCTGTTGATTCTTGCTAACATAATAATTCCTCCTATTTGTTTTGTTTATATTTGAGTTTTAACTTCTGGACTGCATAGGTCAAAGCCTGTACCAAAGCCCGGAACAAACAGAATGACTGTCATTGTGTCATTTTATGAGGAATTATTGATGTCATTTTGTCATTAGTGGAGTTGGAGGGGCTGACAAAATGCTTGAAAGAGGATCAGCTTAGCCCTTGCGAAGTTTCTCAATCTCTTTGAGCAGTTCGGCTTCTTTGCTTACGGCAGCTTCATGGGCTCTTTCCAGCTGCACCATCTTCTCCCTGAATACCTTCTCCTGGGAAGCAAGTGCTTCAGCCTGTTTTTTAGTCTGCTCAAACAACTTCCTGTTTTGCAGGTTGGCCTTAACCTTGGCCAGTGTTGTAGCCAGGGCATCGGCCAGCTGCCTGATAAATTCGATCTGGTGTAAGGGCATTTCTCCCAGGGAGGCCAGCTCCATCACACCCATCACCTGTTGATCCAGGAGCACCGGAACAAGCAGGACGGATGAGGGCATATCTTCGCCCAGGCCGGAACGGATCTTCATATAGTCGGGAGGCAGCTCACTTACATAGATCAGTTCCTTCTCCACAGCAGCCCTCCCTACGAGCCCCTCTCCGAATCCGAATGAACGATGGATCTCCTTTTCTCGGTCAAAGGCAAAAGTGCCCGCTATTTCCAGTGAAGCTTCACTTTCACCCTCTTCATCTCTGCTAATAAAGAGAGCCCCCACATCGGCTTCAGTATACTGAACCAGCTCCTTCATCAGCTGTGTGGAGAGATCTTTCAGATTATCTTCAGCTTCCCTGAAAAGAGTACTGAACTTGGCAAGGCCCTGGGCGGTCCAGGTTTGGTTTTCTTCCTCCCTCCGCCGGCCCTCCGACGCTTTCATAGAGTCCATCAAACTGGCTTTCAGCATATTCAAGGCATCTCCCAGTTCATCCTCGTTGCCCATTTTTTCATAGTTTTCGCTGAAATTGCCCGTGGCCATGGACCGGGAAAAGGCTGCAATATCTTTGAGGTGGGCAATATGTTTTCCCAGGCTCCTTTCCAGTTCTCCAATCTCATCAGAAGCAAAGGTTTCCCGGATTAGGGGTATGCTTCCCCTGGTAAGTTGCTCCACCAGTCTGCTGACCCGGATCAGGGGCTTCTTCAGCCAGTTGTGATGAAGGATGCCGAATAGCAATGAACCTGCCATGCCGGCGAGCGACAGGTATATCACTGTAATTTGCCCCTTCCGGAGTGCCCCCAGAAAAATCAGGAAAAACAGAAGCATGAGTACCAGGTATGGCAATAGAATCTTAAATGAGAAAGAAAACCTGACTTTCATCTGCAATTAGTTCAATATCCATTAACCTCCTGCAATATACGAAAAGATTATGCCCCCTGTACAGCGGCGGTCAATCGCCCTGCCGCCTCCATGAGGATCTTTCTAGGGGTGGCCAGATTCAAACGCTGATGCCGGGATCCACCCGGACCGAACATCGGTCCATCGTTCAGGCCAAGGCCGGCCCTGTGAATAATAAAATCGTTGAGGCTCTTATCATCAAGCTTTAAAAAAGAGAAATCCAGCCATGCCAGGTAGGTGGCCTCAAGGGGTGAGATAAACAGCTCCGGCACAGAAGAATTTAACACGGAGCAAAAGGCACGGTAATTATCTTCCAGGTAAACCAGCAATTGATCCAGCCAATCATCACCCCGGGTATAGGCTGCCTCGAGAGCCACCTGTCCCAGGATATTGTCTCCTCCCACATGAACAGCGTCGAGCACTTTTTCATACCTCTCCTTCAGGCGGTGATTAGTGGCAATCATTACCGAGGTATAGAGTCCGGCCAGGTTAAAACTTTTACTGGGAGCCATACAGGTCAGGGTCAGATCTGCAACTTCCTTCCCCAGCGTGGCAAAGGGAATATGACGATGGCCAAACAGTAACAGGTCGGAGTGGATCTCATCACTGATCACCAGGACCTTATATTTAACACATAAGTCTGCCAGTTTTTGAAGTTCCTCCATGGACCAGACCCTCCCTACCGGATTATGCGGATTGCAGAGAAAAAACAGCTTCACCCCATCTTTGAACAGACCCTCCAGGTGATCAAAGTCCATTTCATAATTGCCATCCCTTTTTACAAGCTGATTGTAGAGTAATTCCCTGCCATGATTGCTTACTGCCGAAAAGAAGGGGAAATAGACCGGCGGCTGCACCACCACCCGGTCGCCCGGATCGCTAAACTCCAGTACACACATATTCAGGGCCGGAACAATCCCCGGGCTGAATCCAACTGCACCAGTTTCCACCTTCCAGTTATGCCTCCGGTCCAGCCAGGAGGTCACACTTTCGGCAAAGCTGCCGGAACGAAAGGTATAGCCCAGTACAGGATGCTTCAGGCGATCCGAGATGGCATCAATTATAAATCCAGCAACCGGGAAATCCATATCAGCCACCCACATGGGCAGTATATCCTCTCTGCCAAAAAGCTTCCCCCTCAGGTCGTACTTCACACAATTAGTGTCTCTTCGGTCTATTATTGTATCAAAATCGTATTTCATTTAATTCTGTTTCAAAAAGGCCTCCTTGCCCGGGAAGCGAAGGTCACTAACTGCCTTATCACGGGGCATAACAAAATAATTTGCCTGACTCTCTGCACAGAGCACATTATCTCCGTCGTACAGGCGGGCTTCGATTTCAGCAATCTTTTTTTGATGCTGCACAAGGGTGGCACGAGCTGTAACGATCCCTTTGGAAATGTACACCGGCTTTCGAAAACGGGTATTTAACTGGTAAGTCATCCCGGCCGTATCGAGCATCACAAACACCACCCAGCTGGCAATTTCATCCATCATGGTGGCCTGTACCCCTCCGTGAAGGATGTCGTGAAAACCCTGGTAGTGCTCGCCGGGATCCCATTTGGACACAATTTCATCATTGTCCTTGTAAAATTCCATATGAAGCCCGGATGGATTGGCAGGTCCGCATGCGAAACAGCTGTATCCGGGAAAACTTGCATAGGGATTCTGTAGCTTGATCATGTCATGAATATTTAATAGGCTAAAATACCTAAATCATTTTAACTTTGGCTAAGAATGGTAAGGCCCAAAAAACATCTTGGTCAACATTTCCTGACCGATCACTCCATTGCAGACAGAATTGTGGATGCCCTGCAGGTGCCTCCCGGGGATACCGTCATTGAGATTGGTCCGGGCACCGGCATTCTTACAGAAAGCTTACTGGAAAAGGATATTCAGCTGATAGCGGTGGAAATCGATCGCGACTCGGTGGCATACCTCAGGCAGAAGTGGCCCCGGCTTGAGCATCAGATCATCGAAGCCGATTTCCTGAAAATGGATATGGATAAACATATCTCCAGCCCCTTTCATATCATCGGCAACTTTCCCTATAATATATCCAGCCAGATCTTCTTCAGGGTCCTTGAATACAGGAAGCAGGCAAATACAGTGGTCTGCATGATTCAGAAGGAAGTGGCCAGCAGGATAGCCTCCCCGCCGGGATCCAGGGAATACGGCATACTCAGTGTCCTTCTCCAGGCCTATTATGATATAACTTACCTGTTTTCGGTCAAACCCGGATCATTTTTCCCTCCGCCAAAGGTTAGCTCCGGCGTGATCCTTCTCACCCGAAACAAGACCACAAGTCTGCCATGCGATGAAAAGCTTTTTTTCAAAGTGGTTAAAACCACTTTTAATCAGCGACGGAAAATGATCAGGAACTCAATCAAATCTATTTTATTAAATTTGGATGGCGAAAGTGAATTACTGTCAAAAAGGCCGGAACAACTCGGGGTGGCAGAGTTTATAGAATTGACTAACTGGGTTGAATCGCAACAAAGGGAAGAGTTATGAGCACCGAACTGACCCGTGAGTATATCGACGAACTGAAATCCTTTATTGAAGAAAGGAACGACGGTTCTGCCCTGACCATGATGGAGGATCTTCACCCGGCCGATATTGCCGAGCTTTATGAGAACCTCTCCCTCGAAGATGCCACCTACCTATTCCTGCTCCTGGATCCCGAGAAAGCCTCTGACGTACTGGTTGAACTGGAAGAGGACGATAGGGAGACCTTTCTGAAGGCACTCCCATCCGAGGTAATCGCCAGCCAGTTCATCGACCATATGGAATCGGACGATGCTGCTGATGTGATTGGAGACCTGGCGGAAGATAAGAAACAGGAAGTACTGCTGCACATCGACGATGTGGAACAGGCAGGTGATATTGTCGATCTGCTCAGCTACGAAGAGGATTCAGCCGGCGGACTGATGGCCAAGGAGTTGATCCGGGTTAACGAAAACTGGGGAGTGGCCACCTGTATCAGGGAAATGCGCAAACAGGCCGAGGACCTTGACGAGATCTACTATATCTATGTGGTCAGCGATGAGAATGTGCTGCTGGGGATACTTTCCCTGAAGGCCCTTCTGCTGGCAAGCGCTTCCACAAGGGTAAAGGATATTTATGACGCAGAAGTGCGGAGTGTACGGACAGATACTGATTCTGAAGAGGTCGCCCAGATCATGGAAAAATATGACCTGATAGTTTTGCCTGTCACCGACTCCATTGGCAGGCTGATGGGACGCATTACCATCGACGATGTGGTGGATGTAATCAGGGATGAAGCAGAAAAAGACTACCAGCTGGCTTCCGGAATCATCACCGATGTAGAAACCACCGACTCGCCGGCAAGACTGTCCCGGGCAAGGCTTCCCTGGCTAATTATCGGTCTGCTTGGGGGAATTATTGTGGCTGCAGTGATTGGAAGGTTTGAAGAAGATATCAAGATCAATCCCGAAATGGCCTTCTTTATACCCCTGATTGCCGCCATGGCAGGGAATGTGGGTATCCAGTCATCTGCAATCATTGTCCAGGGTATTGCCAGCAACAGCCTGGGCCTGGAAAGTACTTACCGGAAACTCGGGAAAGAGCTGATCGTCTCCCTGATGAATGGCCTCATCCTCTCGGGTATCCTGTTTTTGTATAACTTCTTTATCAGTCATAACCTGGCACTCACCTTTACGGTAAGTATTTCGCTGTTTGTGGTGATTATCTTTGCTGCCCTGTTCGGCACCCTGATCCCCTTAATGCTGAACAAGGTGAAAATTGATCCTGCACTGGCTACCGGTCCATTTATTACCACCATGAACGATATCATGGGTCTCTTCATCTATTTCCTGATGGGAAGGATCCTCTATGGTATATTTATCTGATCATCCGGTCAGAAAGAGGTATTGATTGCCACCACCGGATCCATCCGGGCTCCCTGCCAGGCCGGGAAAATGCCGCTAACCAACCCAATCAGGCTGGATATGCCAATGCCAAGGGCAATATTATTCATGGTCAGGGTAACCGTAAAGTCGCCCGACATGCTAATAATCGTGGCCCCGACAAATACAATAAACAAACCAATGAATCCACCCGCTATGGATAACATGATCGATTCGAACAGAAACTGGAGAAGAATAAAGTACTTTTTCGCTCCCAGGGCCTTCTGTATTCCAATAATATGGGTTCGTTCCTTCACTGAAACAAACATAATATTGGCAATCCCGAATCCTCCTACAATAATGGAGAAAATACCAATGAGGAAGCCGGCTATCTTCAGTACGGCAAAGAGTTGATCCAGCTGATTATTGATAATACTGGTCTGATTCAGTGCAAAATTATCTTCCTCGGAGGGCTGAAGTCTCCTGTAGGAACGAAGCATCTGGGTAATCTCAAATGTCAGCTCCTCCACACTAATTCGTCGTTTGGCCTGTACCCAGATCTGCGGGTTGGCCATTTCGCGCCGGATGTCGATGAAGCCTTTGTAATACTCCAGGGGCAGTATGGCTACTTCATCCAGGATAAATGCATCAAAGGTCCCCTTTCCCTCCTTCTCCAGTACCCCGATAACCATCACCTTTCTTCCCATCAGGTCGATATTTTTACCCACAGGATTGGCACCCTCAAAAAGATCCTTCGCAATCTTGCTGCCTATCACAACCACATTGCGGCCCGCTTTGGCCTCAATGGGAGAAAAGTACCTTCCATTCTCCACTTCAAAGGAGCGGATATCCTTAAAACCATCGGTGACTCCAAAAATGGTCGCCCCCTCCACGTTGTTATTCCCGTATTCGATTCTTCTTCCTACTGCTGAAAGGAAGCAGGTATGACGGGCATAGCGGCTCTTCTCATTGATATATTCAAATTCATCAAGGGTTGCCAGGGGCCTGTTCATATATTTCCACCAGGCATACTCCTGCCCCTCTTCCGGAGCCCAGGGCCATTTTTCTATATAAATCACATCACTTCCCAGGCTGTTTACACTCTCCCGGATATTGGATTCAAGGGAGTCTACAATAGTAAAAACAGCAATGATTGCAAAAATGCCAATGGTAATTCCCAACAGCGATAACATGGCCCTGAGGCGGTTTACTACAACCGACTGAATCGCCATGATCAAACTCTCCCAAACTAGCCTTATGATAACCATTAATAAATTGTTGCGTTTTGACTTCTTTATGTCATCGGAAACTGTTTCTTTTGCAAAGAAAGTTAAAAGTAGGAAGAACTATCCATAAAAACCAATGACTGCCACCAAACCAATACGCAATGCTTTAATTTCAGTATTTTCCAAAGAAGGATTGGATGCTATTGTCACAAAACTTCATGATCAGGGAGTCGTCATCTACTCCACCGGGGGAACTCAGAAATTTATAAATGATCTTGGAGTACCTGTTACCCCTGTGGAAGACCTTACCACCTACCCTTCCATCCTGGGCGGCCGGGTTAAAACCCTTCATCCCAAAGTTTTCGGGGGAATACTGGCACGCAGGGAAGAATCGGGCGACCTTGCACAATTGAATGAATACCGGATCCCTGAAATTGACCTGGTTATAGTGGACCTCTACCCTTTTGAAGACACGGTGCGATCGGGAGCGGAACACCAGGAAATAATTGAAAAGATTGATATCGGGGGAATCTCCCTGATCAGGGCGGCTGCCAAGAATTACAAAGATGTGGTAGTTCTTGCTTCTCAGGAACAGTATGCCCCTTTCCTGTCCTTAATGGAATCAGGCAAGGGATCAACCAGTCTGGAGGAACGTAAGGTTTTTGCACGTGAAGCTTTTAATGTGTCTTCACATTACGATTCCGAGATATTCAAGTTCTTCGACGGGGACCAGATGAGTGCCCTGAAAGTCAGTATGCCTGCCTCAAGGAAGTTACGATACGGGGAAAACCCGCACCAGCAGGGCTATTTCTTCGGAGATCTGGATGCCATGTTCGAGCAGCTGCACGGAAAGGAGATCTCCTACAACAACCTGCTTGATATTGATGCTGCGGTGGGACTGATCAATGAGTTCGGAGAAACTACCTTTGCCATCATGAAGCACAACAACGCATGCGGACTGGCCTCACGGGAGAAGCTGGTGGATGCATGGAAAGATGCTCTGGCAGGGGACCCGGTTTCAGCTTTCGGGGGAGTTCTGATTACAAACAGGACCATTGATCTGGAGACTGCAGAGGAGATGAACCGTATCTTTTTCGAAGTGATTATTGCTCCATCTTATGATGATGAAGCATTGAAGGTGCTTCAGCAAAAGAAGAACAGAATTATTCTGATTCAAAAAACCAGGGAAACAGCCAATGTGATCATCCGGACAGCGCTCAACGGAATCCTGGTACAGGACCGGGACCTGAATACCGAGACAGAGGAAGAAATGAGAGCGGTGACCGGCACTCTGGCCAGTCCGGAACAGATGGCCGACCTGGTCTTCGCCAATAAAATTGTCAAGCACACTAAATCCAATACCATAGTACTTACCAAAAACAGGCAACTGGTGGCTTCGGGTGTAGGTCAGACCTCACGGGTGGATGCACTTAAGCAAAGTATTGAAAAAGCTTTGCATTTTGAATTCGACCTGGAAGGGGCCGTCATGGCATCAGATGCCTTTTTCCCCTTTGCAGATAGTGTGGAAATTGCATACGAAGCGGGAATAAGAGCCGTTGTACAACCGGGAGGTTCTGTACGCGACCAGGATTCCATCGATTTCTGTGATACCAATGGGATGGCCATGGTATTCACAGGAATAAGACATTTTAAACATTAACCACTAAGAACGAAATTTTATGGGATTGTTTTCATTCCAGCAAGAACTGGCCATTGACCTAGGAACTGCCAATACGATCATTATTCACAATGATAAAGTGGTTGTTAATGAGCCTTCCATTGTGGCCATTGATCAACATACCGGGAAACTGATAGCTATTGGTGAAAAAGCCAGGCAGATGCATGGCAAGACCCATGAAGATATCAAAACCATCAGGCCCCTGCGTGATGGAGTGATTGCCGATTTCCAGGCCGCAGAACTGATGATAAGGGGTATGATCAAAATGATTAATACCAAGAAAAAGTTATTTACTCCTTCCCTGAAAATGGTGGTTTGTATTCCCTCGGGAAGTACAGAGGTGGAGCGTCGTGCAGTGCGGGATTCTTCAGAACATGCTGGTGGACGCGATGTCTATATGATCTTCGAACCCATGGCAGCAGCCATTGGCATTGGTCTGGATGTGGAAGCACCGGAAGGATGCATGGTAGTGGATATTGGTGGTGGAACCACTGAAATAGCAGTAATTGCCCTGGGGGGTATTGTATGCAATCAGTCCATACGGGTAGCAGGTGATGGATTTACCAGTGATATTCAAACCTATATGAGGCATCAGCACAACATCAAGATTGGAGAGCGGACTGCCGAGGAGATTAAATTCAATGTGGGTTCAGCCCTGCCCGAGCTGGAAGAACCGCCACAGGATTTTTATGTGAGGGGACCAAACCTTATGACTGCTCTGCCCATAGAGATACCGATTTCTTACCAGGAAATTGGTCACTGTCTTGACAAATCAATTTCCAAAGTGGAAACTGCCATATTATCGGTACTGGAGCAGACCCCGCCTGAATTATATGCCGACATTGTCACCAAGGGAATCTATCTGGCCGGTGGCGGTGCTTTGCTCAGGGGCCTGGATAAAAGACTTGCAGAGAAAATATCCATTCCCTTCCATATTGCAGAGGATCCCTTACAGGCCGTTGCACGCGGAACCGGGATAGCCCTTAGGAATGTGGACAAGTACCCCTTCCTTATGAGATAGGGTCGGCTTTTAGATAAAATATGAGGACACTGCTCAGGTTTTTTCAGAAGTATTCCAACCTGCTATTGTTTCTGTTGCTGGAAATATTAGCGATTACCCTTATTATCCAGGGCAGTAGTTTCCAGCGTTCCAAACTTATTGCACTGAACCGGCAGGTTTCAGGATTTGTGTATAACAAAGTGGATGGGGCCAGGGAATATTTCTCACTGAAAGACGTAAATGAGCAACTTGTGGAAGAGAACACGGAACTGAGGAACAGGCTCGATCAAATCTCCTCTTTGCTGGACAGTGCCACCGTGCTAAATGAAGTGAAGGGGGAGCACCGCTACTCTTTTGTCCAATCCAGGATCGTCAATAACAACATCTATAAGCAATATAATTATCTGACACTTAACAAGGGAAAAGAACAGGGTGTATTCCGGAATATGGGAGTGATTTCCGACCAGGGCCTGGTTGGAATCATTCTGGAAAGTTCAGCGAATTTTGCTACGCTTATCCCCATTATAAACAGAGATTTCAAGTTAAGCGCCAAGATCAAAACCAACAATTATGCAGGAATACTCCAGTGGGATGGAATATCTCCGCGATTTGCCGTACTTACCGAAATTCCCTTTCATGTGAGCCTGTCAGAAGGTGATACCATAGTGAGCAGTGGATTTTCGTCCATCTTCCCGGAAGGAATAGAGGTAGGAAAGATAGAATCCTTTTCCCTGGAAAAAGGAAACTTTTATGATATCAGGGTGGAACTGTTTACCAATTTTCAGAACCTGTACCAGGTAAATGTCATCCGGAATTACCGGCAGGAGGAACAACTTAACCTGGAAAATCTGCACAGATAATGTACATCATAGCCAGAAATATCTTCCGTTTTGTGGTAGTGATCCTCTTCCAGGTGCTGGTCATGGACAATGTGATGATTAGTGGGTATATGATTCCCTACATTTACATCCTCTTCATCATCCTGATGCCCTTTGAGACTCCCAGGTGGGTCCAGTTGCTTTCGGGCTTTGCTCTTGGTTTCACCATGGATCTCTTTACCGGAACTCCCGGCATGCATACTGCAGCGTGTGTATTGATTGCTTTTATCAGGCCCTACATGCTTGAACTCCTGGCCCCCCGCGACGGATATGAGCCGGAAACCTATCCAAGGATCCATTATTATGGCTTTATCTGGTTTCTAAAGTATACAGTCATAATTGTATTGATTCATCACCTGGCTCTCTTCTACCTGGAGGTGTTCCAGCTGAAGGGATTTTTCAGTACCTTGCTGCGGGTAATATTGAGTACAATTCTTTCCACCTCAACCATTGTACTCAGCCAGTATTTTGTATTCCGAAAATAGATGAACCAATTTAAGGACAGAAGGTATGTTTTTGCAATAGCGATCATCCTGGTAGGCCTGCTGTATCTGATCCGTCTATTCCAGATCCAGGTGATCGATAAGTCCTACGAGCAATATGCCCTGAGCAATGCCCAGAGTGTCAGAACGATCTACCCTGCGAGAGGCTTAATCTACGACCGTAATGGAACGATCATGGTATACAATAAGGCTGCCTATGACATAATGGTGACTCCCCGTTTGCTGGAGCCTTTTGATACCACAGAGCTGTGTAACTTACTTAAAATTTCACGTGAAAGTGTAAGAAACAGGATAGCATCGGCCAGGTCCTACTCCAGCCGGGTTCCCTCCGTTTTTATGAAACAGGTAAGCTATGAAAATGCTGCCCTGCTCCAGGAAAAAATGTTCCAGTTCCCGGGCTTGTACGTACAGACCCGTACCCTCAGGGAGTACAGCAGTCCCATTGCCTCCCATGCCCTGGGCTACGTGGGAGAGGTCGACCAGGCGATCCTTGACAGCGATCCCTATTACCAGCTTGGTGATTACATTGGTGTTTCCGGAGTTGAAAAGGCCTACGAGGAGTATTTGCGGGGACAAAAAGGGAAGAATGTCTTTCTGAAGGATGTACATAACCAGACCATTGAATCCTACCAGGAAGGAAGGCTGGATGAAATTGTAGAGGTGGGTCTTAACCTGACCTCCACCCTGGATATGGATCTTCAGGAGTATGGAGAGAAACTTATGTCTCCCTATGTAGGGAGTGTGGTTGCCATTGAGCCTGCAAGCGGCGAGGTGCTTGCACTGGTGAGCGCTCCCACCTATTCTCCGGAACTGCTGGTGGGCAGGAACCTGGGAGTAGAATTCGGTAAACTGGCCACAGACACCCTGAATCCCCTTTTTAACAGGGCCCTTATGGCTCAGTATCCTCCGGGCTCCACCTTTAAAACCATAATGGCCCTCATTGGTCTCCAGGAACAGGTCATATCAACAAGGACTGAACACCACTGTTACTATGGTTTCTATGTTGGCAGTATTCATACCGGTTGCCACCTTCACGAATCACCTCTGAACCTTACCGAGGCCATCCAGAACTCCTGTAATGCCTACTTTATCAATGTACTGAAAAGCATCCTGCAGGATGTTGAGTATTCTTCAACAGCAGAAGCTTACAGCAACTGGCGGCAGCACCTCCTGTCCATGGGTTTCACCCAACCACTGGGCATCGAACTGACCAATGAACTGAACGGAAACATACCCACTTCCGAATACTTCAACAGGCTTTACGGAGAGAACCACTGGAACTACCTCACCATTCGTTCGCTGGCCATCGGACAGGGAGAACTCCTTATTACACCTGTCCAGATGGCCAACATGACTGCAACCATTGCCAACAGGGGTTATTATATCACCCCTCACCTGGTCAGGGAAATTGAAGGAGATGAGTCTATCGATGAATCTTACCGGGAAAAACACTATACCACCATCGACTCTGCCAGTTATGGTCCCATTGTGGATGGCATGGACCTGGTGATAAATGGCGGACCCGGGTCCACAGCCAGAAATGCCAGGATCGAAGGGATTACCGTTTGCGGTAAAACCGGAACCGCCGAGAATCCACATGGCAATGATCACTCCATATTTCTTGCATTTGCACCCAAGGAAGATCCGAAAATCGCCATTGCTGTATATGTGGAAAACCAGGGCTTCGGGACCACCTATGCAGCCCCCATTGCCAGTCTGATGATAGAAAAGTACCTGACGGGAGAGGTGAAAAGAACATGGTATGAGAGCTGGGTAATGCAGCTTGTCCAGCCTGTTGCTCCCACCACAAAAAAAGACAGTACAAATGGTACAGAGGAATAGCACATTTGCAAATCTGGACTGGCTCTCTATTCTGATCTGGATGGTGATGATCGGCTTTGGCTGGATGAATATCTACTCTGCCAACATCATGGAAGCAGATGGCAGTATTTTTGACTTTTCACAGCGTTTTGGAAAGCAGTTAATCTGGATTGGGGCCTCAGTCCTGCTGGCCCTCCTGATGCTGGTGCTCGATGCCAAATTCTATATCTACTTCTCCTACCTTCTCTACCTGCTCCTGCTGATAACCCTGATGGGGGTCCTGGTGTTCGGAACCGAGATCAACGGAGCGAAAAGCTGGTTTGTTATCGGGAGCTTTCAACTTCAACCCGCCGAGTTTGCCAAACCAATAACGGCCCTGGCCCTGGCCAACCTGCTTTCCTCTCACTCCTACAATATGAGGAAGTTCTGGAGCCTCGTAAAGGCCATGGCCATCATTGCAGCTCCTCCCCTGCTGATTATTCTCCAGCCCGATCTGGGATCGGTTCTGGTATATTCAGCTTTCATCCTGGTCCTGTTCCGGGAAGGCTTTTCGGCCAATGTCATGTTGATGCTGGTTGCACTGGCACTGCTGTTTATTGCTACCCTCCTTCTGGATAAGACCCTGATTCTGCTGATCCTGGTTTTAGTCACCCTGATTATCTACATGCTTGTGGCCCGCTCATTCAAGAAGGGCATGGTAAACGGACTGGCGCTTGCCATTAGCTTTGGCGTCATTT
>CAYWGP010000193.1:0-7978 GCA_964458155.1 uncultured Bacteroides sp.
CGTGAAACTGAACGGGGCTTCCGGATGGCACAGAAGTACTATTGTTCCAGGTGCTCTTTTTCAATGAACTTCCAGCCCCCAATCATGGAGGATGTGACACCTCTCCTCTCTACCCAGTCATGATAAAAACAGAGATAGATATGTATCATTGAGAAGACAATGAATGCCCACATAAGAATATGATGAATATGCCTTGTCATCTCATCTCCACCAAGAAGAGGTACGATCCAGGCGAACAATTTTGGAAACCATGCTTCGCTCATGGCCGCATACATACCAAATCCAGTAAGTGATTGCATTAAGAAAAGAAGGAAGACAAAGAGATAGGTGAAACTGGCCAGGCGGTTGTGACCAATGGAATCAATATTCTGGTGTTTTATCTGCAATATATCCACTCTGAGCACAGCCCAGAACTCGCGCCAGTGTTCTTTTTTGTAAGGAATGAATTGATCCCAACTGGAGTATCTGTTCCCAGCAAATCCCCAGTATGTCCTCATTACATAATTAAAGAAAAACAGGAAAGAAAAGAAGAAGTGTATGAAACGGATCTTTCCGAAAAAGAAACTGTCGGAAGCTTCAAGGTGGCCTCCCAGTACCAGCGGGTTTCCGATGAGGTATCCTGTAACACACAACATAACAATACAGAGCGCATTTACCCAGTGAAACACTCTAACTGGCAGCTCCCATACATACACTTCCCTTAGGTCCAGTTTTCTCGGGGTAATCCCTCTTCGCACAGTTGTCATATCAAAATGTATTTACCTGGTGAACATAACTTCCCTTCTCATCATAGAGGTGAACTGCGCAAGCAATACACGGATCGAATGAGTGGATTGTCCTGAGAATTTCAAGTGGATTCTCTGAATCGGCCACAGGTGTACCGATCAGGGAGGCCTCATATGCAGAGAGTTGTCCGTTTGCATCACGTGGTGAAGCATTCCATGTACTGGGTACTACCATCTGGTAATTTTCGATCCGGCCATTCTTAATCACAATCCAATGCGAAAGAGCTCCTCGAGGTGCTTCAGACAGACCAACTCCTTTTGCTTCTTTGGGCCATGAGCTGGGTTCCCATAATTCTGTGGTAAAGGTTGTGCTATCCCCGTTTTTCAGGTTAGCAAGCAATGCATCGTAGAATTCCATTGCCCAGCCAGATATAAGAACTGTTTCAAGTCCCCGTGCAGCTGTTCGTCCCAGGGTGGAGAACAGTGCTTCAACAGGTACATCAAGTGTTTTTAATGTCCTGTTCACGATCTCCGTGAATTCCTCCCTGCCTGATGCATAGCCAACCAGCATCCGGGAAAGCGGTCCAACTTCCATGGCCTTTCCTTTCCAGCGGGGTGTTTTAAGCCAGCTGTAATTGGCATCCACATTAAGGTAATCGTAGGGTGGTTCCGGACCTGTATATTTAAGGTTGGTCTGCCCTTCCCAGGGATGCTTGGCATCACCACCCTCGTATTCATAATAAGAGTGTGCAATAGATTCCTGTATCTGATCCGGGTCATATGCATCCAGCGGAACTATCTCAGCCAGATTCCGGTCCAGGATAATTCCCCGGGGGAATTTAAAAGCCTCCACATCGGCGAAGCCATTAACGGGTAGATCACCAAATGAAAGGTAGTTGGTAAGTCCACCACCGATAGATCCCCAATCCTTATAGTACGGTGCTATGGCCATCAGATCAGGAATATATACTTGCTCAATAAATGTCTTAGCGTCATCAAGTAGCTTACCAACCATTGCCAGTCTCTCAGCATTGATAGCATTGCTGTTGTCCAGGTTAAAGGAGCAAGGAACTCCCCCAACCAGGTAAGCCGGGTGGGGATTCTTACCACCAAAAATGGTGTGTATTTTAATTATTTCTTTCTGCCATTCAAGGGCTTCCAGGTAGTGAGCTACTCCAATAAGGTTTACCTCTGGAGGAAGCTTATAGGCCTTATGTCCCCAATAACCATTGGCAAATATGCCCAGCTGGCCACTTTCAACAAATTTAGTCAGCCGCTTTTGCAGGTCAGAAAAATATCCAGGGGAACTTTTCGGCCAGTTCGAAATGCTCTCAGCTAGTTCAGATGTAGCTTTGGGGTCAGCGCTCAGAGCGGAGACCACGTCCACCCAGTCGAGGGCATGCAGGTGATAGAAATGGATGACATGGTCCTGCATGTATTGGGCTGCAAACATCAGGTTCCTGACCAACTCGGCATTCTGAGGGATGACAATACCCAGTGCATTTTCTACTGCCCTCACTGATGAGAGAGCATGTACCGTAGTGCATACACCACAAACCCTTTCTGTGAAGGCCCAGGCATCCCGCGGATCTCGGTCTTTGAGAATGATCTCCAGTCCGCGTACCATTGTACCGGAGCTGTAAGCATTTACAACGATGCCGTTCTGTATCTCGGCCTCAACCCTGAGATGGCCTTCAATTCTAGTGACTGGATCTATTACGATTCTTTGTGCCATTTGTGTAAGATTATAAATTTAAGATTCATCCTCCGCGTCGCCCAACATGATCTCCCTGCGCTTTCGCATATTAGTAGAACCCATATGCAGGCCAATTCCTGCCAGGGTTGCTATTCCCAGTCCCATCCCAATTCTATCTGCAGTCTTCTCAATCCCGAATCCCTTGAATCCCGGCAGATGAGTGTAGAAAGGCCCCGCATCCCAGAAGTTTGCCTCAGAACATCCAATACAGGGATGTCCTGACTGGATCGGGAAGCTTACCCCGTTGTTCCACCTCATAACTCCGCAGGCGTTATACGTATTGGGGCCTTTGCATCCCATCTTGTAAAGACAATATCCTTTTCTGGCATTATCGTCATCAAAAGATTCTACAAAGAGTCCGGCATCATAATGGGGACGGCGGTAACAGGTGTCATGCACCCTGTTAGAATAGAATGCCTCAGGCCGCTTGAGTGCATCAAGCTGTGGTATCCTGTCAAAAGTGAGGATATGGACCATTACTCCTGTCATCACTTCTGAAATGGGCGGACACCCCTGTATATTAATGACCGGCTTGCCCCGTATCACTTTGTGAACCGGTTTTGCTCCCGTAGGATTGGGTGAAGCAGCTCCAAGCCCCCCAGATGATGCACAATTGCCCACTGCAATCACCGCTTTGGCACCAGCAGCTGCTACCTGGAGTCTATCCAGAGCGTTTTTGCCTCCTATGGTACAGTAACCTGCATTCTTTGTGGGTACCGATCCCTCCACTATCAAAAGGTATTCACCGTAATGCTTTTCCATGGTATCATGGAATGAAATTTCGGCCTGATGTCCGGATGCAGCCATCAAGGTTTCGGTATAATCCAGAGAAACCTTGTCCAGAACAATATCTGCAATTAGAGGATGGGAGGAGCGGATGAAAGACTCGCTGCACCCTGTGCATTCCTGGAAATGCATCCACAGAACAGGGATGCGGGATTTAGTCTCCAGGGCCTTTGCAACCTGTGCAACACCAGAAGCTTCAAGCCCCATCATGGCAGCCATGGCACCACAGAATTTCAGGAAATCGCGACGCGAGTACCCCTGTTCCCGAATTTCCTTGTAAACCGTTTTCGGCTTTTCATTCATAGCATATAGGATTTAAATATTGGGTAGGTGATTTGGTTCGTAGTAACAATCCTTTTCACAGCTTATAATATTCAGGTTCCCGGTAATAATGACCCGGTCGCCCAGCTTGCACGAAAGGTGATAAGTATTTGATCCTGCATTTTCCATCATTCAGGATTTGCACTGTTAAGACAATAACAGTGCCATCAGGCGACTTGCCGGACTCTGTTATTAAACAGGTGTATAAAGGCCTGGTAATAAGCAGGAAATGATTCTCACGCTAAAAGGGGGATTGAAAGAAGTAAGCATGTTTTGCGGTTTTCCGTAAAATACTTGCGGAAATCCGTTACTATAAATCGTCGTCACAACCTCCGGGTGCTTTCCTGTATTTGGCAAGTCTGTCCCTGAAGGTGGATAGCCTGAGGTGCAGCAACTGGGCAGCATGTGACTGATTGCCTTTGGATTTTCTCAGTGCTTCCAGGATCAGTTTGTATTCTATGCATTCTAGGATCTGATTCAGATGCATGCCCTTTGAATTAAAGCACACAGAGCAATCGCTGATAATCTGTTCGAGCGGATTGCTGTCACGGATTTCCGGTGGGATCTCCTTCAGTGTAATTTCGTCCTGTGTAAAAACGATGGCTCGTTGGATCACATTGCGCAGTTCGCGAATGTTACCGGGCCAATGATAATTTTCCAGGCATGTCATAGCCTCCATGGTGATGTTTACCTGCCGGTTGGCAGCATATCTCCTGATAAAATGATTACTTAAGAGTTCTATATCATCTGGCCTGTCCCTGAGTGGGGGTATCTCGATCTTCACCACATTGATCCTGTATTGTAAATCTGACCTGAACATTTCTGCCTTTACAAGGTCGTTCAGATTCACCTTGGATGAAGAAATTAACCTGATGTCTATAGGCCTGGTTTCAGTTCCTCCTATCCGGATTAATTCCCCGGACTCCAGTACCCTTAATAGCTTTCCCTGGATCTCACAAGGCACATCATCGATATCATCCAGAAATACAGTTCCGTGGTTGGCCATTTCAAACAAACCCGGTTTTGAACTTACCGCACTTGTATAGGCTCCTTTTTCATGTCCGAACAGTTCACTTGCCATCAGGTCGGGGGGCATCGCTGAGAGACCGATCTTCACTATGGAATTCTGACTCCGGGGACTCATCCTGTGAATATAATCTGCGAAAATCTCCTTCCCAACTCCAGTTTCACCAACCAGCAATATAGGGGAATCCGAACTGGCAGCTCTGGAGGTAAGCTTCAGTATCTCCTTCATTTTACTGTTTCGTGTGATAATTGTTATAGCTTTTGTTCCTGGCATGATCAATATCTATTTAGCATATCCCTGGTAACTGTTCACCTGAAATCTCACCCATCAATCTGAGAGCTTCAAGTGTAAATTCTGTATCTTCCTCGTCAACCTTACTCAGGGCGGTTCCAACATGGACCATGATATAATCCCCCGGCTTCAGGTTGTCTAACCACTGGATACACATATTCCTGCTGGCATCGCCAAACCTGACCCGGGCCATTTTCATTTCCGGATCATTGTCGTCTATGGATATTATTTTTCCCGGAACGGCCAGGCACATAATTGCCTCAAAATAAACAATAAAGATATGCCAATTATACATCCAGATCAAGCAACAGAATAGTAATATTTCTGTTTGAATTTCTACTTGTAAATTAAGATGATCCCTTATCCGGGCCGATGGTGTGACTGAGATCAGTCCAGACATTCCAGTGTGCCCGGGATTTTGCTCTATCCCCCACCAGGACAGGTATTGAACTATATGATCTGCAAATCCCAGTGGTTCAGGCTTCAGTAGAAATGACCTTGAAAACCTAACCACGATAATCGATCAGAAGCTTAATGCACCCCTTGCATCCAGTGCGGGTAGGTTATTTGATGATGTTGCCGCAATCACCGGCTTGATCTTATAGTAAAGCTTTCAATGCAGATCAGCTCTTTGCTTTACATAGAATCTCCAGAACTGCACGGTGGACTTCTTTCAGGGTATCTTTAAGTGATTCGGAAATACCGATTCCCACATTCCGCAGGTCTTTTATGCTGATGGTAACCAGGTGAATATCCGGCAATTTATCCAGCAACTCAGCTGTTTGAATAAGATCTTTCAGCCCGATGTCATGAGAGGTCAAAGACCTGGGGAAATCATTTGCAAACCTGGGACGCAGGATTTTTACTTCACCTGGTTCACTGTCGCTGATGGTCGCATCTATCAGGATAATGTGGTCGTACTGCTTGAAAAGTGAAAGCAGATGAAATCCTCCGGTACCCCCGTCCAACAGATCCACATCTTCAGGAATTTCCTTATCCCGCAGATACTCGATACTGTGTACTCCTATTCCTTCATCGCCCATCAGAACATTCCCAAGTCCCAAAATCAAAGTGTGCGATCCCATTCTTTCAATTCTAATGAAGTATACAAATTTAACTTTCCCGGTTAATAAATACTCGGGTTAATGTGATGCAGTATCCAAGGATTTCTCCGATGCTCCCAGCATTATAATTGATCCATAAGATACAATAATCCAGGAGTAATTACATATGCGCTTAAATCACACGATGAGGACCATCGTCAATATGCACTGAGCCATCAGGATCCGACTGAGAAATTTGAGACATAGATAGTATCCATATCACCGGAGGGCAGGTCAGGATAGCTTACAACTTCTGATGTTTCAAGGCTGAATACCGTCCAGAGCTTCCCGGTCTTTCTTCTTCAGTCCCTGTACAACCAACTCATAGCTATGATCTATTAGTTCCAGTACCAGGTCGCGGGGCAAGCTGCCGGTGAAATATACTGAGTTCCACTGAGCCTTATTCATGTGGTAACCGGGCTGAATGTCTTTATATTGTTCCCTGAGCTCAATGGCCCTGTCCGGATCACATTTCAGGTTGATGTAAGGCGGGTCACCTTCCAGTCCCGTGAGGGCAAACATTTTGTTCACGACCTTAAAGACAAGTACATCCTGTCCGAAGGGAAAGCCTTCGGTGACGCCTGGTCTGGCAATGCAGTATTTTCTGATTTCTTCAACATTCATCGTAATTCCTATTTTATATCAGATTGGGAAATCCGGACTGATTGAGCATTTGAAATCGGAACCTAAATATCACAATATCAATGCAAAACGATAATTGAGTTTGTCACCATACATTTTGCTCACATTAAACCGGAATAGGGTGTTCACTATTCCCGGAATTTGGGCTCAGACTGTAATTGGTTGCCATTCCCAATTCTCCCCCTTCTGGAGGATATGTCCCAGACCCGGAAATGGAAAATGAAAAGCAAGCACTAGAGAATTCTCGGCTGCGGCTCGGTGGAGGAGATGACGTCTGGTTGCCACGACTTGATCAGGAGAAAAGTCGACAGTCGCGCACCATTCTGGCCGATCTAGATGGATGGGGTGGAGGACCGTATCGACAATATTCAGCAGTTGTTTTCCTTCTGATGAAATTAAAAGGGCCATATGACCGGGCGTATGACCGGGTGCTGAAATAGCTTGGATGCCAGGCAGAATTTCCCTTTCATGCTCAATGAGGTCTAACCGGTCTTGAATTGATGGAAGGTTCTTGCGTACGAAACTTAGGAGGGCATCTCTGAATTTTTCATTAAGTTTCGCTTCAGCCTCTCCTAAGATCCAGAAATCCCACTCACCCTTCCACATTGCGAAACGGGCGTTAGGAAAGGTAAGCTCGCCATTGTCAAGGGTAATTCCATTAATATGATCAGGGTGACAATGTGTGATGATGACTATGTCTATGTCCTCGGGCTCAATTCCATTAGCCTTCAGGTTCTGAATAAGCCTTCCTGTGCTTTGGCTAAGACCATTTGCGCCTGTATCCACCAGTACGAGATACTCACCAGTATTGATCAGAAGACAATTGTACGGACTTATCCATTCAGTCCATTGATCAGGTTGGATATTATGTTTACGAAGAGTCTGCTCAAGCTGATTTCTTGGCGCATTGCTAAAAAGAAAAGTGGCGGGTGGGGGGAAGGTTGGTGGTGCATAAGTGTGAATACCGTCACTGACAACAATACACTCGAAAGCACCAACTTTGAAATGATAGATTTCACTGCTCATAGTTCTACTCAATTAAGATTTTTAGTATCCGGTGAAAATCTGAGAGAGGGTACTTATAGGAGGTTTTCCCTTCAGCAAGAAGTTTTGTTTTTGCCAAAATATACAACAACAGGAGTAAAAATAATGATTTCTAATTTGTCTTTCAAACGATTTTCAAATAATGCCTTCAAAGGTGGAATGGAAGAAGTTTATCACAACCTGTGATAACCTACCAGAAACGGTTAAGTACAGTCCTATACCTCCATTTGCTTATACGGAACAGGGAGTTGCTATGTAAGCAAGTGTATTAAAAAGTGAAAAG
>CAYWGP010000194.1:0-6555 GCA_964458155.1 uncultured Bacteroides sp.
GACTAAGTTGGAAGTGATCAGTATGACGGGGCAAACGGTATTGAAGCGTAAGGTATTCCCCAATGGAGGTGTAATTACCGAAACCATTGACCTGTCCGATCAGGCCAAGGGTCTATACATGGTTCGGATTAATGGGCAATCCCTCCCATCTGCCGTCGTGGTGAAATAAAGCATTGAATAAATTATAAGTAAAGGCCGTCTTTGTTGATTATGAAGACGGCCTTTTCTATTTTTATGTTCCCTAATTGAAGTAGTTATTTATAACTGAAACGATTGTTATATTAGCTACCTACAATTATGAGTGAAACGAAGAATTTCAGTAGCGTTATAACAATCGTGTAAGTACTTATTTAATAACTAATACAAGTAGGATGAACATCTTGATCATTGGAGGAGGCGGCCGGGAACACGCCCTGGCATGGAAAATAGCCCAGAGTCCTCAACTGGACAGCCTGTTTATTGCACCGGGTAATGCAGGAACTGCAGAGCTGGGCACCAATGTACCCATTGGGGTGGAAGACTTTGAAAGCATCAAGGAGCTGGTCCTCGATAAGGGAATTGATATGGTGGTGGTGGGCCCTGAGGCTCCCCTGGTTGCAGGGATTACTGATTTCTTCAAAGCGAATCCGGATCTAAAGGAAGTTGCGGTAGTTGGACCCGACAAAAAGGGAGCCAGGCTGGAAGGAAGCAAGGATGTGGCCAAGATATTTATGGAGGAGAATAATATCCCAACAGGCAAGTTCCGCACCTTTATCGAATATACCCTGGCCGAAGGAAAGGACTACCTGGCTACCCTGGAGCCGCCCTATGTCTTGAAGGCGGACGGGCTGGCAGCAGGTAAGGGTGTTTTGATCATCGATGAACTGGAGGAGGCGCAGCAGGAGCTGGAGCTTATGCTCAAAGGAAAATTCGGAAAGGCTTCCAGCAAGGTGGTAGTGGAGGAGCACCTGTCGGGGATTGAGCTCTCTGTATTTGTGCTGACCGATGGCGTGGGCTATGTGATGCTACCGGAAGCCAAGGACTACAAGCGGATCGGAGAAAGCGATACCGGGCTTAATACAGGTGGAATGGGAGCCATATCACCGGTACCCTTTGCAGGGAAGGAATTCCTGAAGAAGGTGGAGGAGCGGATTGTCAAACCAACCATCAAGGGGCTCAAAGACCGGGCCATCGATTACAAGGGATTTATCTTTATCGGATTGATGAATAAGGGAGGTGATCCCTATGTGATAGAATACAATGTCCGACTGGGTGATCCCGAATCGGAGGTTGTGCTGCCCAGAATCAAGACCGACTTTGTTGAGCTGTTGAAAGCCACTGCCCGGGGGGAGTTAACCGACACGGAGATTGAGCTTGACGAGCGTACGGTGGCCACCGTGATGCTGGTTTCGGGAGGATATCCCGGCAGCTACGAGAAAGGCAAAGAGATTACAGGTATCGACCAGGTGGAGGGAAGTGTGGTTTTCCATGCCGGTACCAGGCCCGATGGCAAAAAGGTCCTCACCAGCGGAGGAAGGGTAATCGCAGTAAGCTCTTACGGAACATCCATGAAAGAGGCCCTGGAAGCCTCCTATCAGAATGCTGAAAAAATCCAGTTTGAAGGAAAATATTACCGCAGCGATATCGGATTCGATTTATGATCCTGCTTAAAATCTTTAAAAATGACCGGGCTCTGGGAACAGGAGCTTTCATCCTGCTCCTGATCGGAATATTTCTGCCCTCCTTCATAAAGGATCTTAGTTCGACCGAATCAGCAGAGCTGAACTCCTACCTTGCTATGCCCTTTTACAATCTGGTATTTGGAGCCATCCATACCCTACCCGTGTTGGACCATCTTGTGGCCATGCTCATCATGCTGCTTATGAGCTACCTGTTGATCCGAATCGGGCTCAGGGACCAGTTGCTGCATCAGCGCTCTTTGATGCCTGCTATCTTCTTTATTTTGATTACAGCAGCCCTGCCGGCGGCAAGGCAGGTGAGTCCCTCCCTGGTAGGTTCGCTCTTCTATCTGACCTGCTTTATTATCCTCTTAGAGGTGCATGACAAGAAACCGGATACCATGTCCATATTTGCAGCCTCGCTGATCCTGGTGCTGGGAAGCATGTTCTGCCTGAAACTGATCTGGTTTGTACCCTTAATATGGGTAAGCCTCTGGACCCTGCGTCCCGTTACCTGGAGGGAGCTTAGCTACCCGGTGGTGGCTTATATGTTCCTGGCCCTGATCCTGTTTACATGGTACTGGGGAGTGAAGAACGATGGAAGCGCATTTACAAATCTGATAGCCGAAAACCTGAGCTTCAGCGGAGGAAGGCAGGTATTCCATTTATCTGTCTATATCCTCTATGAATTCATGCTCTTACTGGTGGTCATCGCCAGTATCTATATGATTAATCGCTTTCAAACCAGGAAAACGGTGGTTCAGAATATATACCAGGTGCTGTTTTATATGTTCCTTGCGGGAGTTCTGTTCTTTGTATTCATCGCCCGTCTCGAGCCCTCCAGTCTGGTCTTTATAGCCATCCCGGTCACTTTTGTGCTCTCCAACTATTTCCACCGGAAAAAGAGTCCGTGGATCCACGAAATAATGCTGTGGATCCTTCTGGGACTGGTGGTCTATGTTCAGTTGATGGCCTGATCCCCCCTGGGAAGTCCGCTGCTGGGAATGGGCATCATGCTGTAGCCTTCGTTCTTCAGGAAGTCCAGCGTGCGAGGCAAAGCATAGTACAGGTTCTCAGCGGCCTTTTCCGAGTCGTGAAATACAATGATGGAACCGGGCTTTACATTGCGGGTTACATTCTGCAGCACACGTTCGCCACTTAGCCCTGCGTTGTAATCGATACTCAGTACATCCCACATGATAATATCATACTGCTCCAGTACCGCCTTTACCTGTCCGGGAAAGATCCGGCCGTAGGGAGGACGGAAAAGCTTTGAATCGATCATGTCCGATGCCAGGTTGATGTCGTCCATGTAGCGCCTGACACTGGAACGGAATCCCTTCAGGTGACTGTAACTGTGATTTCCCACAGAATGACCACGGGAAAGGATCTGCTCGTAAATCTCCGGATGCTTATCCACATTACGGCCCAGGCAAAAGAAGGTCCCCTTTGCCCCGGCTTCATCCAGGCGTTCCAGCACCCAGGGGGTGACCACGGGTGTGGGCCCGTCATCAAAGGTAAGGTAGACCTCACTGTGATCACCATGGAGGTCCCAGGTCATTCTGTGCAGGGCACGGGTAAGCAAAGAAGGTGGTCTGACAATCAGCATATCAATCTTTTAACGGTTCAGACCACAATTTGTTATCTAAAGAGCCTTTCATACTCCTGTCCGTACATGGAAAGTTTCTCTTCCAGTCGTTGTGAGGCTTCGATCTCACCATAGCCAAGACACATGCTCCGAAGCTGGTTGATATCCCTGATGGCTGAAAGGAAATCATTGGCGGTCTTGGTAAAACGGAATTTATTACTCCTGGATAACAGGAGGTAATAATCAAGTTCCGATTCAAGTTTGTGTTCATACTTCTCTACCATGGCATTGGCAATTGCCGTGTCCCCCACTCCAAAGTATCCCTGGATGATGGGAGTGATGCCTGCATTGTAAGGGACATTTTCTTCCGGCATACGTTGCATGCAGCGGTCCAGAACTTCCTTTGCCTCTTCAGTCCTGCCTTCGTCGGTCAGGGCGCCGGCCAGCACCGAGAATGCATAGCGGTAGTGAATGGTCATCCGGAGATTGTTCTCATCCATGTAGATTCCGGGGGTATCCAGTCCGCCCCAGTCAAAATCCTCCATGAGCTTCCTGTACATGACATCGGTATCAATCACGCCCAGGTAGTTGGAGTTGCTGTATTCCACCGGAGCCACCCTCAGGGCAAGTCCTTCGCGCAGGAAGTAGGACTCCAGGTTCAGATAATTCTCGGACGATACGGTTGTGGAAAAATAGATGGGGCGCTCCCAGTCATTGGTCCCCAAAAGATCCATTACTGTGAGCATATTCTTGTACTCAACCTGCTCGGCAACGCTGAAGCGTACCTGGTTAACCTGGTTCTCCCTGAATCTCTCAGGAACCACCCAGGGGGCCAGTGAGGCAGAATCGGCAGGGATCACAAATTTCTTGGCCGGGATAAAATACTGTCCCTGCTGGAAACGGGGATCTTCGCTCAGCATAAATGCAAAGGCCTCTTTCAGGGGCGCATAATCTGCATCGATCTGCCTGATGATAACTTCCATACGGCCTGTCAGCATAGTCATTTCTGCTTTATTAAGCTGAATGCGGTTGGCAATCTCATCCGAATTGAAGGTACGCATGTAGCTGTAAAGGCGAAGAGGATCCATAGCGCCTTCCAGGGCCTGAATAGCCTTGTAATCGTTGGTATGATTTTGCTGAAGGAGCGAAGCATCCAGAACCCGAACCAGGTCGTTGTAGACAGACATCACCTCTTCTTCATAGGTGGCCCGGTTGATTTCATACTTCTCCTTAATTAATACCCCGGCATTATCCACCAGGTAGGCAAAGTCGCGTTTCCCCTGGATATACTGTTCCTTTGTCATGCTGATTGGCAGGGCATATGAGTCGTAGAAGGTCTGCTTCATCTGTTCGATATACCAGTCGGCCGTCAGGTAGCTAAGGTTCACAATACGCACATCGGTACGAACCCCTTCCACTTCCTGGATGTACCAGAGAGGGAAAGTATCGTTGTCACCATTTGTAAACATAATTCCGCCCGGCAGACAGGAATTCAGGAAGTTCCTGGCAAAGGCAGGTGCCGTATAGCGTTCCGAACGATCGTGGTCATCCCAGTTTTCCCTGGCCATAATACCAGGCACCAGGATCAGGGATGCAAGCACCAGTGCCCCTGCGGTCAACACAGAACGCTTCTTTTTCAAGACCAATTCGATCAGTCCGGCCACACCGATCCCTATCCAGATAGCAAAGGCATAGAAGGAGGCCGAATAGGCATAATCCCGTTCCCTTGGCTGGATGGGGTACTGGTTCAGGTAGACCAGGATGGCTAATCCGGTGAGCACAAACAGCAGGCCCACCACCCAGAAGTCCTGGTTGTGTTTTTTATAATGGAAAAAGGCACCCACAAGTCCAAGCAATAGCGGTAGCATATAGTATTTATTATGCCCTTTGTTATCCACTATGGATGCCGGCATATTCTCCTGTGGTCCCAGGCGGGCACCGTCAATGAACTTGATGCCGCTGATCCAGTTCCCCTTGGTCAGCTCGCCATGCCCCTGAATATCATTCTGGCGTCCGGCAAAATTCCACATGAAATAGCGGAGGTACATATATCCCACCTGGTAGCGGAAGAAAAAGCGCATGTTCTGTCCAAAGGTGGGCGTTCCAATGGCCCTGCTACGGTCGTAAGAGTAGCCTCCCATCTGGTTGGCAAGCGGGTTCCCCTCTGCATCACGTCTTATGTCGTATAATTCCGCTTCACTCATCCCTCCCCAGTAAATATACTCATTGGCATGCCTGTCCTGGGTGCTCCACATCCGGGGGAAGACCCCTTTGGCTTCCGGGTCATATTCGTATTCCCTGTTTTTCTCTACCTCGTAATATTTGTCTTCACCCTTGTAATAGCTGGCTTTACCTTCCTCGATACTGGTGGGCCTGTGATTAAAGAATGCACCATATACCAGTGGATTGGACCCATATTGTTCACGGTTCAGATATTCGAGCAGCGAAAATACCGTATCCGGGTTGCTCTCATCAAGGGGTGTGTTGGCTGCAGAGCGTATCACAATAATGGTATAGGAAGAATATCCCACCACAATGACGAAAAGGCTTAGCAGGACTGTGTTCCAGAGAACCTTCCCCCTCTTGTGGGTCACATAAATACCCGCGATCATTGCACCGAATAAAAGGATCACATATACGATCACACCCGAGTAAAAAGGCAGGCCCATCCCGTTCACGAAAATAAGTTCAAACTTACCGGCAATGGCTGTCAGCCCGGGGATCAGCATGTAGTTAATTACCCCAAGGATGCCCACTGAGACCGCCAGGGCTGCAACAACTCCTTTGGGAGTAGGTTTATATTTTCTGAAGTAATACACCATGATTATGGCCGGAATGGCCAGCAGGTTCAGCAGGTGTACCCCTATGGAGAGTCCCATCAGGTAGGCAATAAAGATTAACCAGCGGTTGGCTCCTGGTTCATCGGCTACATTTTCCCATTTCAGAATGGCCCAGAAAACCACCGCTGTAAAGAGCGAGGAGGTCGAGTAGACCTCAGCCTCAACAGCCGAAAACCAGAAAGAGTCCGAGAAGGTATAGGCCAGGGAACCTACCAGGGCAGCACCAAAAATGGAGATCATGGCAACAGGGCTGTTCTGTTCTTCCTTAGCGAAAAACTTCCTCACCAGGTGGGTCAGGGTCCAGAACAGGAATAAAATGGTGAAAGCACTGGCTGTGGCCGAAAGGATATTCATGGTCACCGCCACTTTTGTTACATCACCCCCTGCAAAAAGGGTGAAAAAGCGTCCCAGTACCATAAAGAAAGGTGCTCCGGGAGGGTGCCCCACTTCCATCTTATAGGCTGTGGCA
>CAYWGP010000195.1:0-2428 GCA_964458155.1 uncultured Bacteroides sp.
GTGGATCGGGGAGGTTACCAGAGAAGGGGTCACGGCCCTTAATAACAGCAAGCCATTATACAGCGGTTTGTTTATCTGCCCGAATCCGGAGGCCAAAAGCCAGGAGGCCGATCCCGAGGGCCATGGTCTGCTTCCGGAAGAACTGGAGGACGCCATCCGTGAATCCATGGAGAACGGGGCAGCAGGAATCTGTCTCTTTACGCCGGGAAGGATGACGGAGGCACACTGGGAGGTATTTGCCCAAGCCATCCGGAAGGACTTTACAGTCAATTAGATAGGGGTAATCACTTTTGAAACTCCAGAATCCCAAAGAAATCCGGTTGATGGAAATTAGGTGTGGGCAGGTCAATAGGAGCCCAGGTTAACCAGTGTGGGTGTGAAGTTGCATCTGCACATTTATACAGGTTTGCCCGCCATATGCTACCCGATTGGGGAATGGGAAAATCCCTGTAAGCTCCAAGTACGGAAAAAGGAATCCTGTATTCCACGCACCAGGTGGTATCTTCTTCAATTTCTGGATCTACAATCTGAGGCATGCTATGGGCCACCTCCACCTGCGCAATGTCCTCTTCAGCAATATGAACCTGGTTGGTCCGTGGAGCTGTCTGATGATGGAAGAGCATGATTCCCCCGCAATTCATTTCCAGGTTAAAATAGCCCTGGGTACTATTTTCATCCGGACTGAAAAAAAACTCCACACAACTATCCGTGTAGACAGGGTCCTGGTGATTGCTGTGAATCGCTTTCACATATTTGTCCTTTACCCTGAAGATGACATATATGGCCAGGTTGTCATAGGCGATTTTTGCTTCTGTCAGCGGAAAGTGTTCCGGTACTTCACCCATATAATGAGTCAGCTGAAGCGGCTTGATCCCATTCCAGGGAGCTTTATCCCAGACCGCATTGATTTCCGGCCTTTCTTCCAGCCTTGTGACCTTATACCTGGAGCCTTCTTCTTCGTCAGACTTGCATCCTGTCAGTGTGCAAAAAGCACATAGGAAAATGATGGATAAAATTCTCATATTAGTTTCTATTTGTTTATAAATACTTATGAATCAGGCCATTTCAATTCAAATCCTTGATCCTGTAAGAGCGTTTGAAATTCAGATAATAAATCTCCGGAGTCCCTGACCTGCCTGGGTATGACCTTCTTTTTTATGGAAAAGGCACACAGGGAACCGGCCGCCTCACCAATGTTCCATTCTACCGGATGCAGCCGGTAGCATCCATTGGTGATATGGGTGGTTCCAATATTTTTGCATCCGGGGATCAGGTTCTCCATGCGCACGGGGATCAACGCGCCCAGGGGGATCTGAAAGGGGACACTGGCCATATCGATATAGTTGTCTCCTCCCGTGCTGGGATGCAGGTCAAGGGCGTAATACCCGATTCCCACCGTATCGTGATAGGCTTTAGCTAAGGCCTGGCCCCGCGGTAAACCTGTGATTTTTATTCTGTCCTCAAGGGAAATATCCTGTTCCAGGATGGTATACTCGGCCATGATCCTTCTGGATTCCCGGATATAAGGGTACTTGGCCAGTCCGTCGTCCGTACCTGTAATATCTCCGCGCAAACGTAATCCTTTCCAGCCCTGTCCCCCGTCGGGACGAGGGGCCTCTGTCTGGAGCCAGTAAAACAGCGAGAGGCTCAACTGCCTGGCGTTTTCCAGATTCTCCCTGCGTTCTTCCGGGCTAACATCTGTAATATTCCCCAGCAGGAAATCATTTTGGGGCCAGTTGACAAGGCTGATATCACTTCTGAATCTCCCCGCTTCGAAATTGTTCCTGTCAATGATCCTGCGGTACAACCAGAGATTCAGGGCATCCGTTTCTGGTATTACTCCCTCACTGTCGGGGGGTATAAAGGGCAGTGTTCTTGGTAGCAATGTCCTGGGATGCGAGTAAGTCAGGGAAAGCAATTTTCCCGGCCAGGCAGGTATGAGCTCGGGTACATAGTCCTTCCAGAAGGGATACATGGCAGGGGGATCAATTGTATGGTCCTCTCCATCAAGGTGATCCATAGCAAAGCAATGAGTCAGGGCCTGGATATTGGCAGGATCTCTCTTTTCAGGGGCATGCCTTTCACCGGTTTGCCCCTGCGATTCAGCTCCAATAATGTACTCTGTTCCGGAAAGCTTTAACAGATCCCCTTCTTCGCTGGCATCAATAAAATAGGTGCCCTGCAGCACAATGCTTCTTTTTTCTGGCCCTGTACGACATACAACGGCCCGTAAGGAATCTCCATCCGTATGGACCTCAAGAGCTTCTGTATTTAGCAGAAGCTTCAACTTTCCATTGCCTATTGCCGGGGCAAGCATGATTTCAAGAACCGCTACAGAAACCGCAGGCTCGTGGCATAGCCTGGATACCGCACCGTTACCCGGATTCAGGAATTCCGCCTGCCGGGCTGTTCCCGAGAGGGGATATGA
>CAYWGP010000196.1:0-14020 GCA_964458155.1 uncultured Bacteroides sp.
CCAAAACCTTCCATCTGCCAGTTGGAGGGGACAGATATGGTCTTCCAGTCTTCCCTGTCAAATCCGGACTTATAAAATTCTTCAGGAGCCACATCCGGATTCTCAGCCCAGTGAAACTGCCAGGTACCATTCAAGCTGAGATGGAAGGGGGATGCTTTCCGCTGCCCCTGAAGGGCCAGAGCCACATCCGGGTATGGCATCAGGGTGGCATGAGGCAACTCCTGTCCGCGCTCAAATACGTTTGGATTCTCATAATCGGGGTGCAGCTGTGCCTCTGCGGGCATAGATGCGAAAATAATGGCCAGGGCAAGGGCCGGTACCAAAATTCTGTTCATAAGTGGATATATTAGATTTAGCTAATCCTGTTCCAGCATGGCTCCTGCCACCTCTAAGGCCAGATTGTACCTTCCGAAGGGTGCACTCACCTGGATCCCCTGTACAAAACCGGCCACCCGGTCGATCATTCCCCGGGCGATTTCCATCCCCGCCTTCAGCTGATCATCCTTTGTATCGAACCGGGCAATCCGGCTGATCACCTCATCCGGCACGTAGACTCCCGGAACCTCATTCTTCATAAATTCGGCATTACGAAGACTCACCAGCGGCCAGATTCCTGCAATCAGCAAAAGATCTCCCAGATCGGCCTTTTCCAGGAAACGCTCCAGAGAGTCCACGTCAAAAACCGGCTGGGTAATCACATACTCGGCGCCTGCCTCCTTCTTCAGTTGCAGCCTGTGCAGTTCATTTTCGGAATTCACGCTGTTGGGATCAATCCCCACTCCTGTGAAAAATGAAGTGGGATCTCCAATACGCTTCTCCCCCACATCGACGCCATGATTCAGGTTAGAGATCAGGTGCACCAGGCCAATGGAGTCAATATCAAATACAGCTGTGGCCTGGGGGTAGTCCCCAATCATAGGCGGATCGCCTGTAATGGCAAGGATATTACGTATTCCCATGGCAGTTGCCCCCAGCAGGTCGGACTGCATGCCCAGCAAATTCCGGTCCCGGCAGGTATAGTGCAGCACCGTTTCGATGCCCACCTGGTTCTGCAGGAGCACAGCCAGTGCCAGTCCGGTCATCCGTGCCGTGGCACGGGGGCCGTCAGGAATATTGATAGCATCCACCCTGTTTTCCTTTAAGAGCCTTGCCCCTTCCAGGGGTTTGCTTATATCGGTGCTTCTGGGTGGCACCATCTCTACCAGTACCACCTGCTTACCCGACATCATCTTCTCCGAGAGTCTTGATTTTTCTGCCACCGGAACAGGATCCGGTAAAGGCTCCTCGCTCACCGGTCTCACACCGATCTGTATGGAATGCTGAATGCGTGTCTGCTTCATGGCCAGGGCGTTGGCCATCCTGGCTATATGGTCGGGCGTGGTGCCGCAACATCCTCCCAGCACCCTGACCCCCCTGTCAATAAATCGCCTGGTATAAACCGAAAAGTATTCCGGTGTACTCATATAAATCATCCGGCCATCGGTAAACTGGGGCCGGCCGGCATTGGGCATCAGGCAAAGAGGTTTATCAGTAAGACCGGCCATCTGCTCCACGAAATCGAGCATGGGCTTTGGTCCCACCGTACAATTCAGGCCTATGACACTTGCCTCACTCCTGGAAAGGATGGCCGTAACATCCTCCAGGTCCACACCATAACGTGTTTTCCCGTCCTCACCAACAGTCATCATGGCCACCACCGGCAGACCGGAGACACTCTTAATGGCCTTAATGGCCTGCTCCATTTCCCGTATATCCTGGAATGTCTCCAGGATAAAAAGGTCCACGCCCGCCTGGTTCAGAATGCCGGCCTGCTCGGCATAGCCTTTAAACACATCCTCCAGGGTAGTATCCCCCCAGGGTTCAATCTCCAGGCCTGAAGGTCCCATGGAACCGGCCACATATACCTCATCCCCGGCAGCCTCCCTGGCCAGGGCGACAGCCCTCCGGTTAATTTCCTCCAGCTGCTCAAGCAGATTGTGTGACTTTAGCTTAAAGCGGTTGGCACCGTATGTATTGGTCTCCAGAACCCTTGCCCCTGCCCTCACATACTCCTCATGAATGGAGCCGATCAGCTCGGGTCTGGACAGATTCAGCTCGTCGTAACACTTGTCAATAAATACACCTTTCTCATAGATCAGGGATCCCATAGCTCCATCCAGCAGGACCAGGTTATCCTTCAGATACTCCTCAAATAAAATCATACTCAAATGTACTTATTTTTACCCATCCTTGATTGGATATATCCCAGCCGGCGCTGCACCTGCTGATCCTGCAGCACCTCCGGATTTAGCTTCTCATGGTCCGGCTCAAAGTCATAGGAATAAGGACCATCCATCAGAAGAACCAGGGAGTTCAGAATAAGCAGGGCCTCGACCCCATCGCTGCTTTCATAGAGAGCTTCCTCCAGTACAGGAACCGGGTTGCCCAGTCCGCTTAATCCCAGGAACTCGGCAGCCCGGGTGCGTACCAGCAGGTCTTTATGGCTGCAAAGCTTCTGTGCCCCTGGCTCAAATTCTGAAGCTTCAGTGCCAAAGCTGCTGCATACAATCAATCCCCAGTACAATATATTCGGATCATCTGAAGCAAGAGCCTGTTCAATTCCCGGGCGGGCCTCCTCATAAGGAAGAAGCTCCAGGTTGGCAATATCGATGAGCTCCGCAATATCATTTTTATGCTGCTCCCCAAAAAGGACCGGATTATCAAAGGCCTCTCTTCTCAGCAAATTCTCCGGGTAGAAGCTCAGATCGGGCATCCCTCTTACCCAGTCCTCCAGCAAGTATCTCATCTCCCTCAGCTGTCCGGCAAAGGCCGGGTCCCGGGCCAGATTCCTGGTTTCATAGGGATCGGAAGCAAGGTCGTACAAGGCTTCAGGCTCCCTGGGTTCAAAGAAAGCAGCCTGTACGGCATTCAACTCTCCGCTAAGATACATCTCCCTCCACTCCTGAAAAGCCAGGCAGAGATAGCGGTAATTATTCTGCAGTCCGTCCACATTAAAGGGCTGGTAACTGCGCATATATTTCATATCTCCCCTGCGGACCGTGCGAACCAGGTCATACTTTTCATCGAAGCGGTCTGCATATCCATAGCTAACTTCCTGCTTCATCCCTGACTCCTGATGCTGCCCCAGGAAAGGAATCCCATCTACTCCGCCGGGGATTTCAATCCCGGCCAGCTCCAGAAGGGTGGGTCCGAAATCCACGAAGCTTACAAATGCATCCGTACTTTCTCCCCGCTTCATTTCCACCAGGTGCCGGAACTTCTTTGGAATCCTTACCACCAGGGGAACATGGAGTCCGGTTTCATATAAGTAGCCCTTGCTGCCCGGCAAAACGCCCCCATGGTCGCCAAAATAGAAAACAAAGGTACTTTCCAGCAAATCCTCCTCCTCCAGTTGCCTCAGCACCCTTCCCACAATGCTATCCACCGCCAGCATCCGGTCAAGATAGTAGGCCGACGTGAAACGAAAGAGCTCCGTATCGGGATGGACCGGAAAAAGATGCACGCTGTCAGGATCCATTACCGGGGTGTAGGATTCCATCAGCCCGGCATTGAAATGGAGCCTGCTTTCGTGGGATACGGGATGCGACTCCTTATGAAAAAAGGGCTGACCCGGCTCCCGTCCGCTCCAGTGAGCCTCCCCAGAGGACTCGTCCCATACCCCCTTCTCCTTGATATAGTTATAATCCTCCTTGCTGTTATTGGTGGTATAGTAGCCGGCCTTTTTCAGATAGGCCGGGAACATTTCCACTCCCTGTGGAAGGGGAACCGGCTGAGAGCGCCTGTGATACTGGGCCCCGGTACGCGGACTATAACAGGATGAAATCAGGGTGGAGCGTGCCACACTGCAGACCGGCGCATTGGAGAAGGCCCTGGTAAAGCGTATCCCCTCTCCGGCCATTTGTGCAATTTCAGGTGTGGCTATGCCATGGGGGTCAAAGAGCTCCATGTAGTGGGTGGAATTATCTTCAGAAATGATCCAGACAAAATTGGGTAATTCATCCACGCGTGCACATGAAAAGACAGCAAAAAGAAGCCATATCCAGATATACGTTCTGCTCCTTTTCATCTAAAGTACTTTATTGTCCAGTTCAACATTAATCACAGCTGAGTCGTCCTGGAAATCAGACCTGAGCCAGTGAATCTCCAGCCGCTTCAGTCCCTCAATATCCTTGTCATAGCTTAAGGGTGGCGGGGAAAGGAATACCAGTTTAATTTCGTAAGGAGCATCGGAGCTTACCTGGAGATAGAGCGTGGCCCCATCCTGGTGCAGCTCCACCACCTCACCCACCACTTTCACCCCGGCCCGGGTAATCAGGTTCCAGGTAATGCTCTCTGTTTCCGCAGAAAAAAGCATCTTATCACTGATTCTGAGCCGTGTTTCGGAGAGACGTGAAAAGCTGCGGCGGGCTACCTGAATATTATCGCCATAGAGCTCCGAAAGATCAAAGGTACATTCAGGGATACTTCCCTCCAGTTCGCGGCTGAACAGTCGGGCCCGTGCATCGGCCAGGTGCATTTCTCCATTCACCACCAGGGTACTGTGACCTCCGCTGTTTTTTGTGAGCAGGCTCCACCTCCGTGAATCCTGAGCACTGTTCCAGAGCTCCCCTCCCATGAGCTGCTCCAGCGCATTATAATTCTGGTTCCCGGGATCAACGGACCAGCGCACCCCGTCCAGTTCAAATACAAAGGACCCGGCATCCATGTTCCCGTGATTATCTGCGGCCCTTCCTCCTTTGGCAGCAAGAAAGAAGGCATCCGGACTATTCTGGCTGTCCCGCATGATTACTACGGGCTCGTCTCCATCGCCCGACCAAAGTCCGGGCCAGTTAAAGTCGCCACTGCTCTCCACACTCAGCTGAACTGTATTCAGGAAAAAAACAGGGTAGAAACGGGTACTTCTTGCCTGATTCATCTCGGTCAATTCACTGCTTAAAAGCGCTCCGTAGGCAGTCCGGTCAAATCCGGAACCGGATCTCCGGGCAAACCAGGAGAGCAGGCCAAAATGTGTAAGGCTGTGAAATCCTTCCAGGCCCGAATCAAAAAAGTTGTAATAGTCCCCCGATGGTCCCGCCATGACCTGGGAGAAAAGGGCACTCTCCATCACCCCGGGTGCCTCTGCGAAACCAAAATCAGTCCCCAGGGCCGACTCAAAGGCAGAAAGGGCCGATGTGAGAAAGGTGGTGGCATAAAACCAGTAAGAAGCTCCTTCGGGGTAGACCCCTTCCGGGGCATAGGGCTCAAGGGCCAGAGGAATATATTCTACTGCCTGATGCAGGACTGAAGTGGCTAATTCCGGGGCATCATCAAATACCACCAGGGCCGCCATGGAGAGTCCGCCATGACACACCAGGTTCCAGTTATTGTCTGTTTTGATCCACCAGTTATCGGGCGAGGAAGCCATGGCCGGATTCAGGGCCTTGTTCACCAGGGCATTACGGGCCAGCCTGTCCACTTCGGGCGATAACCACTCACCAGCCCAGTCAATGGCCAGGGCCACAGCTGTAGCCATTTCGGCCACATCCAGGAAATGAGATGGATTCCAGTCAGTAAAGTTGCAGACAGCCTGAAGCTCCTCCTCAAGTTTCTGCAGGTGACTGGCATCTCTCTGGAAACGATAGGCCAGGGACAGAGTACTCAGTCGACCGATAGCCTCCCTGGAAACACCCAGGAGCCTTCTCCCGGTCATCTGTCGTTCCAGTGCTTCCAGCTGAAGGATGGAATCTGCATTCCTTCGCAGCAGTTCCATGCCCATGCTTACCAGGCTATCACCGCTGTCAATCTTCTGCCAGACGAGGTACTCCAGCTGAGGAGTCAGAATCAGCCTCGGAGTGGTGGCAAAGAGCCTCTCCTCGATCCACTGCTGACTTACAGGATTTTCATTTTCCAATCCTCCTGCCGGCTGTAAATGAAGATCGGCAAAGTCGAGGTACTCCTCCCAGTCATACTCCTTCACATCATGATTGCCGCTACGGATATGATAGCCCAGGCTTCCGCTGGTGACAGGCTGGTCCACACCCGGCATCTTAAAGTCCGGGGATACCCGCTTATCGTAAAGCCTGTATGCGCTGCTTCCATAATAGAGGGAGAGATATTCACCACGCTGATCGGCCCAGTCATCCTCCAGGGCACTTGCCACATAGAGTGGCCGGGGAGCCATCAGAGCCATCAGCATATGCTGATCCACCGGCAGCGCCCCTTCATTGTCGTTGTATTCATGAAAGCGGGAGGCAAACCAGTGAGGAAAGGAGGAGTTGATCCTGCTCACACGCTCCCCGAAAGGCCTTCGGGAGAGGGCCGCTCCACCGCAACCCGAATTATTTGAGATGACCATGGCGAACCTGAGATCCTCCGCACCGGCCCAGAGGGAGGTCTTACCCAGCCTGGAGTGTCCCATCACTGCCACTCTGTCCTGGTCGATCTCAGTATCTTCTTCAAAATAGTCCATGGCCCTGGAAAGTCCCCAGGCCCAGGCAGCTATGGATCCCCATGAGGAGGGCAGGCGATCAAAGTCTGAAGGCCCCATGATTCCATGTATGCCGTTTTGGAATCCATCATCAAAATCCGGATCAATATCCCCGTAGTAAATGGTGGCCAGTCCATATCCCCTTGAAAGGATCAGCTCCACCGGCCACCGGCCGGACCTGACTCCCCGTGAAGCATCGGTGGCCCTGTTATCAGTAATCCCAAAATCCGGGTTGTTTCTTACCCAGCTATCTGTAATGCTGATCTGTGGATCGGGATGAATGGTGTGGTTCCCGTAAAAATTCAAGCCCAGGAAAAGCGGTACCGGTCCAGGCAGTTCCTCCGGCAAAAAAATGAGCATCGTTATCTCCAGGCAATCCTCCCCGCGACATACTTCCATCACCACCTCTTTCTCCACGGCCGTTCCCCCCAGGGCCTCCCGGTCTTCCCGGGATACCCGGAAACTCACCTTTACATCCGTTTTCGGAACCCGGCCATAGACATGGTCGCTGAACAGATCCAGGACCTCCTCGCGACGAAACTCCTCCCATTGTGTTGCAGAAGAAACCCTGAGACCTGCTTCACTTTTCAGCACCACCGGCAGAGGCGCCACCAGGGAATCCTGCCAGAGGGAATGATCCTGGGCACAGATAGTTGAAAATAAGGATAAATGCATGGCGAGGATAAGCCATAGCCGAAACCGCGGACCTGAGGTTCTCATCATGTGAAAATTTAAAAGCCTGTTAGCCGGAGTAGTTCTCCATCAATTTTACCAGGGGCTCCGGCGCCCTGACTGGCCGGTTAGTCTTCATATCCAGGAATACCAGAACCACCCTGGCCTCATGTGCCAATGCACCGTCTTCATTAAAGATCTTATGAAAGAACTCCATCCTTACTGCCGGCATTTCCCTGACGGTGGTCTCAACGGTGATCCGTTCATCATACTTCAGCACCTTCCTGTATTTCGCCTCCACAGAAAAGACCGGCATTACGATACCTGCATGTTCCAGTTCGATATACGGCATTCCCATTTCACGGATCATTTCGGTCCGCCCCATTTCATAGAGCCGGCCGTAATTCCCGTAGTATACAACTCCCATCATATCGGTATCCGCATAGAGGATACGATAATGAGTTCTGCTGGTAACTGGCAACATCTTTTATGCTTTAAGTCCTACTTCCTGATTCCTTCCAGACTAAAGAGCCAGGCATATTCCATGGCAGTCTCTTTATACTGCTCAAATCTTCCGGATGCCCCTCCGTGACCGGTGTCCATGTTACAGTACATCAGCAGCTGGTTTTTATCGGTCTTCATATCCCGCAATTTGGCCACCCATTTGGCAGGCTCCCAGTATTGTACCTGGCTGTCGTGCAGTCCGGTGGTTACCAGTAAATTGGGATAGTCCTTAGTCTCCACCTGGTCGTAAGGAGAGTAGCTGAGCATGTAGTCGTAATACTCTTTATCATTGGGATTTCCCCATTCATCGTACTCAGAGGTGGTCAGAGGAATATCATCATCCAGCATAGTAGTTACCACATCCACAAAAGGAACTGCTGCTATTACTCCCTTATAAAGCTCCGGCTGAAGATTAATCACAGCACCCATAAGCAGTCCCCCGGCACTGCCACCCATGGCATAAAGATGATCCGCACTGGTATATCTCATATTAATCAGGTGCTCGGCACAGGCATTAAAGTCTGTAAAGGTATTTTTCTTCTTCAGCAACTTGCCATCCTCGTACCAGGGTCGTCCGTACACCTGGCTGCCCCGGATATGAGCAATGGCAAATAAGTAGCCACGATCCAGTAAGGATAGCCGATATGAACGGAATCCAGGGTCCATAGTATGTCCGTAGGATCCATATCCGTAAAGCAGTGTAGGGTTGGTTCCGTCCAGTTCGATCCCCTTGCGGTATACAATACTCATGGGAATCATCTTCCCGTCCCCGGCAGTAGCATATATGCGCCTGGCCTCGTAGTTGGCCGGATCAAAGGTACCACCCAGCACCTCATCCTGCTTCAGGATAGATTTTTCCCTGCTTTCCATTGCGTAATCCAGTACAGTATTTGGGGTGGTCAGGGAAGAATAACGATAGCGCACCACCTTGCTGTCGAATTCGGGATTTACCGAAATGGAGGCTGAATATACCTCTTCGCCCATATCAATATAGTGTTCATCGCTACCACTCCAGGGGATCACCCGAAGGCGGTTCAGACCCTCCTTCCGCTCTTCAAGTACCATGTAATCCTTAAATATCTCAATACTTTCAAGGAATACATCCTCACGATGGGCAATAAGCTCTTGCCAGTTCTCCTTTCCGGTGCGGTCCACCGGTGTTTTCATCAACCTGAAGTTGATGGCATCGAGATTGGTAATAATATAGAAATGATCACCATAATGAGAGATGTTATACTCCAGTCCGCGTACCCTGGGCTGGACCACCTTGAACTCCCCTTCCGGATCATCGGCTGGAAGAACGCGGAACTCGGTAGTCAGCGTACTGAAACTTGCAATCACCATATACTTTTTAGATTTCGTTTTGTATACAGCAGTACCAAAGGTCTCATCTGTTTCTTCGTAGACCAGCACATCGCCGGAAGCATCGCTTCCCATGACATGCCTGAATATAGCCTTGCTCCTCAGTGTCTCATCGTCCTTCTGGGTATAGAACAGGGTCTTATTGTCGCTGGCCCAGGCAGAGCCTCCCGTGGTAAGGGGAATCTGGTCCTCCAGCATCTTCCCTGTCTCCAGGTCCTTGATATAGATGGTATATTTCCTCCGGCTTACGGTATCGATTCCAAGAGCCATATAACGGTTGTCGGGACTAATACTCAGTCCGCCCACCTGATAGTAAGAGTAGCCTTCGGCCATCTCATTCACATTGGCAAGGACCTCTTCAACAGCTTCCAGACTTTCCTTCTTCCTGCAGAAAATGGGGTATTCCTTATCCTCTTCATAACGGGTATAATAGAAATATCCATTCTCCTTATAGGGAACGCTTTCATCGTTCTGCTTGATCCTGCTGACGATCTCCTTAAAGAGATCTTCCTGGAATTGCTCGGTTCCCTTCATTACCGACTCCCTGTAACTGTTCTCTGCCTCCAGGTAGGCAATTACTTCAGGATTCTCTCTCTCCCTGAGCCAATAGTAATTATCGATGCGGGTCTGACCATGCATGGTCAGCTCTTTGGGTTTCTTTTCGGCAACAGGTACTTCCATTGATGTTGATGTTTTACAGGATTGAATGGTCAGAACTGCCAGGATAGACAGTACAACTCGGTAAAATGTTTTCATGAGACCGGGATTTTGAATTGACAGACCGAATTTAATGAATTTCTATAACCCGGAATACTAATCGTCCAAGTTCTTTACGATCTGCCCGAAATGACACCGTTTATTGAACATAAGCTACGACAAACAGTAATTCATAACATTAATACTATATGATCGTCAAGCCAGGCTCTTATGGATAACAAAACGAAACAAAAACCTCACATTGAACTAACACCCGGATTCCTGAATGGGGAGCCGATTGTTAAGATTAATTTCAAGTTTAATAAAGGGATTATTGAGACCATTAAGGCTATTCCCGGGAGTAGATGGGATGCAAATCACAAGTGGTATCTTCCAGGGAATAAATTTAATCTGCCAATATTCCTTTCCAGACTATCCCCTGTGGCAGAAGTTGACCATTCAGCGCTGAAGGCCGTCAATTCTGAAGTCCCTCCCCAATACCCGGAGATGCTAATAAGAAAGAGATACAGCCCTAACACCATTAAAACTTACATGACCTACATGAAGTCTTTTGTTAAAGAATTCGGGGAGAGAGACCTTGAATCAATCTCAACGCAGCAAATCAATGAATATATCTTTAAGCTGATTCGTACCAAAGACATTTCCACCTCTCAGCAGAATCAACGAATCAGCGCTATCAAATTCTACTACGAACAGGTAAGGGGCAGAAAGAAAGCATACTACAAAATCAACCGGCCAAAAAAGGTAAAAGGATTGCCAAAAATTCTTACGGTTGAAGAAGTAGAACTTATTTTGAAACACTGTAATAACTTGAAACACAAATGTATCCTGATGACACTGTATTCAGGGGGATTGAGAAGATCCGAGTTGATAAACCTGAAAATTAAGGATATTGATTCCGGAAGAATGCTCATCAGGATCAGCCAATCAAAAGGAAAAAAGGACAGACATACCCTTCTGTCTGTAACACTTTTAAAACTATTGCGCGACTATTATAAATTCTGCAAACCAAAATATTGGTTATTTGAAGGACAGGGTGGGGGACAGTACAGCGCAACAAGCATTGCCAACATTCTCCGGAAGGCACTGAAAAAGGCGCGGATTGATAAACACGCCACACCCCATACCCTGCGACACAGTTTTGCAACTCATCTGCTTGAGCAGGGAATTAACCTCCGGTACATTCAAGAAATCCTGGGGCACTCCAGCATAACAACCACAGAGATCTATACCCACGTCAGTTCTAAACAACTCACCAAAATCAAAAACCCCCTCGATAATCTTAACACAGATTAATCCCCAACTCATTTTATATTCATAACTTGTTTATCTTAAACACCATAAGATATTTTTTACTAACCGTTAAAGACCATTTAGAAATGAAAAAACTAGCCATGTCAATTTTGCTGATGCTATCCTTTCTAAGCTATGGACAGGATGATTCTACAAATCGTGATCTTAATAAGATGGATTTGGTCTATAGTGTTGAAAGTATGGCTCAGGTAGAGGGTGGAATAAGTGCATTCCACCAATGGATATCCAACAACAATAAACTACTGGATCAATCTGACACATTAACAGTTGGTGATGTTGTATTTATTTCATTCAATGTTGATACAACAGGGATTTTAACCGATGTTGAGGTTGTAAAAGGATTAGATCCCTTATACGACAAAGAAGCATACAGATTGATTACTGAATGTCCCTTGAAATGGACTCCTGCAAGTCAAGGAGGAAGACTCATAGTGGCACCATTCACAATGCCAATTAACTTTGTTAGCAAAGACAAGAAATAATCAGTGCATACTATGCGCATGCTCCAAACAGCTCACTAATACCCATAACCCCCTCGATAAACTAAACGCACATTAGCTCCAACAAACTAATATTCCTAAATTACACCTCATAAACACCACAACAAGGGTTTATCCCTATGTTACAGGTCATTATTAGAAAAGCAACAAGCATATGAACTATAGGATTAAATATTCTTTCCCGATCGATCAACAAAGTGTTGAATTAATAGATAAGTCTGAACGCTATTGGAGAGCAAGGGGATTCAATTGTGAGCAAGAAAGCAATTCGATCAATGGAAAAAGAGGATCCTCCATTGGCAACTTGACTTCTTTCAATATGACAAAGTTGATTTGTGGATTAGATGTAAATCTCTCTAATAATGATACTGTGACTGCTGAATTGTTTGTAAATGGGAAATTTCAAGATATCACGGAGATAAATCTATGGGATTTCAAACTAGAGTTAATTCTTTATGAGTACTCACTTAAGGGTATTGATTATCCTGATTTTCTAACTGTTTACTCAAAAAAGAGAAAAACTGCAGCAGTCAAGTGGTCGTTCACAATGACAATAAAGGGTAGAGATTTCCCAAAGGACCTAAACGATAAACTTGAAGGACTAGTTATAAGCAATCAACCTCCTTCCGTAGAAGTAATAAAGTAAAAGAATAACGACCTGTAACATTGTGCAAACTCCATATTGGCTTTTCACGTGCTTTGCGCAATGTAGCCTTAACACCGAAACTGCAGATTGCAGAGACAATCTATTAATAACTAAAGAAAACGATTGCAAACGCAAAGCCCGCGCCAAGTTCCGCTCTGGTCCTCATTGAGAGGCAGGTTGGATTCACAGTTTCGCAAGAGACTAGGAAAGCAGGAATGAGGACCGGAGCGCCAACACAGTGTTTGCACTAACCGTTAGGCATAATAGCGAAATATTTTATTGTAGTTTAAAACTAAATGAATAAACTGAGTCACAATATATAATCCCAACAATGAAATCATTCAGCAAGTTTCTAGTAATCTTCTTGTTATCGTCCAGTGCCAATATTGATATAATCTCGCAAAGCAGGTTTAATATTCATGTAGGACCTGCTTTCCCAGTATCGAAGATTGACATATATACTGTTAATTTCAGCGATGTCTATACGGTAAGTTCATCAGCAAAAACAGGTATCAATATTGGATTACAATACGCTTATCAATTTCCAGACAGAGGAATAGGGATTTTTGCAGGTCTTGACTTTGTTTACAATAACATTATCAATGAATTCAAGGTATCGATGGACACTCTCTTTAGTGATTTTGGGTACGAGTCTTATGAGTTTCCCAAGTACTACAATATTCCAATTTCCGCTGGTTTAGAATACAAATATGAAATCAATGAAAAATATTCTCTACTATGTAATTTAGGAATGACATATAACTTTTTTAGAGTCACAGACTATACTTACGACACTATGTTTGGTGACATGTTATTCGAAGCGGACTGGGCAAACAGTTTTGGATTTAGAACGGCAATAGGAATTCTCTACAAACAAAAAGCATCAATCAGCATAGATTTTCTTGGATTGGGGAAACATGAAGTTGACATTAAAATGATTGATACCGGAACAGTAGAAATGGAAGGGACTAAAGAAGCAAAAGTTAATATGCTAACGCTAACTCTCGGTTGGAATTTCTAAAGCTACTTATGCCTAACATTGTGCAAACTCCATATTGGCTTTTCACGTGCTTTGCACTATGAAAATCATATATTTAAACAGCAGATTGGGAAAGCAATCCATAAATAACTAAACAAGACAACTGCAAACGCAAAGCCCGCGCCAAGTTCCGCTCCGGCCTCATTGGGAGGCCGGATGGATTCACAGTTACACCAGAGTAAAGGTCAGCTGGAATGAGGACCGTAGCGCCAACACAGCGTTTGCACAAACCGTTAGCGGTAAGCATAAGAGAAAAAGCAAGAATTGTTATAAATATTTAAATAGATGAGAATGAAATTATTAAAAAGTATCACTGTGATAATACTAGTTTTTATCACAATCACAGTAAAAAGTCAAACAACTAATGATAGTATACAAATAAAGCAAGCTGCCTTGGATTATATTGAAGGTTGGTTTTACAAAGATGCTAATAGAGTTAATAATGCTGTCCATTTCGAATTTGTAAAAAGGAGTATTCAGACTCCCGACAGTATTGACTTTTTAGGAACTATAAACAAATCTCGTATGGATTATATTACTTTATATCATCGAGACAGAGAATATCGCTTATATACCGAAGTATTCATTTTAGACGCATGTTTCACCATTCGATCCGTGAGGTGTCGATTCGGATGTCTTATCGGTATTTGCCTTTCTCCAGCCACGTTGCGATGTTGTTGATGATAGCATCTGTATGGCGAACGCCAACAAGGAGCCGGTCAACGACGCCGTCGGAGTAGAATGCCAGCGACGGCACATTTACAACGCCCGCATCCCGACAGACGTCATGCAACTGCGGT
>CAYWGP010000197.1:0-25885 GCA_964458155.1 uncultured Bacteroides sp.
AGTAAGCATAGTCCTGAGCCATGAATAAACTTAAAAAAATCTGCATCTTAAGTGTGATGATAACCTTTTCATTCACGCTTCTCAATGGTCAGTATACCCACCGAAAAAATCAGCAAAGCGAAAAGGAATATATTGACAGTATAAAAAATACGCGCTATCCCTGGAAGTTGCCCATTATGGGAAGTAAAATCAGAAAAAAAGGTTTCGACCTCCCCAATCCAAACGGGTTGATGGCTAATTATATCTTTGGAGTACAGGATATAACCATGGAAAATCTGGCAATCGGTACACAGGATGATCCATCCACTTTCACCGATGTTAGTAATATTGTGGGATTTGATCACATCACAGCCCGGGTCCAGGTAATTAACTTCAAGTATGACTTTTATTTACTGCCTTTTTTAAATTTTTATGCATTGGGGGGATATGTAATTTCAAATACAGATGTCGCTTTGGCTTTGCCCTTTGTTGCAGATTTTACTGCTCATGGGGAGGGCCCCATGTTTGGCTGGGGAACTGTGTTTTCCGGTGGTGTTGGCCCATTCATCTTTTCGACAGATTACAACATGGCGTGGACCTATTTGCCCCAGCTGGACGGTCCGTCTTTGGCCCAGGTATTTGATTTTCGATTGGGGCATATGTTCAAATTCAAAAACAGGCCTCAGATGAACCTGGTAGCATTAATTGGCACCTCCTATCAGAAATTGGCGAAATTCAGCGTGGGGAGTTGGAACGTCAGTGAAATGGTTGGATTTTCGCAAGAGGAAAAAGAGGATGCCTTAAACAACCTGAACGACTGGTATGATGAATTGCCCCAACACAGCCAGGATCAATTGGAGGGCATCTATGACGGATTCTCAGGCTGGCTTGAAAATGGAGAAGATACCTACCTTCGTTACTCCTTTGACAAAAGACTTTATTATCCCTGGAGTATGACCCTTGGAATAAATTATCAATTGAATCATCGTTACCAATTCACTTTTGTGTATACTGTGTTAGGTTCCAGATCACAATATTTATTTGGGTTCAATTATCGTTTTGGATTCAGAGGAAAGAACTATTTGGCCGGTTTAACTCTATAAGATTTCAAAACGGTAGCCAAAGCCTGCATTCGGACTACTTGCTGTATAAGCCGTTGTAGTTGCTTCCCATATAAGATCCCCACCTGATTTTACCACTAAGAGGAAACTTCGTGTCGATCCGGTTTACACGCATACCATCAAATGTATAGGTTTGTTTCGCATTGGTGCCATGTAAATAGACAATGTCTAAAAACCCGTTGTTGTCCAGGTCTCCAACCCATGGGGTTGAAGAAATACTGCATCCTTCGTTTTGAAGGTCCAGCTCTACTGAAACTTTTTCCGTAAACTCCATGACCACTATAGTATTATGGAAGAACTTCATTTGATATTCGTTCAGGACCTGGTAATTTACAGGCAGTAATACTTCATCCTGACCATCGCCATTTAAATCAGCAACTACGGCTGATGTCATCTGATAAAAACCCAGGCTATCTTCAAATTCTATATTCCCATTGCTCCCATTTACCATGACCTGTTTAGACCAGCTCAAATAGGGCCAGGAGCCCTGGCCATAGGATACAAAGAAGTCCGGAATACTATCCCTGTTAAAATTGCCAATGGCAGGTGAACTATAGGCCTCCGTTCCGGGAACCTCAACCTTCCATAAAGATTGATGGGTAAGGCCATCAAAGGCCAATAAGCTGCCATCAAAGGCATTGGCAACAATGTCATGAATTCCATCCTCATTGATATCGACCCATGCGGCCGGGGCAACAAAACCTTTTGTAGCACTGCTGTCAAGCTTAACGGCCCCGGACAAGTCACCAGATCTGATTTCGGCAATCGAGCATACAAAAAGATTGCCCGGCAAAGTTTCTCCGCCGGTACCAAATACCACATTTTTATTTTCCTGAGAATTGCCCGGCAAAACCACAACAGACATATATGTTTCTTTCCCATCGGGCATAGGGGCCTTTGAAATCACCTCTCCGTTCTGGCCATCTAAAATCACCAGATGTCCAACAGCCCTGTTCGGGTCATAAGCTTCCGCCATTACATCTCCACCATTGGAGACCAGAATATCCTCCCTTCCATCCTGATTCTGGTCCGGGATAAATTGAGGATTGTAAAAATTGAACCATTCCTTTTTGGCCTTTTTTGGCACAGAAAATCTCCAGATTACTTTTCCCGATTTGCCGTTAATAGCTATCAACTCTGCTGAGCGACCAGAGATGAAAACATCCGGGATTCCGTCATCCGTAATATCTTTAAGGGTAGCTGAACCAAAAATCTGATCTCTGGCAGACACTCTCCATAACATTTCACCTGTCTTTCCGTCAAGGGCAACTACCGCAGAATCACATGCCAGATATTCCTCTCTGCCAGCACCAAGGATAATATCCCCGACTAAATCATTGTTTAAATCGGCTATTCTGGGGGAAGAAAAGGAGCCTATTCCCGGAAGCTCCTTTGTCCAGGATTCCTGAGCGGAAATATTCCCTGCTGAAATTAACAGGCCCAGGAAAATTAAATTTTTGATCTGTTTAGAATAATAGCTTTTCATCTTATAAAATTTACAATTTGAGAACTCTTAAATAAGCTGCTACTTCCTTATTGCTAATGACCAGATTGTAAATCCCGCTTGTCTCCGGGAGCTCAATATACATATGTTTTTTCATTGGAAGAAGAATAGTCCGGGACACAAGCTTTCCATCCTGGGAATAGATCATAAGGCTTGCTTCAGAGGAGATGCTATAATCTATATTCAGTACCTTTCCGGAAACCGGGTTGGGATATACGGAAAACTCATGTACAGACTTAGTTTGAACATCCACAGCATAGGTAACAATCACTTTCGTGCTATCTTTAAGAATACACCCATAATCGTTCTCTACCTCTAGGGAATAATAAAAGGTTCCAATACCCAGCTCGCTTCCGACAATTGTGATTGTTCGCTCATCAAAAGACGGGTCATTATTCCACTCGTATGAAACAAATCCATCATTGGCTGTCAGGGTGACTGCTTCATCCAGGGGCACAGTTACCGAACTTTCAAGACCAATACTGGCCGCATCAAAAAAACTGAGGGATAGAGATATAATGGTATCACATCCTTCAGCATTTACGATAGTATCTGTATAGATGCCAGGCTGACTTAATTCCTGACCATTAAAGCTATAAGTATCACCATCACAAATGGAAATACTCTGTTCTTCAGTACAGTAGTCGCTATTGTTAAGTGCACGAATCTCAACGATTCTGTCATCCCCTTCACGGGGACTGCCCCTTCCATCCCTGTTGGAAACTGCCAGGAAAACCCTGCCATCAGGTGAAATACAGATGTCTCTTAACCTGCCAAAATCGTTTTCGAAGTATATTTCTTCCGAGATCACTGATCTCCCGTCCGAAGATAATTTCAGGGCTACCAATTTCCTTGCTTTTAAGGTGGCAACTAGCAGGGAATTCTGCCATTCCGGAATGATAGCATACTGATAGAAATCCGTTCCTGCTACTGCCACTGTGGGAGTCCAGGCTGTAATGGGTTCCATAACATTGTGATCGGCGCAAAACTGGGTTTCCGACGGCTCCGAACAATACCCTTCCACATTGGGCCAGCCATAGTTTCTTCCTTTTTCGATAATATTCAATTCGTCATCGGTTGATGTTCCATGCTCTGAGCTGTACATCAAACCTAAAGGAGATATTACCAGACCCTGGGCGTTCCGGTGACCCAATGTCCAGACATAGCTTCCCTGAAAAGGATTATCCCCCGGAACGCTCCCATCCAGGTTCATCCTTAAAACCTTTCCATTTAATGAACTAAGATCCTGGGGCAAAGCTTTATTTGTCACATCACCTGTCGTCATGTACAGTTTGAGGTTCGCATCAATAACCAGACGTGAACCATTATGATTGCCGGCTCCATCAATACCCTCAAGGAGGGTAAGAGGTGATGTCAGTTTTCCACCCGAGTAGGTAAATCGTACCAGTCTCTCCTTAGGTCCATAAGTTCCCTCGTAGTTATAAACCACGAAAACATAGGGTTGATTGGTGAAGTCGGGATGCAGTACCATGCCCAGAAGACCACTTTCATTATCTTCATACACATCCCCTATGACAATCAGTTCAGTTATTTCACCGGTCTCAGGATTCAACCTGCTTATCTTCCCATTTCTTTCAGTAAGCCAGATGTGATCATCCGGACCCCAGAGGATTTCCCAGGGTACATAAAGATTTGTAGCAACTGATTTGATTTCTATCTCTGTATTACCAACAAAAGTCTGGGATGGGCTCTTAAGTGCAAATCCGCTTAGAATTATCAGTAAGAGTATTATGTGTCTGGCACTTCTCATGTCTGTTCAATCTGTTTACTGAAATCATAACAACAAAGAAGGCCAAGGGTTTAAACTGGCCAGCCTTGTTTTTGATGTGTGTTTTCAATATTCTGTTTTACTGAACATTACTTGACTTGAACTGCTCAATTCAATAACTTGCCTTTAATGAAACAGTCGATAGATGGATATAACTACTCTTCACTGTTCTTCCTTCTGTTATTAATGGTGGTGTATTGCAGCTGCGATAATTGTGAAGATCCTGTTGTTGACTCAGAATTGGGTACAATTATCGATTATGATGGAAACAAGTACAATACAAAAAAGTTTGGTGATCAGTGGTGGATGGTGAATAACCTGAAGGTCACTCATTTTCCCGATGGAACAGAAATCCCACTGGTTGAAAGCAATTCAGCATGGAATGATCTTGGATATGAAGACAAAGCTTACTGTTATTACAACAATAGCACAACTAATGAAGCCAGGCTCTATGGTGCCCTCTATACCTGGGCCGCAGTTATGAATGGTTATGGTAGCAGCGATAATAATCCCGGTGAAGTACAGGGAGTGTGTCCGGATGGCTGGCATGTCCCGGGTGACAGTGAATGGAAAGAGCTGGAGATGCAATTGGGAATGTCGCAAGACACTGCCGATGCCATCGGATACAGGGGCACAAATGTAGGCAGCAAACTTGCCTCATCCCCTGATGGTTGGGTGGATGGATACCTGGATAGCAATCCGGAATTCGGGATCTCGGGTTTTAATGCAAAACCAGGTGGTGGCAGGAGATATGATGGCACCTTTGGCCATAAGGGCGATAATGCAAACTTCTGGACTGCAACAGAATATAGTTACACCCATGCATGGGGGCGCCACATATACTCCTCTTATTCCTCGGTGCACCGATATAGAGATGTCAAGTCCGATGGTTTTTCGGTCCGCTGTGTAAAGGACAATTGAAAGCAACCTTTGAAAAGATATTTCCCTCCTGAATACAGATATGAAACAACATAGCTTCATTACGTATCTCTGATTGACCCCGGTGAAAAGGTGCAATCCCGATTGATGCGGCTCATCCAGGCTTCCTTTTGTGCAAAAGGCAAAATTGCCTATCTATGCATTATGAAATTTTTATACCCCTTACTTGTTGTATTCTCCCTTACATGGAGTGTTAAGAGCTATTCGCAATCAAAAGCCACCATCCCATCTGAGACATCTCCTGATATAGTGGAGACTCATGGACCATCCAGGGGGACTCTCCTGGTCATCGGAGGCGCAGCTTCAAATATCTTCTATGAAAAATTTAAGGAGCTGGTAGGTGGAGCCCATGCCCCCATCGTGGTCATCCCGACTGCGGTAAGCAGTGACAGCCTTACGGCAGAGGATCTGGAACGATTTAAAGAAAGCTTTACAAACAAGGGATTTACACAGGTTACAGTCCTGCATACCCGCGATAGAAATGTGTCTGACAGTAAAGCCTTTGTGAAGCCAATTCAGGATGCCTCGGGAATCTGGTTCAGCGGGGGCAGACAATGGAGGCATGCAGACTCCTATCTGGATACCAGGGCACACATGGAATTTTTTAAGCTTCTTAAAAGAGGTGGGGTAATTGCAGGCAGCTCAGCCGGGGCCACCATACAGGGCTCTTACCTGGCCAGGGGGGATACACGTAAAAACACCATCATGATGGGCGACCATGAGGAGGGCCTTGGGTTTATTACCAATGTTGCAATCGATCAGCACCTGCTTGCCAGGAACCGGCAGTTTGATATGTTTGAGATCCTTGAGAATTGTCCCGAGCTTCTGGGAATAGGCCTGGATGAGGATACAGGAATCATCGTGGAAGGGGATCAGTTTACAGTATTTGGAAATAGTTATGTGGCCATTTATGACGGGACACGCTGGTCTGCTGAAAGAGACACCATTTATAAGCTTCCCGCAGGGAGCCGGGAATTTTACATGCTGAGGGAAGGCAATCGCTACGATCTCATTCAGCGCCAGGTCATCACAGAATAATCCCCAACAATAAAAGAGAATGAAGAAAGCACTGAAGATTATCAGTTGGATGCTGCTTATCCTGATTGTAGTTGCTGCCATTGCGTGGTTTGGATTTCTGAAACCTGAACCACCGCCCATTTCAGAGGAAGATCGTGCAGCTCTGAGCATGATGCCCTTACCAGCCAAAATAAAAATGGGGAAAGGGGTTTTTCACCTGGACAGTGAGCTGGGTCATGAGTTTACTGATTTAAGCACTCCACGACTTGAAAAAGCTATGACCCGCTTCTATAAAAAGCTTAGCCGGCAGACCGGCCTGGAGCTGGGCGAGGGGAGTAATCAGGTGCTGGTTCTTGAGTGCAGCGGTAGTGAAAAAAAGTTCCCTTCGATGGGTGACGACGAATCTTATTCCATCAGGGTATCAGAAAAAAAGATTCTGGTAGTAGCCCAGGAAGAGACTGGAATTATTTATGCACTGGAATCTATACTCCAGCTGGCCAGGCAGGAAGATGGCCTATGGCATATCCCGACGCTGTCTTTGAATGACCGGCCCAGGTATCCATGGAGAGGGCTGATGATCGATGCATGCAGGCACTGGATTCCTAAAGAGGTGGTTCTTCGAAACCTGGAGGCTATGGGGACTGTAAAGTTGAATGTCTTTCACTGGCATCTTACGGAAAGTCAGGGATTCCGGGTGGAGTCGAAGCTATTTCCAAAGCTGCATCAAATGGGCTCAAACGGGGATTATTACACCCAGGAGGATATCCGGGAAGTAATTGAATTTGCTGCAGATCGTGGTATCAGAGTGGTTCCCGAATTTGATGTTCCGGGTCATACAACCTCCTGGTTTGTGGGCCATCCTGAGCTGGCCAGCGGACCCGGGCCCTATGAATTGGACACGGGAATGATGGGCCTTCAGCCAGCCATGGATCCTACCCGGGTTGAAGTATATGAATTCCTTGATAAGTTCCTGGGAGAAATGTCAGAATTATTCCCGGATGAATATCTGCATATCGGCGGCGATGAAGTTGTCCCCAGGCAGTGGAATGAGAGTCAAGAAATCCAGGAGTATATGAAAGAGCACGGTCTTGATGATCCACATGCCCTGCAGGCTCATTTCAACATCCGCCTGCAAAAAATTGTGGCAGCTCACGGTAAAATAATGATGGGTTGGGATGAGATCCTGCACCCCGATCTTCCCAGAGAGGGCATTGCAGTACAAACCTGGCGTGACCATGGTTCGCTCTGGGAGAGTGCCCGCCAGGGCAATAAAGCAGTGCTTTCAGCCGGCTACTACCTGGATCATAAACAAACAGCTGCCTTCCACTATAATGTCGATCCGACTATTATCCCCGGTGCTGTTAATATTGAAGTCGACTCAGGCAACTGGAAAGGATGGGAATGCATTATGAGTATTGCAGACATGACCATGGAAGGTGCACTCTATCTATTTGGCGAAGGTGATAGTTTAAGAGGAATCTTGAATTTCATGGGGGGTGCCCTGGGTTTTAATGAAGTTTCCCTCAGTGAAAATATGATTTCTTTTGTTGCTGAATCGTCTATGGGAGGGCTTGAATTTCACATAGAACAGAATGCGGACTCAATTTCAGGTTCTGCAAAGATTTCAGTTTTCAATCTTGAAATCAATGGCAAGCGTTCCGGTGGAAGCGATATGGCCGGGGGAAATCCTTTGCCTGAATTTAAAAAGATCGAGCCACTCACTCCCGAACAGGAAGCCAGACTTATTGGAGGTGAAGCCTGCATGTGGTCCGAAATGGTCGATGGCCTTACCATTGAATCCAGGATCTGGCCCCGGACAGTAGTTATCGCTGAAAAAATGTGGAGCCCAAAGGTACTTACTGATGATGTTCAGGATATGTACCGCAGATTGATGTTGATGGATATGCGGCTGGAAGAATTGGGAATTCAACACCGGAATCACAAAAACAGGATTCTGACAGGCATGGTGTCTGAAGATTACCTGGAACCATTAAAAGCGTTAAGCAATGTACTGCAGGAGGATAAAATGTTTGCCCGGATAGCAATCTACAAACCTCAATTCTATTATACCCTGCCCCTGAACCGGATGGTGGATGCAGCTGCCCCGGAAAGTTACCAGGCCTACCGCTTTGGTCAGGATGTGGATCTCTGGATTGAATCAGAAGATGCAGCAGCCCGTGAAAGAATGATCGCAACTCTGGAAGACTGGTCAGTTAACCATGAGCAGCTGGCTCCGGCCTTCGAGAACAATGACAGGCTACTGGAGATTCAGGCCCATTCTGAAAATCTTTCCCAGCTTGCTTCCGTAGCCCTCGAAGCACTTATCGAACCGGCAAAATTAAGCGGAAAAGAGGATGAACTGGCAGTACTGTTTGTATCTGCATCTGAATCACATGGCGCCACCAATTTGCCCATTACCCAACATGTTCAAAAGCTAGTTGAAACTACAACAAAGAAATAAATATCTTTGATTTGTAGATCGAACAGAAGAGATAAGGAACATGAGCAAGACCATACTAGAGCTGCTGAATGACCTGTTTAACAGGTGGTGCGGAGAGAAAATAATTTCCATTAATAAACTCCCCGCTTCAGGCTCTCCGCGTGAATATTACCGGATTACAGGTACGGAAAGCACAGCAATCGGCGCCATCAACCTGGACCGGGAAGAGAACGAAGCATTTATTGAATTCAGCAGGCATTTTCATTCCCTCGGACTGACCGTACCGGAGATCTATCTGATCGACCTGGAAAATAACGCTTATCTGCAGGAGGATCTGGGCGATCTGACTCTCTTCGACTACGTGTTTCAGATAAGGGACAATGGCAGTTTTCCACAGTCTCTTACCGACATGTACAAGTTGGTGCTGACCGAATTGCAGAAGTTCCAGATAGCAGGAGCAAAAAACCTGGACTACTCGGTCTGCTATCCTCGTGCCAGCTTTGACAGGCAGAGTATGCAATGGGACCTCAGCTATTTCAAATACTATTTCCTCAAACTGGCAGGGATACCATTTAACGAGCAGAAGCTGGAAAACGACTACAGCACGCTGATAGATTACCTCCTGGACCAGGATACAGAATATTTTCTCTACAGGGATTTCCAGTCGAAAAATGTCATGCTGAAGGATGGTTTGCCATATTTCATCGATTACCAGGGAGGCAGGAAGGGAGCACTCCAATATGATGTGGCTTCCCTGCTTTATGACTCCAAGGCAGATATACCCCCTGCGGTCCGCGAAGAGTTACTGGAACACTACATTGCCGGCCTGGCCGGCTACCCCTCTGTAGATGCAGAAAAATTCAGGGAATCCTACTATGCCTATGTACTGATCCGGATCATGCAGGCTATGGGAGCCTATGGATTCAGGGGATTCTATGAAAAGAAAACCCATTTCCTTCAAAGTATTCCCTATGCCTTGAACGATCTGAACTGGATCCTCCACAATGTGAAATTTTCCATTAAGATCCCTACCCTCCTGAAGGTGTATAAAGAGTTGCTTGAAGCTCCCAAATTAAAGCGCTTTAAAGATAAGGGGGGACGGAAATCGACTTTGACCGTCAACATTAACAGCTTCAGTTACAAACATGGTATTCCCGAAGATCCCAACGGACATGGCGGAGGATACGTGTTCGATTGCCGAGTCATTACAAATCCACACCGTGTCAGCCACCTCAAAGAGTTGAATGGCAAGGATAAACCGGTGATTGAATTTCTTGAGCAGCACAGTGATGTAAATGAATTTCTCAGCTATACCTTTTCACTTGTCGATATGTCTGTGGATAAGTATGAAGATCGAAACTTCACCCGCCTGCGGGTGAATTACGGATGTACCGGCGGCCAGCATCGATCGGTTTATTGTGCCGAGCGGCTTGCTGAACACCTGCGCGAAAGTCAGAATGTAAGGGTCACTCTCTGGCACCGGGAAATGGATTAAAGCTTTACTAATAGCTTCTACTTTATACAGTAAGTTCCCTGGATTCCTCAAGGTCCCCTGGTATCCCGGGGGTATTATACTCATCTGCTTCCGGACCTTATCTGCTGACCCGGAAACGATATTTTCCACTTTCAACTGCAAAAAGGGCATAGCCATCCTTCATCTCCTTAAACAGAACATCGCTTAATCCTTCGGTTGCTGCACCCCCAACAGTTATAAGTGAAAGATCATCAGCCGGAACATGAACTGTAGCGTGAGTGCTCACCGGTACGGTAATCTCCATCACAAAGGCCCCCTGTCCATTCCGCCAGGTGATGCCTCCTTCCCCATAGGAAGTGTTGTTGATGTATGTAACATACTCCAGTTCTTCAACAGGCTGGGGCTTAAATATAATATGCCGGTAACCCGGTTCCAATGGGTCGGCCTGCATTCCTGCCAGGTTCCGGTAGAACCAGACCAGTCCGCCCCCGAACATGGGATGATTATGGGAACCATCCAAATTCCAGTTTTCACGCGTGGTGGTCGAACCCAGCTCAATCCAGTGCCCGAAAGAGGGCTCGGTTCGCTTATCCATGGCTTCAAAAGCCAGTTGATTCAGGCCATGGTCGGCCAGCACTTCAAAAAAGAAACGGGTACCGAGAATACCTGTGTCAATGTGCCCATTATTCTTAAGGATTCCGGCCTTCAGGGCAGCCACCACCGTATCATATTGCTCTTCGGGAACTTCCATTTTCAGGGCCAGAATGTTTCCGCCCGCATCGCCATAGGATCCGCTCGCTTCATCAAAGAAGCGTTTTTGAAATGCCTTTCTGGTTTCCCCGGCCAGTGCGCTGTAATCCATTGCCTCATCTTTATATCCGAGCACCCCCTCAGTCCTGGATGTAATATCGGCGCAATACCAGAGAATAAAGGTATGTACCAGAGCATCGGGAATCAGCTCCCCGGGGGGGAGCCAATCTCCCAGGTTATACCATTTCACAACGGAACCGTCATTGCCAGTTCTTTTTGAATGCATGATTCCATCCTCCCCGGTCCAGCTAAGCAGGTAGCGCACGTAGCCCTTCATGGCCTCGTAGTTATCTTCCAGCATATCCCTGGATCCATATTGTACATAATACTCCCAGGGCATCACGCAAATAGCAGCTCCCCAGGCGGGTCCGCCTCCGCAACCCGGCTGCCAGGGGGCCCCGTTGGGAACATACCCGCTTTCCTGGATCTGCGCGTCACGCATATCCCCGATCCATTTCTGGTAAAAGTTTCTTGCATCGTAATTGTGCAGCACCGTATTGCAGGCAATCTGTCCGTCACCCGTATAACCCGAACGTTCGCGGTGCGGACAATCACTGGCCAGTCCTCCGTGCATATTATCGGTCTGACTCCTTCGCCAGATCTTATTGATTTCATTAAAGAGCTTATTGGAGGTCTCAAAACTGGCTGTTGGTTCTATGTATGTATTGACGGCTTCAGCGATCAGGTCTTCTGTCTTCAACTCACCCGGCCAGTTGGTGATTTCCACCCCGCTAAACACAAACCAGTTGAAGCGGGGAGCATATGATTCGCGACCCTCCCCCTTGAAAATGTAAGTATTCGCTCCCGAGTACAGATTTGCCAGCGGGTGGATCTCCACCTTATGGCCCCTGGGCCCTTCAACATTATTCAGTCTTACCCATCCCGAGATTTCAACTCCGAAATCCACCATATAGTGTCCTTTCCCAAGTTTCTCTATGGATAAGGGCTCCAGGCGTTCAGTGACCCTGTCGGTATAAGCTGTATGAGCAGTCAGTTTTCCATAAGGAGGGGTTCGCAGCGCAACCACTTCCCAATGCGAATCATCAAAATGCGGGTCACACCAATCCGCCTGCTCTTCCCTGGCGTCATAATCTTCGCCGTAGTATACCATATTCATCAGGATAGGGCTCCTTGAGGCTGTCCAGGACCCGTCACTAACTACCACCTCTTCAGTTCCGTCGTTATAACTTATATGCAGCTGGCACAGAAACCTTGGGGTTCCATAACCTTCGGCCCAGAATTTTGCCGGATTGTAAAATCCATTCCCCACGATACCTCCAATGGTATTTTTCCCACGATCAAGCTGATCCTTAACATCATAGGCCAGGTACATCACCTTGTATTCGGTGAAATCATCAGCCAGGGTAATCAGGGCATCCTGAAGTCCGGGTCTCTTCCCATAATTAGTCTGATTAGGCACAAGCACATCATCACCCACCCTGGACCCGTTAAGCCACAACTCGAAATATCCCAATCCGGTAACAAAGGCCACTGCGCTCTTAATCTTTTTTTCCACCCGGAAATCTTTTCTGAACATGGGTGCCGGGGGACCCTTATCATCTGGTTCGGCATCAGGCCAGCCGGGCCTGGGCAGGGCCTCTTCACCCTGCCAGGGAGCGCCTATCCACTGCGCCGTCCAATCTGATGGTTCCAGCAGACCCATCCGCCACATACCAGCTTCGCTCCAGTCTGAAACAAGCCCGTCGCGGTCCCATACCCTGACCTGCCACCAGCATTCCTGACGCGATTCAAGGGTCTTACCCTGGTACTCCACCCTGTTAGACTGACTGGAGAGTTGCTTTCCGCTATCCCATAGATCGGCATGGTCGAGCTGCTTTATTGAACTGGCCACCCGTACCTGCCAGGCAGTCTGCTTCTGACCCCGGTCTCCCTTCGCAGCTTTGTTGATCCACGAGAGACGTGGTTGCGCCACATCAACAACAGGTGGATTTCTAAGATATTCGCAGGCCAGCTCAGAGGGAACCAGAGGCCCCTGATTCATTGATCTATCGGCGACGCAGGCCATCATTATACAGGCTAAACAGAATACTAAAAGTTGTTTCATGACTTTTTTCTTTGGCTTATTTTAACTCCATTGCCGGTCCCAGGACTGTCTTGCATCCCACTCTTCTGTGGGAGCGAAAAGCTCCTCTCCCTTTTTCAGGTGTTCTTTCACCACCTCCTCATTTAGCTCCACACCTACACCCGGCTTCTCGGGCACCCTTACATAACCCCGATCAACCAGGGGCTTTTCAATGCCGGTCACCAGGTCCTCCCACCAGGGATTATCTACGGAGTGATGCTCCAGAGCCACAAAGTTTTCCGTGGCGGCTGCCGTATGGACACAGCCCATAAAAGAGACAGGTGAGGAAGCATGATGCAGGGCCATGGCCATTCCATGCTCTTCTGCAAAATCCCCAATTCGTTTGGTTTCCATGTAACCTCCTGCGGAAACCGGATCGGGGTGGACCATATCCACTGCTCTTTTTTCGATCAATTCCCGAAATCCTTGCTTCAGGTAGATGTCCTCCCCGGTTAGAGTAGGTACATTTATGGCTTCCGAAATCTCTTTCCACTGATCCGCATACTGCCAGGGAATCAGGTCCTCCAGCCATGCAATATTATAGGGTTCAAAGGCCTTCCCCAGCCTTATCATACTGTTCAGCCCCATATGTCCCAGATGATCAACGGCCACAGGCACCTCCCAACCCACCTGTTCCCTCATGGCAGCCAGGTATTTTACCATCTCAGCTATACCCTTTTCGGTGATCTGGACCCTTGTAAAGGGGTGCATGGTCAGGCCATAACTTCCTTTGGTCTGTTCCCATCCCCTCATCTCATCCCAGTGTTCCGTATTGGTCAGAGTGCCGGGGATATCCTTTATCAGGCCTATTCCTATATCCATTTTCAGAATAGTAAAGCCCTGATCAATGCGACCCTTCATCTTTCCTGCAAACTCCTCCGGATCATTAACCGTGGGTGTATCCACATATATCCGCACCCTGTCGCGGTATTTCCCCCCAAGCAGCTGGTAGAGTGGCACATTATATGCCTTCCCGCAGAGGTCCCAGAGGGCCATCTCCACACCTGAAACACCACCACCCTGCCTGCCATGATCTCCAAATTGCTTGATGATCTTAAAAATCCGTTCCACATTGCAGGGATTCTCTCCCAGGATTCTGCTCTTCAGCATCAGGGCATAGCGCTTATCTGCCCCGTCACGAACATCACCCAATCCGTGTACTCCCTGGTTAGTATAGATCTTAATGATGGGCACATTGCCCACCTGGGCAATCCGCATATCAGTGATCTTCAGGTCGGAAGGTCCCGAATAGCGACCCACATTTTGTGTCAGGTATTCGATTTGCTCTTCAGCTGAGCTATGCACAAACAGTCCCAGGCCAAGTCCACCCAATCCGGCTTTTTTCAGGAAGGTCCTGCGATTATTTTGAGATTCCATGTAAGGTTCTTTAGATATAAGCATACAAATTATTAAAATACTTCATATCTTCCCGTTCATCTATGAAGAAAAAGAATCTTTACAAGTTATTGCTGAGTGCAGCCGGACTTCTTTTGCTGCTGTTTCTGGTGGCAGTCCTGACCCATAGCAAGGTTTTCACGGGCCCCCTGCTGATCGCATTTTTTATCCTTCTGGCCTTCGGGGTACGAGGAAATCCTATTTCTAAAGGATTTTCCTATACCATTATGATTTTTGCCGCGGTCACTATCTCTATGTTCTATCCGGGAATGTTTATCAAATGGGGCGAATTTGAGTTGAAAGCCACCATCGTGCCCCTCTTGCAGATCATTATGTTTGGAATGGGATCTCAGATGAGCTTCCGTGACTTTGCTGGTGTGGTTAAAATGCCGAAAGGTGTACTGCTGGGACTGTTATGCCAGTTTACCATTATGCCCATAATCGGGTTTACCATTGCCACCTCTTTCGGTTTTCCTCCCGAGATAGCGGCAGGAATCATCCTGGTTGGGTCCTCCCCCAGTGGGCTGGCTTCCAATGTAATGTCCTTTATAGCCAAAGCCAATCTTGCCCTTTCTGTTACGCTGACCGCAGTGGCCACCATGCTGGCGCCACTGATCACTCCTTCCCTGATGAAACTTCTGGCGGGACAATTTGTGCCCATTGATTTCTGGGGCATGATGCTGAGCATCATCAATATTGTGATTCTTCCCATAGTGGCCGGACTCATGTTCAATGCCATGGCCTACGGCAAAGAGAATCTTAAAAGCAAGATCAGCCAGGGAGTGGTCTATCTACTGATTATTGCTGGAAAAAACCTGATCCTGTTCCAGACCTCCGACCTGGAGATGGGTGCCGCTTTCATGCAGTTCGGCAAGGATGTACTCTGGTTCTTTGTACTTCCCATAGTGGCTGCAGTTCTGTTTAACAGACTGGCGGGCGGTAAGAAAGTAGCACTGGATAAGATCATGGCCTTTTTGTCCATGGCCGGAATCGGGGTGATTATTGTGGTTATTACAGCTGCCGGGCGCGACAGCCTGCTGGACATTGGTTTACTGCTGATCCTGGCCTGTTTGCTTCACAATTCTACAGGTTATTTCCTGGGCTACTGGATCTGCAAGCTGGCCCGTATGGATGAGAAGTCATGCCGCACCATTGCACTTGAAGTTGGGATGCAGAATGGTGGACTGGCTTCGGGGATTGCCCTGGAGATGGGCAGGGTTGCCACCATCGGGCTTGCACCTGCCGTATTTGGCCCCATGATGAATATTACTGGAAGTTCCCTTGCCACCTGGTGGCGCCGTAAATCTGAAAAATCAGATCCGGAATCTGAATCCGCCTGACCCTCTAATTTCTGAACATTAAAACGAAGCCATTGCGCTCACTAAGTACTAACCAATAAGCATTAACCATTAACTTTTTTCTCATGAAAAAAACAATATTTCTTGCAACTGCCACCCTCCTGTTATTGAGTCTTAATTCCAATGCTCAGTTCTTTAATACCCCGGAAGAGCTGATCTATTATACCAGTGAATGGAACGGGGAGCGTTTCGACGATGGCAGACCCATGGTAGCTGATGATATCCTGGAAAGAATGCGGAAAGTATCCATTGAAGAGGCCTGGGGAGTACTTCGTTCCAAAGGTTATATCAACCAGTTTGAAGGCAACTGGGTCCTGATTCATGATGATGTTCCTGTGGTTGGAAGAGCTCTTACGGCACAGTATATGCCAAAAAGGCCCGAGGTGATGGATCGTTTTACCGAAAAGGGGCAGGAGCTCGGTCGTGTGGGAGCTATGAATTCCTGGCCCATCGATGCGCTTCAGCAGGGCGATGTATATGTAGCCGATGGATTTGGAAAAGTGATCGATGGTACACTGATCGGAGATAACCTGGGAAACGCCATCTATGCCAATTCGGGTAATGGAGTGGTATTTGACGGGGGATCGCGCGATTTGGAAGGCCTTGGTAAAATTGAAGGATTCAATGCATTTGTAAGAGGATTCGATCCCTCCTTTCTTACGGAAAGCATGCTGATGGGTATCAATGTCCCTATACGGATCGGCAGGGTAACCGTGTTTCCCGGTGATGTTGTTCTGGCCAAAAAAACAGGAGTCCTGTTTATTCCCGCTCACCTGGCTGAAGAGGTTTTAGAACGTGCAGAATTTATCATGCTGCGTGATATGTTCGGACACGAAATGCTGAAAAAGGGGGTCTATACACCCGGACAGATCGATGGCCAGTGGAGTGAGGAAATCAAAACAGCCTTTTTGCTTTGGGTGGAGAACAATCCAAATGAACTACCCATGTCAAAAGCCGACCTGGATGAATACCTGAAGGACAGAACCTGGTAGTATGCCTTCCAACAAAACAATTACTACATTTCGTCGTTATTCAGTAGGAAATCAAAGTTAATTAATACTAATTTTGGCTTCCGAAAAATAACTGTTTAATCTGACTATTATGAAAAAATTATTTCTTGCCTTTGTTATCGCTCTATTCTCTCTGGGCCTGTTTGCACAGAATAGTGGCTTTGGGCTGGGTGCCGTTTTTGGGGAACCAACCGGACTGAGTGCCAAATTGTGGACCAGTGAGAAAACCGCCGTCGACGCAGCTGCCGCCTGGTCCTTTTCCGGTGCCGGCTTTTTCCATATCCATGCCGACTTTTTAATTCACAATTTTGATCTTATAAATGTAAGCGAAGGCAAACTTCCGCTCTATTTTGGAATAGGTGCCTTTATGGATTTTGCTTCGGAATTGGGACTTGGTATACGAATACCCTTAGGTCTTGCATATCATTTTGAATCGGCGCCACTGGATGTTTTTGCCGAGATTGCACCTGGACTGAGTCTGCTGCCAGGAACAGATTTCTATTTAGGAGGAGGTATCGGTATACGTTACTACTTCTAAAAGGAAGCTGCTGTGAAAAAGATATGATTAAGGCTACCCCGGGAATTCCGGGGTATTTTTTTGATTGAAACCCAGATCCTACTTTTTTCGTTCATAAGGAGCCAGAAGTATTAATGTTGTATATTTATTCCTTTAAACAGTTCAAATAGAATTTCCATGAAAAAATTAGCCATAGTATTCGCATGGGCGTCCGTGATGCTTCTCTCTTCCTGTTCCAAAAAAGTACCGGATTTCGTCAACAGCATCCCGGATGACGCCATTGCTGTTGTCTCGCTGAATCCTATGCAGATTCACACTAAAAGTCAGGTCAATACTTTTGAATCCATCAAGGAGAAGGTGAAAGATGAGATCTGGAAGCAAATCCTTGAGAATCCTCTTAGTACCGGGCTTATGATGAATGAATATGCCTATGTATTTGTAAAAATGGAGGAGAAGGCTCCCATGATTGGTGTGGTATGCGGGATGAAAGATGTGAAAAAATTTGAAGCCACACTTTCCAAAATAAAAGAGGGTATCAGTGAAGAGTTCGTAAGCAATGAGGTCTATACCTGGATCCAGCCCGACAACGAAGGCATCATTGCCTGGAACGAAAAACAATTAATTGTTCTGGCTTCACCCGATAGTGATGAATTTGAAACATCCTATTTTACTTCGAACCTGGATCTTATGTTCAGTCCGGTAAAGGAGGAATCCATCACCAGCCTGGTCGATTTCAAAGACTTCCTTGGCAAGATGAAGGACATGAATCTCTGGGTCTCTTCCAACGAAATGTTTGACATTATAGAGAAAATGATGGGTGACAAGCTACCGGATTTTCCGGTTACACTTTATCACAATTATGCACAGGTTTACATCGATTTTGCCAATGGCATGATGAATATTAATGCCGAAACCCATTTCAGTGAGGAAGTTGAAAAGAATATTGAGGAGTTTCTCGTGATGAAGCCCGAACTGGATGAAGACATGCTGAACCTGGCTCCGGGAGGCAATCTGCTTATTGCTGTTGCCGGATCCATGGACCTGGTAAAAGCGCAGCAACTGGTGGAGAAATTCGCTCCGCCTGAAATCGACACCATGAGTACCAAAGTGGAAATGGCTACCGGTATGAAGATACAGGAATTGCTGGATGCCATATCCGGTGATTTCACCATTGCCATCAACGGCGTGGAAGGAGAGGAAATGATTCCACTGGAAATTTTCATTGGCATCGGTGTGAACGGAGAGGCCCTGCAGCAAAAGCTGATGGAAACAGTGCAGGGATTTGCCCCCATAGAAGAAGAAGGTGATTTTTTCATCATCAATTTCCAGGGCAATGAAATCTACAGTGGCATTATAAACGACGTTCTGGTGCTTACCAATGCAAAAGGATATAAGGATGCTGTGAAGAGCGGTACTCATGTAACACCTCTGAAAAGCTCCAGCTTTGGCGACTTTGCAGACGGATCGCTGGGCATGTTTGTCAATCTCGACCTGGATCAATACCCTGCTATGTTACAGAGTATGTTGATGCAAAGGCCCGAGGCTTCCCGGTGGGTCAACCGGATTACCGATCCATTTGATTACCTGGGTGTAAGCGCCGGAAACTACCAGAATAAGATGGTGGTAAAAACCAGTTACCCCTCGGAGAACAGTCTCTATACCATTATGAAAATGGTAGACAATCCGGAATAGTATAGCGGATCTGAATTGAAAGCATGACCATACGCTTTGAAAAGATGATTCCCCTTCCGATGCTGGAGCAGGACACCTCCGGCTCCGAAGTATGGGAGGCTGAATCCATAAGCCTGGAACAGGGTTTAAGTTATGTGATCGAGGCTCCCTCCGGAAGGGGCAAAACAAGCCTGCTTTCAGTCATTTATGGTATCCGTACCGACTACCGGGGTCTTGTGTATATGGATGACCGGGATCTCAGCTCCTTTAACTCGAAGGAGTGGTCACAGATCAGGAAGGGTAAACTCTCATTCATCTTCCAGGGACTTGAACTGTTTGAGGATCTTACGGCGCTGGAAAATATCAGGCTGAAAAACAGAATTACCACCTTCCATTCAGATGGGCGAATTTTGGAAATGTCCACCTTGCTGGGAATCGAGCCCTTCCTGCACAGAAAAGCCGGCATTCTTTCCTTTGGACAGCAACAGAGAGTAGCCATCATCCGGTCACTCTGTCAGCCTTTTGACTTTCTGCTTGCCGATGAATGTTTCAGCCATATGGACCGCGATAACAGGCTTTCAGCCTATCAGCTGATCCGTGAAGAATGTGAGGCCCGTGGTGCAGGCCTGGTCCTTACCTCCCTGAATGAAACCGGGCTTCCAAATACAGATGTCAGCTTGAAATTATGAGGCTCCTCTACCAGATATTATGGAAAGACCACAGCAGGACACACCTTCTGGGCGCATTCCTTGGGACTCTGGCAGGATTCGTTCTCTTACTGGCTGGCATACAGTTCTACATGGATATCAAATCGGTTCTGAGCGAAAACCGTGATCTGCTTGATCCTGAATATATTGTAATCAATAAAAAAGTAAATATTGGCCAGACACTGGGACTGTCCGAAGGAGGCTTCACAGAGGAAGAGATTGCGGAGATCGAAGCCCAGCCCTTTGCCGACCAGGTGGCTGTATTTAATTCCAACGAATTTCCGGTCAAGGCTTACACCGAGGGTGAGCAAGTCCCCAATTTCATTACCGATCTCTTCTTCGAAGCAATTCCGGACGAATACATCGATGTAAAATCAGAGGACTGGCAATGGGATCCGGAAGAAGGCACCATCCCGGTAATTATCCCCCAGGACTACCTGAACCTATATAACTTTGGATTTGCACCCAGCCAGGGCCTTCCCCAGATTCCAAAAGGTGTGCTTTCAATGATCAATTTCAAAATCAGGCTCCAGGGCGAGGGCCGGGGAAACTATGACGACTACAACGGCAGGATAGTCGGGTTCAGCAACCGGGTCTCTTCCATCCTGGTACCGGTGGATTTCCTGGAGTGGGCCAATGAAAAATACGGATACTTCAAAAAGAACGATCCCTCACAGGTCATCCTGGTTTCGAAGGATCCCACCGACCCGAACATTATCAGGTTCCTTGAAGAAAAAGGCTACGATACCATCAGGGAGAAGCTGAAAAGCAGCCGTATGAATATCATACTCAAATTTGTTATCAGCTTCCTGGTGCTGGTAGCTGCAATCATTATCGGACTCGCCTTCCTGGTTTTCCTCCTGAGTCTGCAGCTGATGATCAGCCGATCCTCCGAAAAAATCCGCAGGCTCGATAAACTTGGCTTCCATTACAGGGAGATCAGCCGGCCTTACATTCTGTTGCTGATGCTGTTGATGGCCGGAATCACCGGGCTATCCCTGCTGCTAACCTCCCTGCTTGCAGGCCAGCTTCATGAAAGAGCCGAGGCATGGAGTTTAAATATATCACCTTCACTGCACGGCATTATTTACGGCACAGTTTTAGTGCTGATCCTTCTGATTTCGGCTTCAAATATTGCAGCCATACTGGTAAGTACCAAAAAGCTATGCAAATAGCTGACTATTTTGCGTTCATTTGTTTGTATCATTCAAATTAATCACTATTTTTGCATCCCCAAATATTTAATAAGGCAATATGGCACATCATTTATCAGCGAAGAAGAGGATCAGGCAGACAGAGTCGAAGCGTGTTACTAACAAGTATCAGGCCAGGACTACCAGGAACGCCGTGAAGAAGCTGCGTGGCACCACCGATAAGAAGGCCGCTACTGAGCAGTATTCTGAAGTTGTTTCCATGCTTGACAAGCTTGCCAAGAACAATGTGATTCACAAGAACAAGGCATCCAACCTCAAATCGAAGTTAGCAAAACACGTGAACAGCCTCTAGGTTTATTCACCATCATGATATTTTAAAGACCGTCCACCCTGGTGGATGGTCTTTTTTTGTGTTGGATCCTGTATACTCAATGCCTTGCTGATATGGGCCTCCTTTTTACACTGATGATCTCCGATCCATCATATAAAAGAGTAAAACAGGAACATGAAAAGATACGATTCACACGCCCTTACTACCTGGGCAGTGGAAGAGCGCCCCAGGGAAAAGGTTATGGCCAACGGGGTTCAGTTTCTTTCCGACACCGAGTTGCTTGCAATTTTACTGGGATCCGGAACCCGGAATATGACCGCGGTTGAGCTGGCCAGGCTTGTGCTGAAAGGAGTTGGAAACAATTTGCAGCAATTGGGCCGACAGGGGATCGGCGATCTGGTACGCATCAAAGGGGTTGGTTCTGCAAAAGCAATTACCATACTTGCAGCCATGGAACTGGGCAGAAGAAGATCCGGGATACAGCATGCAGAAAAGATTTCCGTCAAATCCAGCGAAACCGTTTATAATCTTTTTCATCCGCTGCTGGGCGACCTGGAACACGAGGAGTTCTGGTTATTAATGCTCAACCGGGCCAACAGGGTTCTTGGAAGGTTTAAGGTAAGTCAGGGCGGACTCTCCGGAACAGTCATAGATACCAGGATAATTCTGAAAAAAGCACTGGACAACCTGTCTTCATCCATAATTGTCTGTCACAACCATCCCTCGGGTAATAAGCAGCCCAGCGATGCCGATATAAAAATTACGGAAAAACTGAAAAAAGCGGCCGAGATCCTCGAAATTAAGCTATTGGATCACGTGATTATTGCAGATAAGTCCTATTTTAGTTTTGCAGATGAAGGTTTGATCAACTAAATCCAGTCAGTTTGTTACAGATTGCACTTACCATATTGTTCAGTTCTTTTAAGTTCGCGGCAACCTTCCCCCTGGTTATTTTTCAGTTTGATTTCCGTTTTATGGAAACCATTCTCTGGACCAATGTGGGCGGGATTGCAGGGATCTACTTTTTTGCGTTTCTATCTGAAAAGATACTTGACTGGTGGAAAAGCGCATTCCACAGATCAAACAATCATATTATGGAAGATGAACAGCAGGAGAAAAAGATTTTCACCAGGAAAAACCGGCGCATAGTCCGGATCAAGAAGAACTACGGTCTGATTGGAATTGCCCTGGCAACTCCCTTTCTGTTATCCATCCCGGTGGGAGTTTTCCTGGTGGTCAGGTATTATAATACGAGCAAAAACAAGTTTCTCTACCTGATCGCTTCCAACCTCATCTGGTCGCTTATATATACTGGCTTTTATATGTTCTGGGATGAGCTTCTTTTAAAAAGGTCCTGAACAGGAACGACCACACTCTTATCCTTACATTGCTGCAACATCAATTCCATGGACATCCCTGAAACAGGATGAATAAAATCAGGGGCAATTTCTGCCAGCGGAAAAAGTACAAACCGTCTATCTTCCAGGGAGGGATGCGGAAGAGTTAAGCCGGGATGATCCATCTGACAATCCCCGTAGAACAGGAGGTCAATATCTATAATCCTGTCACTGTAGCCCTTCTCTCCTCTCTTCTCATCCATCTTTTCTCTTTGCCTGCCCATTTCCTTCTCGATGGCCAGCAGTTCATCCATCAGTAAGAGTGGGGCCATCGTGGTTTTCAGGGATAAACAACAATTATAAAAGCTGTGAGCACTGGAAAAACCCCAGGGTTCCGACTCATAATAGCGGGATACACGTTCAGGCTTTCCGATCCTGCTTTGAATCAGCTTTACTGCCTCCTGTAAATGAAGCTCCCGCCTGCCCAGGTTTGTCCCCAGTGAAAGGTAAATCAGATCCATATTTCTTAATACTAAGGTATTTATTATCAGGCACATTTTTAGTACATTGCTGCTTCTAAATTAACAGATATGAAAAATTTTCTCAGCAGCCTTCTGGCTACCCTTACCGGACTGGTAATCATGACAATTCTAGTTTTCCTGATCTTCATGGGCATCGTAGCCGCCTCTACCTCAAAAGACCCGGTGGAGGTGGAGGAGAACACAATATTGCTGGCAAAGTTCAATGCACAGATAATCGACCGCACCAATGATGATCCTTTCTCAAACCTGTTCTCGGGCAATTTCATGTACGACCAGACCATGGGTCTTAACCAGATTCTGAAGGACCTGGAAAAGGCTAAAACGGATGATAATATCGAGGGTATCTTTATGAACCTGGGTGCAGTCTCAGCCGGGATAGCCACCCTGGGCGAAATCCGGGAGGCCATGGAGGGTTTTAAGGAGAGCGGGAAGTTTATTTATGCCTACTCAAATTCCTACACCCAGAGATCCTACTACCTGGCCTCTGTAGCCGACAGTGTCTTTATGACCCCGGAAGGAATGTTCCTCTTTAACGGGATGAGCGCCCAGGTGATGTTCTATAAAAACGCCCTGGAGAAGGTCGGGGTGGAGATGCAGGTAATCAGGCACGGATCCTATAAAGGGGCCGTGGAACCCTTTCTGCGCGACGATCTGAGTGAGGAGAACAGGGAACAGATAGAAAGCTATGTTGGAGCCCTGTGGGGAAAAATAATTGCAGACATCTCCGAGAGCCGGGGCATATCCACAGAAAAGCTGAACCAGATTGCCGATGAGATTGCAACCATTGATTCAGATAAGCTTCTGGAGACCGGTATGATCGACGGTTTGATCTACTATGATGAAATGCTCAGCCTGATGAAAGAGAAAATGGGCGTGGAAGAGGAAGACGACCTGGAGGCTGTCTCCCTGAAGAAATACAAGGATGCTCCCATGAAAGAAAAGAAGGAATACAGCAAGGATAAAATAGCTGTTATTTATGCCATGGGAAGCGTGGTGGATGGAGATGCCGGTGAAGGCTACATAGGCGGGAACAGGATCTCCAAGGCCATCAGGAAAGCCCGGAGAGATAAGTCCGTAAAAGCCATAGTTTTCCGAATCAACTCCGGTGGTGGAAGCGGTTCAGCTTCCGATGTGATTCACCGGGAAGTAATGCTGGCCGCCAGAGAGAAAGTAGTGGTGGCTTCCATGGGTGATGTAGCTGCCTCTGGAGGATATTACATTGCGGCTCCTGCCGATACCATCCTGGCCGGACCCGCTACCATTACAGGCTCTATTGGTGTATTCGGACTCTTCCCCAACGTGCAGAAACTGATGAACGACAAGCTGGGTATTTCTACCGATGTGGTCCTAACTAATGAGAACGCCAATATCCTGAGCGCTTTTGATCCCCTTGATCCCGCGGAGCGTGTTATCATCCAGAAGATGATAGACGACTTTTATATCAACTTTGTAACTTTAGTTGCCGATGGACGTGGAAAGTCCTATGAGGAAATCGATGCTATTGCAGGTGGACGTGTCTGGGCCGGAACGGATGCCCTGGAGCTTGGCCTGATCGATATGTACGGCGGCCTGGAAAAATCCATTGAAGTGGCAGCGGAGATGGCCGGACTGGAAACGTATCGTGTTCAGTCGCTTCCTGCCCTGGAGGATCCCATGACGGCTATTATTAAACAGCTTACCGGGGGTTCCATGATCCGCACGGACAAGATCCTGAGACGTGAACTTGGTGAAGAGTATCGCCACTACAAAAAGATCCAGGAGATCCGGAATATGCATGGGATACAGGCCATCATGCCCTACGAAATTGAACTGCATTAAGCAAAGTTGAATTATCGGATTCTCAGGCATGAAAAAAACCGGTGGCAATAACTGGAAGGTCGTTCTGATCCCATTTTCCTGGCTTTACGGTCTGGTGATCTGGGTGAGAAACAGCCTCTATGACAACGGTTTACTTAAATCCTCAGCATTCCCTATTCCCCTTATATCGGTGGGTAATATTACCGCGGGTGGAACAGGAAAAACACCCCATGTGGAATACCTGGCCGAACTGCTCAACAGCAAATTCAAGGTCGCTACCCTGAGCCGTGGTTATAAAAGACGTACCAGGGATTTCAGAATTGCCACAGCCGAATCAAATGTCAGTGAAATTGGAGATGAACCGCTGCAGATCAAGAAGCGCTTCCCGGGTATGGATGTGGCGGTGGACCGCAAACGGGCCAACGGGATCAGGGAGCTGATGCAACTGGCCCCCTGGCTGGAAGTGATTCTTATGGATGATGCCTACCAGCATCGCTCGGTCAAACCCGGTTTTTCCATCCTCCTGATTGACTATGCACGACCCATAGACCAGGACCTCTTGCTGCCGGCGGGAATGTTGCGCGAACCGGCTTCCAATCGCAAGCGCGCCAACATTATCCTGGTCACCCGTTCGCCGGAAAGAATTAAACCCATTGAGCTTCGCGAGTTTGCTAACAGAATGGATCTGTCCATGGGTCAGCACCTCTACTTCACCACCATGCGCTATGGCAATCTTGCACCGGTCTATCCGGAAAGCACCCCCAGAGACGCTGAATGGTTTAAAAAACATGTGGGAGGTGTACTGATTGTGGCAGGAATTGCCAATCCGCGTCCGCTTCGTCAATATGCGAGAAGCATCAATACCAACATCACTGAGCTCTTTTTCCCCGACCACCACAAGTATTCCAGG
>CAYWGP010000198.1:0-8054 GCA_964458155.1 uncultured Bacteroides sp.
AACAATAGATGCAGAGATATAAGGCATGATCCCCAGACCAAAAATGGAAGCCCTTGCAAAGGCTCCACCCGTAAAGAGGTTGAGCAGATCAAGGATCCCAGCACCTCCCTGCCGGCTGTTGGCCATCGAGGAGATGATCACCGGATCGATTCCGGGAAGCACGATGTGCGTACCCAGCCGATAGATCAGGATGATTCCAAGGGTGTAAAGAATCCTGGAGCGCAGGTCCTCAATCTTCCAGATGTTCTGTATCGTTTCAATAAACTTTTTCATAGTTTTCTGTTCAATCAGATAAGCTCAACACTTCCCTTAGCTGCCTCAATGGCTACTACTGCTGATTTGGAAAATGCATGTGCTTTTACATTCAGTTTGGACTTCAGTTCGCCGTTTCCAAGAATCTTAACAAGGCTGTTTTTCCTTGCAAGTCCGGCTTCCACCAGAAGATCCACATCGATATCGCTTATCTTCCTGGCATCGGCAAGCTCCTGGAGAGTACTGATATTAATACCCTTATATTCCTTACGGTTGATATTTTTAAAACCAAATTTGGGAACCCTGCGCTGCAGCGGCATCTGTCCACCTTCAAATCCGGTCTTGCGGGAGTAACCCGAACGGGACTTCTGTCCTTTGTGACCGCGTGTGGCAGTACCACCTGTACCTGAACCCTGTCCGCGTCCGATCCTTTTCTTCGTCTTGGTAGACCCCTTTGCCGGTTTTAAGTTGCTTAAATCCATCTTATATTGTCTATATATTGTTTCTACTTAACTTCTTCAACTACAACCAGGTGACTAACCTTGGCAACCATTCCCAGGATCTGGGGGGTAGCCTCCACCTCAATGGTCTGGTGCAGCTTTCTGATACCGAGTGCCTCTAAAGTTCTCTTCTGCCTGACAGGCTTCTTGATGGCACTTTTAATCTGGGTAACTTTGATTTTTCCCATCGTATAATTGAATTATCCGTTAAATACTTTGTTCAGTGAAACCATCCTTTGCTGAGCAACAGCATTGGCATCTCTCAGCTCAAGAAGGGCGTCGAAAGTGGCCTTCACAAGGTTGTGAGGGTTAGATGAACCTTTACTTTTGGCCAGTACATCCTTCACACCGACACTCTCCAGTACGGCACGCATCGCACCACCAGCCTTCACACCGGTACCACTGGAAGCAGGCTTGATAAAGACCTTGGCTCCGCCGTACTTACCGTACTGCTCGTGAGGAATGGTGCCATTGATGATGGGTACCTTAATAAGGTTTTTCTTGGCATCTTCCACACCTTTGGCGATGGCTGTGGTAACTTCATTGGCCTTACCCAGTCCGTGTCCTACAATGCCTTCTTCATTTCCAACCACTATAATGGCAGAGAAACTGAAGGTACGGCCACCCTTGGTCACTTTTGTTACACGCTGAATACTAACCAGGCGGTCTTTCAACTCGAGGTCACTGGTCTTAACTTTTCTGATACCTGTTGACATATCTTTCTTTATATTTTAAGTCCGCTTTCCCTGGCAGCATCTGCTAAATTCTTTACCCTGCCATGGTACAGATAGCCGTTCCTGTCGAAAACGACTGTTTCGATTCCTTTTTCCTTTGCTTTTTCAGCAATGCGCTTGCCTACCAGTTTGGCCTGGTCGATCTTATTCACCTTCTGAGAAGCAATTTCTTTTTCCTTGGAAGAAGCCGATACAAGTGTCTGGCCAGTTACATCATCAACCAGCTGTACATAGATCTGCTTGTTGCTGCGGTATACCGTCATACGGGGACGTTCTCCGCTTCCAGAGAGCCTTTTACGGATCCTGTACTTGATTCTCTGCCTTCTTTTTGCTTTAGTTAAAGCCATGATATTCTATTTACTAACTTATTAACTTACTAACTTATTAACCCTTATACGCTTGCCGACTTTCCGGCCTTGCGTCTCAGCTGCTCTCCGACAAACTTGATGCCTTTGCCTTTGTAGGGCTCCGGCGGACGAAGTGAGCGAATTTTGGCTGCCACCTCTCCGATCAGCTGCTTGTCGATGCTGGTCAGTGTAATGATGGGGTTGGCACGTCTTTCCGTTTTGGCTTCCACCTTTACCTCATCAGGCATCCGGATCTGGATATCGTGCGAAAATCCAAGACTCAGTTCCAGAAGGTTATTTCCCTTAACCTCAGCCCTGTACCCAACACCTACAAGCTCCTGCTGAATGGTATATCCTTCTGAAACACCAATAACCATGTTGTTCAGAAGTGAACGGTACAATCCGTGCTTCGCTTTGTGATCCTTCTCTTCTGTAGACCTGGAGAGAGATATCTGGCCATCCTCCACCTTCACGGTGATATTCTTGTCCACCTGCTGCTGCAGTTCACCCTTGGGTCCTTTTACAGTAACCAGGTTGTCGTTGCTTACCTCGATGCTTACGCCTGCCGGGAGCTCAATGGGTAAAATTCCAATCCTTGACATATGATTATTCTCCTAAATCAATTAATATATATAACATAGTACCTCACCGCCAATACCCAGGCCACGGGCTTCCTTATCGGTCATAAGGCCCTGCGAGGTTGATATAATAGCTACACCGAGTCCGTTCAGCACCCGTGGAAGGTGTGAGCCGTCCACATATTTCCTCAAACCGGGCTTACTGATGCGCTGTAAAGACTTGATAGCATTTGCCTTAGTTTCAAGGTTGTATTTCAAAGCAATTTTGATGTTTCCCTGAGGACCTTCCTCCTCAAATTTGTAGTTAAGGATGTACCCCTTCTCGAACAGGATGCGGGTCATGTCCTTCTTAATGTTGGACGCAGGAATTTCTACCACTTTGTGATTTGCCATCACTGCATTTCGTATGCGGGTCAGATAATCTGCAATCGGATCTGTCATTTTATTTCTCTTTAATTTTGTCTGTAATCCTTTATCTACCAGCTGGCTTTCTTAATTCCGGGAATCAGTCCTTCGGAAGCCATCTCACGGAATGTAATCCTGCTGATACCGAACTGACGCATATATCCCTTGGGACGACCTGTCAGTTTACATCGGTTGTGAAGCCTGATGGGATTTGAATTGCGTGGTAACCTGCTAAGTCCTACGCAATCGCCTTCGGCTTTCAGTTTTGCTCTTTTCTCAGCGTACTTTTCAACCATTTTCTGACGCTTCACTTCGCGAGCTTTCATTGATTCTTTGGCCATTGCTCTATTTTTTATCGTTTTTAAACGGAATACCAAATGCTTTCAGCAGGGCTGTTCCTTCCTCATCGCTTGCTGCAGAGGTTACAAAAGTAATCTCCAATCCCATGATCTTGCTGATCTTATCGATATCAATCTCGGGGAAGATGATCTGCTCGGTAATCCCCATGGTGTAGTTACCACGACCGTCAAGCTTGGATGAAACTCCTTTAAAGTCCCTGATCCTTGGAAGTGCAACTACAATCAGTCTCTCCAGAAACTCGTACATACGCTCGCGACGCAGGGTCACCTTTACGCCAATGGGCATGCCCTGGCGAAGCTTAAAGTTCGAGATGTCCTTGGAGGACATGGTCTGTATTGCTTTCTGTCCTGCAATAAGGGTCAGTTCTTCCTGTGCTACCTCAATCATTTTCTTGTCGGCAATTGCCTGACCAACTCCACTGTTAAGCACAATCTTCTGAAGACGCGGGGCCTGCATTACGGATGAGTATCCAAATTGCTCCATCAGTGCAGGAACAATCTCATCGCTATATTTCTTCTGTAAACCAGCTATGTATTTCTTCTCCATTACTTTATCTCCTCACCTGATTTTTTGGCGTAACGCACCAATTTGTTTTTATCATTGAGTTTTCTTCCAATCCTGGTAGCTTCTCCACTGGAAGGATCTACAAGGTTCAGGTTGGAAAGGTGCACAGGAGCTTCCTGCCTGGTGATTCCTCCCTGGGGATTATTGGCATTGGGTTTGGTATGCTTCGATACCATGTTTACACCCTCTACGATGGCCCGGCCATTTGTACGGTTAACATCCAGGACCCTGCCCTTTTGTCCCTTGTATTCGCCAGTATTGACGATCACCTGGTCACCTTTTTTAATATGTAATTTCTTTTGCATGGGAATGATCATTTACTATTTTACAATACCTCGGGAGCAAGTGAGACAATCTTCATATGATGATCTCTGAGTTCCCTGGCAACAGGCCCAAAAATACGGGTTCCTCGCATCTCATCCAGGTTGTTTAGCAGTACCACGGCATTGTCGTCGAAGCGGATGTATGAACCATCCTTACGCCTGATCTCCTTCCTGGTCCTTACCACTACCGCCTTTGATACGGTTCCCTTCTTCACTTCACCGGAAGGCATTGCGCTTTTAACGGTGACCACTACTTTGTCGCCGATGGAAGCGTAGCGCTTCTTTGTTCCGCCAAGTACACGGATAACCAGAACCTCTTTGGCTCCACTGTTATCAGCTACGGCTAGTCTACTCTCTTGTTGTACCATGATTACTTAGCTCTTTCGATAATTTCTACTAATCTCCACCTCTTATTCTTGCTCTGGGGCCTGGTTTCGCTGATCTTAACTGTATCGCCAACATTACAGGTATTTTCCTCGTCGTGAGCCATAAACTTGGAGGTCTTGTTCACGAATTTGCCGTATATGGGATGCTTTATCTTCTGCTTAACAGAGATGGTGATGGATTTCTCCATACTGTTGCTCAACACAACACCAATACGTTCGCGTCTTGTATTTCTTGTAGTTTCCATATTGAATATTACTTTTTGGACTGCTCCTGGATTTGTCTGGCTCTGACTTCTGTCTTCAACCTGGCAATGTTCCTGCGTGTCTCAACGATCTTATTTGGGTTGTCAAGTGGAGAAACTGCATGGTTCATTTTCATGCGTACCATAAGAGTCTCTTCGCTCTCAAGGCGCTCCTGCAACTCCTGTATTGTTAACTCTCTAATTTCTGAACTGTTCATCAGTTTCTATTTATATCTGATCGGTTTCTATTCTTCTACATAATCCCTTCGAACCACAAACTTGGTGGTGACCGGGAATTTCTGGGATCCAAGGCGCAATGCCTCTTTAGCAACCTCGAAGGATACACCTTCAAGTTCGAAGATCACTCTTCCAGGGGTAATGGGATATACAAATCCTTCGGGAGCACCCTTACCTTTACCCATCCGGACCTCTGCAGGCTTCTTGGTAATAGGCTTTGCGGGGAAAATCCGGATCCAGAGCTGACCCTCCCTTTTCATATGACGGGTAATGGCCTGACGGGCTGCCTCTATCTGGCGACCGGTAATCCATGCACTTTCCATTGCTTTAATCCCAAATGACCCGAATGCAAGCTGATTTCCCCTCTGAGCGTTTCCTTTCATGCGCCCCTTCTGCATTCTCCTGTATTTGGTTTTCTTCGGTTGTAACATTGTACAAAATTTTCCTGATTATACTTTTTAAGACTTCTTTGCCTAGTTTCTCCTGTCACGACTACGATCACCACGGTGGTCACGGTCTTTCCTTGGACCTCTTCCACCACCTTTGGGCTTCACGTTGCTGGCACCAATGTTGGGACTCAGATCACGCTTTCCAAAAATCTCACCATTACAGATCCAGACCTTGATTCCAATAACACCTACCTTGGTATGTGCTTCGGCCAGCGCGTAATCGATATCTGCACGCAGGGTGTGAAGTGGAATCCTGCCGTCTTTATAAGACTCTGAACGGGCCATTTCGGCTCCACCCAGACGGCCACTGATCAGCACCTTGATTCCGTCGGCTCCCATACGCATGGTCGAAGCAATACCCATTTTAATGGCTCTCCTGTAGGAGATCTTGCCTTCCACCTGGCGTGCTATATTGTTTGCAACGATAGTCGCATCCAGTTCTGGACGCTTAACTTCGAAGATATTGATCTGAACTTCCTTCTTGGTAATGTTCCTCAATTCTTCCTTAAGCTTGTCCACTTCCTGTCCACCTTTACCGATGATGATTCCCGGACGGGCAGTGTTCACGGTAACAGTGATAAGCTTCAGTGTGCGCTCAATGATAATCTTGGAAATGCTGGCTTTGGCCAGACGGGCATTCAGGTATTCCCTGATTTTGTTATCCTCAACAAGCTTGGTGGAGTAGTCTTTTCCACCGTACCAGTTGGAATCCCATCCTTTGATGATTCCCAGACGATTACCTATCGGATTTACTTTTTGTCCCATCTATGCTTGATTTTCTTGTTCCTGTAAAACTTCTTCTTCTACATTCGCATCCCTGCTGCCAATTGCTATGGTAACATGGTTTGAACGCTTCTTGATCCGGTGAGCCCTTCCCTGTGGAGCAGGCTGGATTCTTTTCAGGGTCCTGGATACATCCACCTTGGCTATTTTAACCACCAGCGTGCTGTCTTCGATCCTCTCTCCCTCATTCTTGGTCTGCCAGTTGGCAATGGCCGACAGCAGAAGTTTCTCAACCTTGCGGGAAGCCTCCTTGGAGGAAAATTTCAACATATCCAGTGCCTTGTTCACCTCAACACCCTTGATCATATCAGTTACCAGCCGCATTTTTCGCGGAGAAGTGGGACAATTACGCAGTACAGCAATGTACTGGTTCTGCCTCTCTTCTTTCATCTGATTCGCTCTGTTTCTTTTTCTTGCACCCATTTCTATAGGATTATAATATTATCGCTGCTTTCCACCGTGACCCCTGAACATACGGGTAGGTGCAAATTCACCTAATTTGTGTCCCACCATATTTTCCGTGACATAAACCGGGATAAACTTGTTTCCGTTATGAACGGCAATGGTATGGCCCACAAAATCGGGGGAGATCACCGACCTCCTCGACCAGGTTTTGATCACTGACTTCTTTCCGGAATCGTTCATATCCAGAACGCGCTTCTCCAGCTTGAAATCGATAAATGGTCCTTTTTTCAGTGAACGGCTCATGCTCTATCTATTTTTTTGATTTTCTCTTTTCAACAATGTATCTATCTGAATACTTCTTCTTGGCGCGGGTCTTATACCCTTTAGCCGGCATCCCGTTCCTTGAGCGGGGATGTCCACCTGAAGCACGACCTTCACCACCACCCATGGGGTGATCGACCGGGTTCATGGCAACACCACGAACGCGGGGACGGCGTCCTTTCCAGCGTGAACGACCAGCCTTACCACTCTTTTCAAGTGCGTGGTCACCATTGGAAGTAACCCCGATGGTAGCGCGGCATGTGGTCAGAACCATCCTTGATTCCCCGGAAGGAAGTTTAATGATGGCGTACTTTCCATCCCTGGAAGTCAGCGTGCCGTAAGAACCGGCACTACGAGCAAGCATACCGCCTTTACCAGGCTTCAGCTCTATATTATGCACATCCGTTCCCAGTGGAATGTTGGCCAGAGTCAGTGTGTTACCCAGTTCCGGTGGAACACTCTCGCCCGATACAAGCTTCTGTCCTACCTGCAACTTCTCAGGAGCAATGATGTAACGCTTTTCACCATCGGCATATACAACAAGTGCTATCCTGGCCGAGCGGTTTGGGTCATACTCAATGCTCTTTACAGTAGCCTCCATATTGTCCTTGTCGCGTTTGAAATCGATCAAACGATACCGCTTCTTGTGACCACCACCCAGATAGCGCATGGTCATTTTGCCGGTATTGTTACGACCGCCACTCTTCTTGATGGGCGCGAGCAGACTTTTCTCTGCCTTTACTCCCGGAGTAAGATCATCGTTTGCAGAGATCTCCTTAAATCGCTGGCCCGGGGTTGTTGGATTATACTTCTTTATTGCCATCTTTTCTTAAATGTTGCTGTAAAAATCAATTACTTCGCCTTCGGCCAGGGTAACCACCGCCTTTTTGTAGGATGCTGTTTTTCCAACTGAAATACCACTCTTGGTGTAACGCTGCTTGCGCTTCCCGGCATATCTCATGGTGTTCACTTCGGCTACCTTCACATCGTAAAGCTCTTCAACTGCCTGCTTGATTTGCAGCTTGTTGGCATCTTTCGCTACAACGAAACCATACCTGTTGAAGTCCTCTCCCTGGGCAGTCATCTTCTCGGTTACTATGGGCTTAATTAAAATATTCATGATCTCTTAGATTCAAACGATTAAGCATTCTTTTGCAGAACGTCAAGT
>CAYWGP010000199.1:0-106441 GCA_964458155.1 uncultured Bacteroides sp.
ATCTTCGCCTCCAATATTGGGTCTGAACACCTGGTTGGACTGGCGGGAACGGGTGTTGAAAGCGGAATGGCCTTTGCTCACTGGGAGATGCACGGTTGGATGATCCTTTTGTTGGGGTGGCTTTTTGTACCATTCTATGCAAGGAGTGGTGTATTTACCATGCCCGAGTTTCTGGAGAAACGGTATAATTCCAATTCCCGTTCATTTCTTTCCATTATCTCACTGGTGAGCTATATCCTTACTAAAGTTGCCGTAACGGTTTATGCCGGTGGTGTGGTGTTTAAGGATGTATTCAACATCGAGTATATAAGCATCTTTAACCAGCAGATAGATTTTTTCTGGGTTAGTGCCATTGGCCTGGTATTACTTACCGGGCTCTATACTGTGTTTGGGGGGATGAAAGCAGTACTTTATACCTCCATTTTGCAAACCCCGATCCTCCTGGCAGGCTCCATTGCCATTCTGGCGATAGGCCTGACCCAGCTGGGGGGCTGGGGCAACCTGATGGAGATAGTCAGGGCAACTGACGCCACTTATCTCAACGATGCAGGAGAGGTGATTTATCGCTCCACCACCGATAACATGGCCAGTCTCATCCGTTCTTCAAGCGACCCTAAATATCCCTGGACCGGTGTGATACTGGGTTCTGCCATTATTGGATTCTGGTACTGGTGTACAGACCAGTTTATCGTGCAGCGGGTGCTTTCGGGCCGGGACCAGAAGCAGGCCCGAAGAGGAACCATATTCGGTGCCTATTTAAAACTGACTCCCGTCTTCCTCTTCCTGATTCCCGGAATGATTGCATTTGCCCTGAGGCAAAAAGGTATGATGGATTTCTCTACCAACGATGCAGCCTTTTCCACCCTGGTAAAGGACCTCTTACCTAAAGGATTTACAGGGATCGTGGTAGGAGGGATCCTGGCAGCATTGATGAGTTCTCTTGCTTCATTGTTCAATTCCTCATCCATGCTCTTCACCGTGGATTTTTATCAGAAATTCAAACCAAATGCTTCCGAGAAGCACTACGTGGTGGTTGGAAGGATTGCAACTGCTGTTATTGTTATACTGGGAATTCTCTGGATCCCCGTGATGAAAAATATTGGAAAGGTTTTATACGAATACCTGCAGGACGTTCAATCTTTGCTGGCGCCGGGAATTGCTGCTGTATTCCTCCTGGGGATTATTTCCAAGCGGACCACTCCAACGGCCGGATTTGTTGGCCTGGTTGTTGGTTTCGTACTGGGAATGTTGCGCCTTGGACTGAATATTTACTACCGGGACACTGTAGCAGATGGATTAATCTACAGAGTCATTATCGAGCCCAACTGGCTGCACTATGAAATTGCATTGTTTGTAATAGTCATCGCCCTGATGATAGTGGTGAGTTTCTTTACGAAAGCCAAGGATCTAAGTGCCATACAGGGACTTTACTTTGGTTCTGCCACAGCAGAACAAAAGGCCATTACCAGGGCAAGCTGGAATAAATGGGATCTGATTAACTCGGCCATCATTATCGGGTTCATCATTGCATTTTACATCTATTTCTGGTAAAAAGGAGCACTTCATGAGCATTGAGGAACATTATTACAGTGAGCACCCCACATTTCATGTGGCCGTAGATTGCATCATTTTCGGCTTCGATCGGGGTGAACTGAAACTGCTGATTCATAAGAGGCAGTTTGAACCGGCCAGAGGAGAATGGTCGCTTTTCGGGGGCTTTGTTCAGGACGAGGAGAGCCTGGATGCAGCTGCCAACCGGATCCTCAGCGAGCTTACAGGTCTCAATAATATCTATATGGAGGAGTTGCAGACCTATGGAGAAGTGAATCGCGATCCCGCTGGCCGGGTTATCTCGGTGGCCTATTATGCCCTGATCCCGGCCAGGGAGTTCAGCGAAGCCAGCTCCAGCAAGTCTGGAGCTACATGGGTAAGCTTAAACAGGCTGCCAGCTTTGATCATGGATCATAATCTGATGGTAGAGAAGGGCTTGCGGCGATTGAAGCGAAGAGCAGCATCCCAGCCCATTGGTTTTGAGCTGCTACCGGGAGAGTTCACCATGCCCCAGCTTCAGGCTCTTTATGAAGCGATCTACCAGGAGGAGCTGGATAAGAGAAATTTCCGGAAGAAGATCCAGGCCATGGATGTGCTGATAAAACTGGATACAAAGGACAAGAGCACTTCCAGGAAAGGAGCCTTTCTTTACCGCTTTGATAAGAATAAATACCAGAGATTGGTGGAGGGGGGGGACAACTTCACCATCTAGGATGCTGAAGTTGAGTTAATAGATTAGTAATCAGGAAGTTATTTAAATAGATATAAGATGGTTAAGGATTTGAAGACATTGGAGGCCTGGTTTGTGACAGGAAGTCAGCACCTCTATGGAGAGGATACCCTGAAGCAGGTGGATCGCAATTCAAAGGAGATTGCCGCAGCGCTGGATTCCAGCCCGGAGATCCCGGTAAGAATTGTGTTTAAGCCTGTTCTGACAACACCGGATGCGATTCTGTCCATATGCCGGGAGGCCAACAATGCGGAGAACTGTATAGGACTGATCGCCTGGATGCACACCTTTTCCCCGGCCAAGATGTGGATCGGCGGATTGAAATCATTGCAGAAACCATTTCTGCACCTGCATACCCAGTATAACCGGGATATTCCATGGAGCGACATCGATATGGATTTCATGAATCTGAATCAGAGTGCTCATGGAGGCAGGGAGTTTGGATTTATCGGCTCACGTTTGCGGATCGAAAGGAAAGTGGTGGCAGGTCACTGGTCCACCCCGGAGCTACAGCGCAAATGCGGTATATGGCTCAGGGCTGCATCGGCCTGGCACGACTGGCAGAGTGGAAAGGTGGCGCGTTTTGGTGACAACATGAGGGAAGTGGCGGTGACCGAAGGGAATAAAGTATCGGCCCAGATCCAGTTTGGCTTCAGTGTTTCGGGCTACGGTGTCGGTGACCTGGTGGCCAGGGTGAATGGAGTTAGCGATTCTGATATTGGGGAACTGTTAGAGATATACCAGGACCAGTACCAGCTTCCTCCTGAGGCCATGGAGGGCGGAAGCCTCAGGGATTCTTTGAAAGAGGCGGCCCGCATTGAAAAGGGCATGCGCGACTTTCTGGAGGAGGGTGGTTTTTCAGCTTTCACAAGCACTTTTGAGGACCTGCATGGTTTAAGCCAGCTTCCTGGTCTGGCCGTGCAGCGCCTGATGGCCGATGGTTATGGTTTCGGAGCTGAAGGCGACTGGAAGACCGCTGCCCTGGTAAGGGCCATGAAGGTAATGGCTCTTGGGCTGGAAGGCGGCACCTCATTTATGGAAGATTATACCTACCACCTCCATCCCGATGGTATGAAAGTACTTGGAGCCCATATGCTGGAGGTTTGCCCGTCCATTGCTGAGGGCAAAGCCGCATTGGAGGTTCATCCCCTTGGTATTGGAGGGAAGGCCGATCCGGCCCGCCTGGTTTTTGATGTGGCATCGGGACCCGGCGTAAATGCCTCTCTGATGGATATGGGAAACCGATTCAGGATGCTGGTGAATCCCTGCGAGGTCGTGCCGGCCGATGCACCACTGCCCAATCTGCCGGTGGCCAGGGTGGTTTGGCAGCCCGCACCCAGCCTGGAAGTGGCAGCCGGTGCATGGATCCTGGCAGGCGGTGCCCATCACACCGGATTCAGTATGGCCCTTACTGCAGATCACCTGGAAGATTTCTCAGAAATTGCCGGGATCGAGTATCTGCTGATTGATCAGGATACCTCTATATCCTCCTTTAAAAAGGAGCTTCGATGGAACGACTTGTACTATCACCTTGCTAAAGGATTATAAAATGTTAGAAAAACTGAAACAACGTGTACTGGATGCCAACCTGGCTCTTGTGGAACACCAGCTGGTGGCATTTACCTGGGGAAACGTCAGTGAACGCGATCCCCATACAGGAAATGTGGTGATAAAACCTTCAGGAGTACCATATGATCAAATGAAGGCAGACCAGATGGTGGTTCTGGATCAGGACGGGAAACGACTGGAAGGAGAGCTCAATCCCTCCTCCGATGCTCTCACACACCTGGAGCTGTACAGGAACTTCCCGGAAATTGGAGGGGTAGTACATACCCACTCGCCCTGGGCAAGTTCCTGGGCCCAGGCGGGCAGGGCAATCCCGGTATATGGAACCACCCATGCTGACTATTTCTATGGTGCAATCCCCTGTTCCAGGGAGCTGACCAGGGATGAGGTGGAGAAGGATTACGAAGTGAATACCGGCAGCTTAATTGTTGAGACCTTCGGACAACTGGATTACAGAACAATGCCCGGAGTACTTATACATGGCCATGGCCCTTTTACCTGGGGCAGGGATGGAATGGAGGCGGTTTATCATGCAGTGGTCATGGAGGAGGTGGCCATGATGGCTTTCAGGACAGAAGTACTTGGCAAGCGCCAGAGCGTGGAAGGCTTCCTGGTTGATAAGCACTATCAGCGAAAGCATGGCAAGGATGCATACTATGGTCAGGACAATAAGAATCTTTAAAGACTGAATAGATGAGTTATACCATTGGCGTAGACTACGGTACCGATTCGGTACGGGCACTGGTTGTGGACACCCGGACCGGAGAAGAGATGGGGACCCATGTATTTGAGTATCCCCGTTGGAAAGAAGGTAACTATTGTGATCCATCAGCTAATCTCTTTCGCCAGCATCCCCTGGATTACCTGGAGGGACTGGAAGTGTCCGTTGTGGGAGCCCTTGAACAATGTGGAGCCGATGTGGCCCGGAATGTGGTGGGTATCTCCGTGGATACGACAGGTTCAACCCCTGTAGCGGTAGACCGGAATGGAACACCCTTATCCCTGCTTCCTGGTTTTGAGGAGAATCCAAATGCCATGTTTATACTCTGGAAGGATCATACAGCCCTGAAAGAGGCAGATGAGATCAATGGCCTTGCCCGTTCATGGGGAGGGGTAGATTTTACAAAATATGAAGGGGGCGTCTATAGCTCGGAGTGGTTCTGGGCCAAGATTCTCCATGTATTACGTGAGGATGAACTGCTTCGCGAGAAGGCCTGGTCCTGGGTGGAACATTGCGACTGGATCCCGGCTTTGCTTGTGGGGGAAACCGATCCCCTGAAACTGAAGCGAAGCAGGTGCGCAGCAGGTCATAAGGCCATGTGGCACGAAAATTTTGGAGGACTGCCCGACGAAGAGTTCCTTGTGAAACTGGATCCTTTACTGACCGGGCTTAAGGATCGCCTGTTTGAAGATACTTACAGTTGCGAGCACAGAGTGGGTAAGCTGAGCGATGAATGGGCCCGGAAACTGGGTTTGCCAGCCACAGTAGCTGTTGGTGCCGGTGCTTTTGATGCACATCTCGGGGCACTGGGAGCAGAAATTGGACCCTATCAGCTCAGCAAGGTCATGGGCACCTCCACCTGTGATATGATCATTGCTCCTCCCGATGAGCTGGGGGAGAACCTGGTGGAGGGTATATGCGGACAGGTGGATGGATCCATAGTACCTGGAATGGTGGGTCTGGAAGCCGGACAATCGGCTTTTGGGGATATCTATGCCTGGTTCAGGGATCTTTTGATGTGGCCTGTTGAGAATGTGGTGGAAGGGATGGGAGGACTGGATGAGACTGTTAAACATAAGATCAGAAAGGAATGCGCCGATCACATGATTGCCAGCTTAAGTGAGGCGGCAGAAAAAATCAATCCCTTACGTTCGTCCTTACTGGCCCTGGATTGGATGAATGGTCGCAGAACCCCCGATGCCAACCAGAACCTGAAAGGCGCCATTATGGGTCTGACACTGGGCTCAGATGCACCGGCCATTTTCAGGGCACTGGTGGAATCCACAGCCTTTGGTGCAAAGATGATAGTGGACCGCTTTGTGAAAGAAGGTGTGCGTATCGACGGAGTGATCGCCCTGGGAGGTGTGGCCAGGAAGTCCCCCCTGGTCATGCAGATCGTGGCCGATGTACTGAACAAGCCCATAAAGGTTGCCCGATCGGAGCAGGCTGTTGCACTGGGATCGGCCATGGCAGCTGCTGTGGTTGCCGGGGTGTATAAAACCATTCCCGAGGCCCAGCAGGCCATGGGTGGTGGTTTTGAGACCGAATATCATCCCGATCCGGCTATGGTTCAGATCTATACAGGATTGTACGAGCAGTACAAACGCTTTGGTCAGTTTGTTGAAAGGGAAACCTCCCGGGCGGATGCAAACAAATAGTTTACTATATTTGTTGCATAGGAAAGGAAAGCGGAATGCGAACATTGATTTTCATAGGGGCAATTCTAATTTCTTTCTCTTCACTGCTGGCACAATCGGCTGAAGAGGAGATAATCCGCTTAAAACAGCAGACTTCAGAGGTGGTTCTTGAAGAAGGAGCGGAAGAGAAAGCTGAAAAACCCGGACACTGGAACTTTTCAGTGGGGACCAGCTATTCTTATATGAAGGGCTATGGCTCCGGCATGACCTTTTATGCGGCACCGACTTACTCCCTGGCCCTGAATGAGCGCTGGTCCTTGTATGGAGGCGTGATGGCCTCTCATTACCAGGGTCTGAACTATACCCAGCCTGGCGAAAACATGTTACCAGGATATTACTCCAGTCTGGCTGTTTTTGCAGCAGCCTCTTATCGTATGAGTGACAGACTGATATTACATGGTTCAGGTGTGAAACAGCTTGTCTCAGCACCGATTACCCCATTTAACCCCTATGCCGTGGACAATATAAGTCTGGGCGCCACCTATAAGCTTGGAGATAATATTACAATTGGTGCCTCAGTCAATATGAGAAATGGCGGTGGATATGGGAATGGCTTTTATCCTACACCTTTCGGGAATCCCATGTTTCCATCCACCTTTGGCTGGTAGCAATGACTACCCTTCTTGCCTCACTCGCTCCTGTATTAATTATTTTGTTCTATGTCTACTTCCGGGATAAGTATGAGAAGGAACCCCTTGGCATGCTGATCAAAGCACTTTTACTGGGTGTTGTGATCGTGGTTCCGGTAGTTTTTACTGCACGCCTGCTGATGAATTTCATGCCACAATCGGGAAGGGTTGCCGCAGCAGCCTGGCACGCCTTTGTTGTGGCAGGAACTTCCGAGGAGCTCTTTAAGTTTCTGGCACTTTACCTGCTGATATGGAGGAGTCCCAGTTTTAATGAGAAATTTGACGGGATCGTCTATGCGGTTTTTGTTTCCCTGGGATTTGCAGGAGTGGAGAATGTACTGTATGTGATGGAAGGGGGAATGCAGACTGCATTTCTCAGGGCCCTTACCGCGGTACCTGCCCATGCCATCTTTGGTATCATCATGGGTTACTACCTGGGGATTGCACATATGTATGCAGAGTTGAAAGTCAAGTATCTGGTCAGGGCTCTCCTGGTACCCATCGTTCTGCATGGTATTTACGATTTTATCCTGATGGTGGAGGTTGGATGGTTATTGCTGCTTTTTGTACCCTATGTAATTGTACTCTACGTCATGGGTATGAAGAAGATGAAAGTGCTTTCGGACACATCCATTTTCAAACCACAGGATGAAGAAGAGCAAGATCATTTTCTCACCTGATTTAGCTCACAAGCGGTTCAGGGTCTATCCATTTTTATTATCTTGGGTAAACCCTAATTCCATATTATGTACGATTCTATAATCCCAACAGCGGATACCATACCAGTTCACTGGCTATGGTTCCAGGTGTTGCTGCTAGTTACTTTTTTCATACATATGGTCCTGATGAACTTCCTCCTGGGGGGAAGTCTTTTAACTTTGTGGGACCTCCTTACGGGGAAATTGGAGAAGAGGACCTCGGGCAGCATCCCAACACTTGTGGCCCTGACTGTAAATTTCGGGGTGCCACCCCTTCTATTTGTCCAGGTACTTTACGGGCATTTTTTCTATTCCAGCTCGGTCATGCTGGGGGTGCCATGGATCCTGGTAATTCCCATTCTGATCCTGGCCTATTACGGGGCCTATATTTTTGTGAAGCAGACAGACAGGGCCCCCGGATTATCCAAGGGAGCGCTGATATTTACATCCTTTTCCCTGCTGTACATTGCTTTTGTGTTTGTAAATAACAATACGCTGGCCATCCAGCCGGACCGCTGGGGAATCTACTTTGAAGATCCGGGAGGAAGAAACCTGAATTTGGGTGAACCCACTCTCTGGCCCAGGTACCTGCATTTTTTGCTGTCAGCTCTTGCCATTGGAGCTCTTGGCAGAGCCATAGCCTACCACTATTCTAAAATAGATGAAAAGGAAAAAGAGCCCCAGATTAAACGCAATCTGAAGATATTTGGATGGATCACAGTGGTTCAGTTCGCTGTGGGAAGCTGGTTCTGGCTTAGCATGCCGGAAACGGTCTGGAAAACCTTTATGGGAGAATCCTTCTTTGCTACATCTATGATGGTAAGCGGCTGGTTACTGGCATTGTTGATCCTGCACAGTGCATTTACAGGTCGATTAATACCAGCCATGATAATGGGAGGCCTGGAGGTGCTGGTGATGGTTATTGTCCGTGATCTGGCCAGGGGAGCTTATCTGAAGGAATTGTTTCGTCCCTCGCAGCTTGAGAATATGGGTGAGCAATCGCCCCTGATTGCATTTTTACTGGTGTTTTTGGTTGGACTCTATGCCCTCTATTACATGATCCGGCTTATTTTCAAATCTAAAACTTCCAAATCATGAACTATCCAGTCTGGTATCTTCCCCAACTGGGAGGAGGTTTATTAATCGCAATCATAGCAGTTTTGCATGTTGTTATTTCGCACCTGGCAGTGGGTGGTGGCCTCTTCCTGGTGCTGACCGAAAGAAAAGCAGTACTTACAAAGAATAAGGCTCTACTGGAATATGTAAGAAAACATACCTGGTTTTTCCTCTTGCTCACCATGGTTTTTGGAGGGATGAGTGGGGTGGGGATCTGGTTTATCATATCCCTGGTTAACCCGGCGGCCACCTCGAGCCTTATCCACACCTTTGTGTTTGGATGGGCCATCGAGTGGGTCTTCTTTATCGGGGAGATAGTGGCCCTGTTAATATACCATTATCGATTTGGAAAGATGGATCATAAATCCCACATGACATTGGGCTGGCTCTATTTTATTTTTGCATGGCTGAGTCTCTTTATTATAAACGGGATTCTTGGTTTTATGCTCACCCCCGGTAAATGGATAGAAACCGGCGGCTTCTGGCAGGGAATCTTTAATCCCAGCTACCTGCCTTCGCTGATTTTCCGCACCTGTATCGCCTTAATCTTTGCCGGAGTATTCGGACTGGTAACAGGAGCCTGGCTGAAGGACAAAAAAATGCGCCAGACTGTATTCCGCCTGTGTGCCAGGTGGATGTATATTCCACTGCTGGTCCTGGTATTTACGGGAATTTACTATACAAGGGTGATCAGCGCCGAATCCTTTCAGAACCTGTTTCATTTTAACCGGGAAAGCTCACCCTTTATTAGCCTGATTATCATAAGCTCCATTCTGCTCTTTGGACTGGGTCTTTTTACCCTGGTAAAATCATCTCAAAAGGTTCAGAAGACCGGGGCCCTGATACTGGTAGTAATCTGCTTTGGATGGATGGCAGGCTTTGAATATTTGCGGGAGATTGCACGAAAACCCTATGTACTTTACGGGCATATGTATTCCACCGGTATCAGACCGGAACAAATGGAGACATTAAACCAGGAAGGATTCCTTCGCCATGCCAGATGGACCGAGATAAAGGAACTTACAGATGAAAACATACTGGAGGCCGGTGCCGAAATTTTCAGGTTGCAATGCATGGCCTGCCATACCATTGATGGCTATAATGGTGTGTTAAACAAGTCGGACCGCTTAACTGAGCGGGGCCTTGAGGCCATGTTAACAGGTATGGGGAAGGTAAACTCCTATATGCCGCCCTTTGCCGGGACTGAAGGGGAAAAAAAGGCCGTGGCAGCTTATATCTACAGGGAGCTGCAGGGTAAGACCACAGCCGAGGAATTGGAGTATGAAGCACCGGACCTGCCCCTGAATATTCCCCCGTTTAATCCCGATTCCAATGCCTACGTGCTCCTGGTCTGGAACGACCTGGGGATGCATTACATATCCGACAACGAAAAGTACTTTTCCTTCCTTCCTCCTGCCAATACCTTCAATGCACAGCTCTTCAAAAGAGGTCCCTTACCTGAACTGGTAAGCACTGGCATCACTATGGATTATGCAGTGGAAGAGGATTTTGAACATCCGGAATATCATTCCATGTTCTGGGACTATGATGAGGCGATTTTTGGTGTTGATCTTCCCGAGGGAACCGGTTTAACGGGTAAGGGTGTGAGCGGAATCATGGAGTTGCATGGTTCTGTATTTGCAGCCCACAAGATACCTGTGGTACCCTATATGGATAACAAGACCTACAATCCCTATCCGGTCTTTACCATCAGAGCCTTTGATGATAATACTGGAGAGATGCTTGCCTTTACAAGGGCTGTGGCTCCCACTTCCACCGCTTTGGGATGCCGGAATTGTCATGAAGGCGGATGGGCCTGGAATAATGTCTCAGGAATGGCTGATCAGACTGCCATCAATATTCTGGATGCGCACGATCGAATGAACGGGACCACCCTGCTAACAGATGCGGAGAAGGGTGAACCCAAACTGTGCCAGTCCTGTCATCCAGATCCGGCAGTCATGGCCCCCGGTAAGCCAGGTGTTCTGAATTTCTCTACGGCCATTCACGGATTCCATGCCAACTATCTTTCGGGGATGGACCAGGAGGCATGCAACATGTGTCACCCTTCCAGACCAGAGGGCAATACCAGCTTCTTCCGGGGCAGACACTCTGAGGTGGGGATTGGCTGCACAGAATGTCATGGAACCCTGGAGGATCATGCACTTGGATTGCTCGCCACACAGCCGGAAATTGAAGCTGCGGAAAGGCTTGGCAGGGGATTGGAACCGGTTTATGTAGATACAAAAGAGGCGATAATACCCAGACAGCCATGGCTAATGGAACCTGATTGCCGTTCATGTCACACTAATTTTAATATATTTGAGGATGGCTTTGAAGGAACAGCATTTAACCGCTGGGCTCCTGGTTTTGACGCTCTGTACCGGAACCGGACCGACAATCACGGGGTGATGTGCTCGGCGTGTCACGGTTCAACCCATGCCATATACGGAGCTATTAATAAATATGGCCTGCATAGAGATAACCTGCAGCCCTTGCAGTACCAGGGCCTGGCAGGGACCATTGGAACACATGGACAGTGTATGGTCTGCCATACGGTGGAAATGACCAGCAATGGTCACCACAGGAACATGGTAAATCGCGAGCTGCCCGCAGCACTTGTTGAATAAGGTATGAGATTGCATGCACAAAATAGCATACTGAGCTGTTTGGTTTTAGGAATAGTGCTCCTCTCAGGATGTAGAACCAAAGAGAGGGTTTTTCCTGTTGGTGAATTTCTTCCCGAAAATGAAAGATTCCGGGAGGTGGTTCCTGAAGGCGCTATAATCGAGCGCATTGGAATCAACTTTGAGTTTACCGAGGGACCTGCATGGCATCCCAGGGGCTTCCTGGTATTTTCTGATATCCCGGGGAACACCATTTACAGGTGGACCGGGAAGAGGTTTGTGAGCTTTCGTGATTCTTCCAATCAATCCAACGGGCTCCTGTTTATGGCAGGAGGCGACCTGCTGGCATGTGAACATGCATCCAGGAGTATTACCCGCTTATCGCCGGAAGGGAAACTGACAACATTGGTGGATTCTTACCGGGGCCTCAGGCTGAATAGTCCCAACGATCTTTGCAGATCCTCTCTGGGGGCTCTCTATTTTACCGATCCTCCGTGGGGTTTGGCCGGACTGAACGCTGATCCGGAAAAAGACCTGCCTTTCAATGGGGTATTCAGGTGGGATCGTGGACAGCTTACATTGATCGACAGTACCCTTTCGTGGCCCAATGGGATAGCCCTGTCGCCCGATGAAAAGTATCTCTACGTGGCTAATATGGAAATTTTGCAGGAAGAAGGAGAGGAGCAATACGATGTATTCTGGTTGAGATACACCCTTAATGGAAAAGGAGAAGCTGTGAAAAAAGAGGTTTTTTTCAGGGCTGTTGATACCACTCTCCCGGGTGGACCCGATGGGATGAAGGTGGACAGGAACGGGAATCTTTTTGTGACCGGTCCGGGAGGCATCCTGGTACTGGACGGTGCAGGAACACATCTGGGTACCATTTCCCTGCCTGTTCCGGCCACCAACCTGGCTTTTGGTCCCAAGGAGTATGAGCTGTTTGTGACCGCCAGGTCCACCGTATACAGAATAACAATGGAATAAGCTATGTATAAACCGAAGGATCATATACTGATTATATTTGGCGCCTCTGGCGATCTGACCAGGCGGAAACTGATTCCAGCCCTGGGCGAATTGCAAAAACTGGATCTGCTGCCCGATAAATTTGCAGTGCTTGGTGTAGGGAGAAGCAAATATGACGATAGCAGCTACAGAGCTATGATCTCCAGCCACATGGAAGATGCTGAGGCTTTGCTCCCCCTGCTTTATTACTACTCCATGGATACAAAGTCCGGAGATGATTTTGCAGGCCTGGCCCGACATCTGGAAAAGATGAGCTCAGAGTTGGAGATCGATCCCAGCTATCTCTTTTATCTGGCTACACCACCATCGCTTTATGAGACCATTCCCCGGCTGCTTTCGGAGCATGGACTTACCAGGGAGACCGGGGAATACTTCCGAAGGATCATTATTGAAAAGCCTTTCGGGATGGACTACCTCTCGGCCAACGAACTGAACAGGAAACTTCTTTCTCATTTGCAGGAACAACAGGTATACCGGATCGATCACTACCTGGGAAAAGAAACCGTACAGAATGTGCTGGTAACCAGGTTCTCTAATGGGATTTTTGAACCCCTCTGGAACCGGAACTATGTACACCATGTGGAGATCACCTCCTCGGAGAGCCTGGGAGTTGGAAGCAGAGGGGGATACTATGACAATTCTGGTGCCCTGAGGGATATGTTGCAGAATCACCTGCTCCAGCTGGTTGGACTGGTGGCCATGGAGCCACCTACAGTGATCAGTTCCGATGCCATCAGAAATGAAGTTCTGAAAGTATTCCAGTCATTCCGGCCAATTACCGGTAAGGCCATACGTGATCAGCTTATCAGGGGACAATATATGGCTTCGCATGTTCGGGGAGAGGCTATGGCTGCCTACCGGGACGAAGAGGGAGTTCCGGAGGACAGCCGGACAGAGACATATGTGGCCATGAAATTATACATCGATAACTGGAGATGGGGTGGTGTTCCCTTCTATATACGAACGGGTAAAAGACTGCCCACCAAGGTCACCGAGATCGTGGTACATTTTAAACCCTCTCCACATAGCCTGTTTCTCGACCAGGAAGGGGACTCAAACAGGGGAAATCAACTGATTATCAGAATACAGCCTGATGAAGGAATCCTTCTTAAGTTTGGCATGAAGGTTCAGGGGGCCGGTTTTAAAGTGCAGGAAGCCAACATGGATTTTCACTATAAAAATCTGAGCGACAGCTATATCCCTGCAGCTTACCAGCGCTTGTTACTGGATTGCATGCAGGGCGACAGCACGCTCTATACCAGGGGAGATGCAGTAGAGGCGGCCTGGCGCTTTGTGGATCCCATACTTAAGGCCTGGGAAGAGGATAAAAGCATCCCCCTCCATGGATACCCATGTGGCACCTGGGGACCCGAGGAAGCAGATATGATGTTTGAACAGGAAGGTTATACCTGGCGTTATCCTTGTAAGAACCTGGCCGATGATGGTCTATATTGTGAGCTGTAATGGAAAGGAAGAGGAATTATATCTATCCTGATAAGGAAAGCCTGCTTGCCGCTTTTGTCTGTGAATTTTCCAGCACATTGAAAGAGTATGCAGAGGAGGGAAGACAACTTCATATAGCCCTTTCGGGAGGATCCACATCACTCGGCATATTCAGGCAGCTTGCAGAGCAAACCAGCAGGGAGGAATGGTCACATGTGAGTATTTACTGGGGAGATGAACGCTGTGTCCCTCCCGATCATCCTGAGAGCAATTATGGGAATGCCAGGGAAATTTTATTGGATCCGCTTGGACTGGACAAGGACCTGATCCACCGGATCAGAGGAGAAGAGGAGCCCCCCGGGGAAGCTGAACGCTATGGAAAGGAGCTGTTAAAGTATCTGCCCGGCGAAAATGGCTTTCCGGTATTTGACTGGATATGGCTTGGTCTTGGCTCAGACGGCCACACTGCCTCCATCTTTCCAAATGAAATTGAATTGTGGACCTCCGGATCGCCATGTGTGATAGGCCATCACCCGGTCTCAGCTCAGTCAAGAATCTCTCTGACGGGAGGAGTTCTCAATGCTGCCAGACGGGTTACTTTTATATGCTCCGGTGATGAAAAGGCGGGAGTGATCCGTGAGATTTTCATGAAGGAGGGTAATTATAATCAATATCCTGCTTTTTATGTGGACCCGGTTTCCGGAAACCTTGAATGGTACATGGATCAGAATGCTGCCAAGCTTCTATAACTATGAGCAATCCTTACACCCTTGAATATGCCAGGGCGCTGGACCGGGATGATCCACTGGGAACTTTCCGGGATAAATTTGTGATCGCAGACCCTTCCATGGTCTACCTGGATGGAAATTCCCTGGGGCGACTGCCATTAAGGACGCTGAATTCCATGGAACATACCATCAGGGAGCAGTGGGGAGAAAAGTTGATCCGGAGCTGGAACGAAGGATGGTATACCCAATCGACACGGCTGGGGAAGAAGATCGCTCACATAATCGGTGCCCGTCCCGATGAAGTGATTGTTTCTGATTCTACTTCCGTTAATCTATATAAGCTGGCCTATGGCGCGTTAAGAGCCAGGGAAGGTAAAACTGAGCTTATCTCAGACGATATGAACTTCCCATCGGACCTCTACATCCTTCAGGGATTGGTCAGACAGTTTGGCGACCGGTATAAATTGCGCCTGTTAAAGTCGCCCGATGGGATTTCATCAGATATGACCGAACTGGTGCGGATGCTTAACCATAATACGGCCCTGATATCTTTGTCGCACGTTGCCTTTAAAAGCGCTTATATGTATGATATGGAGCGGGTTACAGAGCTGGCTCGCCTGCACGATACTCTGGTTCTCTGGGATCTGAGCCATTCAGCCGGAGTGGTCCCGGTGAATCTGAATAAGGCAAATGTGGACCTGGCAGTGGGGTGTACCTATAAATATTTGAATGGCGGACCGGGTTCACCTGCCTTTCTCTATGTGAAGAGGGAGTTACAGGAGCAAATTGAAAACCCTATTCAGGGCTGGTTTGGTGAAAGCAAACCTTTTGACTTCCATCTGCATTACCGGAAAGGGGAAGGAATTCGCAAATTCCTTGCAGGGACCCCCCCCGTAATTTCCCTGGCGGGTCTGGGTCCTGCCCTGGATATGATCCTGGAAGCAGGTGTTGATCCCATCAGGCAAAAAAGTGTGGCACTGAGTGAATACCTGCTGTCCCTGGTAAAACCCTGGATCACGGGTAGCGGTATCCGGGTGGGTTCGCCTGAACTCATTGAGAAGAGGGGATCTCACATCTCCCTGAAGCATGCAGAGGCATATCGCATTTGCAGAGCCCTTAACGATCCGGGTCTGGGCGGCGGGGTGGTGATTCCCGACTTCAGGGAGCCTAATAATATCCGGATTGGCATCAGTCCCTTATACACCTCATATGAGGATATTTTCAAGGCTGTGACCCAGCTAAAGGAGATTATTAGAAAGAAATTTTATAAGGATTATTCACTTGACAGGGAGCAGGTTACATGATTTCAGTTTATATAGATTCTATATTACTGAATTTTTAACATTCTGAATGCAACCATTGGGTCCGGTTTCCGTTTTCTATTTATATTAAAACCTGACCCGATGGCTTCTTTAAATGAAATCACCGGCGTACTGGGGCGTGCACGTGCAGCTCACCTCTTACGCAGGGCCACTTTTGGGCCCACCATTTCTGAAATCGATCAGTTTTCAGGATTAACAGTTACCGAAGCAATAAATCTCCTGCTTGACGATAGCGCTGAAAATCCACCACCGCCTATTGATCCTCTTACCAGCTTAACCTGGGTTGACCCCACCGGTGTGGACGGTCCCCCCAAAGCCGGAGAGGTAAATAGTGAACAGGACCAGCTCTTCGAGTACTTTCAGGCCTGGCATATGGACGTGATGCGCCAGGCTCCGCCAACACTCAAGGAACGTATTACCTGGTTCATGCATACCCATTTGCCTGCGCGATGGACCGAGATCAACCAGAGTGAGGCGGTCTACTATCAGAATTGTCTTTACAGGCACTATGCCTATGGCAGCTTTAAGGAACTTTTCAAGAAGATTTGCGTGGACAATGCCATGTTAAGGTACCTGGATGGATATTCCAACAAAAGGAATTCCCCCAATGAGAATTTTGCCAGGGAAATGTTTGAGCTTTACAGCATTGGCAAAGGGAAGCAGGTGGCCGAAGGAGACTATACCAACTACACTGAAGATGATATTAAAGCAGCCACCCGTGTACTTACGGGCTGGGAACTGGATGAGACATATACCTACCTGGATCCGGATACAAATCTGCCCGCAGGAAAAATGCGCAGCCATTTGGCTGGTGACGGAACGACGGAACTTGCCACGGAACACGATGCCGGAATAAAAACCTTTACCTCAAAATTTGGAGGCACAAGCATTCAGCCCCCGGCTCTGGTGGAGGATTTTTCCACTGTGGAAGATGCCTTTGGTGAGCTGGATGAGATGATTGAGATGATCTTCTCCCAGCAGGAGACAGGCCGTTTTATAGCCAGGAAGCTCTATCGCTTTTTTGTCTACCATTTTATCACCGAGGAGGCCGAGACAGATATCATTGGTCCCCTTGCCCAGGTCCTGATTGATAATGATTACAGCATTCAGGAGCTTCTGACGGTTCTTTTGAAAAGCGAGCATTTCTTTGACCAGGACGATGCTGTGAAAGAGAACGATAATGTGGGGGCCCTGATTAAATCGCCGGTGGATATATTTACAGGACTCTTCAGGTTGTTTGAGATTCAGTTTCCTGACCGCGATACTGATACAATCACATTCTATCAGGATATGACATATGTGGTCTCAAAGCTGGTGGACCAGGGGCTGAATTTTTATGAACCCTTTGAGGTGGCCGGCTATCCTGCCTATCACCAGATTCCGGGATATAACCGGAACTGGATAACTACCTATGCCCTGGCGCACAGGTACCAGTCAGGTGGAATTCTTATGCAAACACTGGAGCAGGAAAACACAAGGACCTTTATTCTGGATATAGTGGACTGGGTGGAAAATTCAGGACATATTTCTGACCCATCCGATGCTGTGGAAATTATGGATGTGCTGGTGGCAAATCTTTTTGCCATAGAGCCCACCCAGGAACGCTACGACTACTTCCTCTATACGGTTTTTCTGGACAATCCGGAGGATCAGGCCTATGCACGTCTGTTGTGGACCCAGGAATGGAGTGCTTACCTGGGTTCGAGTGATGATACTGTGGTCCGGGCTTTGCTGGAAGGACTGCTTACTGCCTTAATTGAGACTCCTGAATTTCAACTATACTAAAAGGCTATGAAAAGAAGAAATTTTATACGGAACGTGGCCTATGGAAGTGCCGCTGGATTAACACTGGGCGGGATTCCATTGAACATGCTGGCTGCAAACAGCCCCATGGCACGCTTTGCTGCAGATGCGGTTAATGATAAGGTACTGGTATTTATCCAGATGCATGGTGGGAACGACGGACTCAATACCCTGATCCCCATCTCCCAGTATGATGAATACTACAATCTCAGACCTAATATTGCCATCAGGCATACCGGAACCAGGAGTTACCTGGAAGTGGATGATACGGTGGATGAGAATGCCAGGGTGGGATTGCATCCCGAGATGCTGGCATTTAAAGAGATGTACGACCAGGAAAAGGTAGCGATTATCCAGAATGTGGGCTATCCCGATATGAACCTGAGCCATTTCAGGGGCAGGGATGTGGTTTTTATGGGTGGAGATGAATCGGAGAACAACCAGTACCAGTCGGGTTGGATGGGTCGTTACCTGAATAATATCTATCCGGGTTATCCTGATGCCTATCCCAGCGAAACCATGGAGGATCCCATCGGGATTGAGTTAAGCGGAACCCTCTCCCTTGCTTTTCACCGTGAGAATGGCATTCCCATTGGTCTGAATATTGGAAGCCCTGAACAGTTCTACCAGTTGATTTCCAGTGTGGGAGTGGATCCGCCCATTGCTTTCCCGGGGAGCCATGCAGGAGATGAACTCCGTTACATCATGGAGTTTGAAAAGAAATCGAACCAGTATGCGGGCCGCCTGAAGGATGTATATGATGCGGGTAGCAACTCCGGTGTGGAGTACCCCGAAGTCTATCCCTATGCTTCACCCATCAGGGCTAACAACCTGAGCAGTCAGCTGAAACTCATTGCAAGGCTGATCAAGGGGGGCGTGAAAACCAAGATCTTCCTCTGCCGCATCGGGGGCTTTGATACCCATGGCGAACAGGTGGATGAAAATGATCCCAGCCTGGGAGTACATGCAGCATTGCTTCACAACCTTTCAGGCGCAGTGAAAGCCTTCTATGACGACCTGAACCAGCTGGGGATTGATGAGCGTGTTCTTTCCCTGACCTTCACCGAATTTGGTCGACGCGCCAAATCCAACGACAGTTACGGAACTGATCATGGAACAGCTACTCCTGTCTTTGTTTTTGGAACAAAATTGAATAGCGGCATTTACGGGGTGAATCCCGGCTTGCAGCCTGAAGACATGAATAACTATAACCTGGTTTACAACATTGATTACAGGCAGATCTATACCTCCGTTATCCAGGATTGGTTCGAAGGAGATAATCAGGCACTCATTGATACGGGTTTCAGCCAGTGGGTCGACAGCAGATTGCCCATTGTGCATGTTACCGGGACGCAGGATTATACTCCGGGGAAGAATCCGAACTCTCTGTATATCTATCCCAATCCGGTAAAGGATATGCTTCATATCCAGTTCAACCTTGAATTCAGGGGAGATATTGGATTACATGTTATTGATTCGTCGGGACGCCGTCTGATTTCAGTACACCGTGAGGGATTGTTCGGACCCAATGTGACAGAACTGGATGTATCGGACCTGAAAGAGGGTATGTACCATTTGCAAATGATCCATCAGGGTAAGAGGATTCACAGCAGTTTTCTTAAGTTATAGTTGCAAGAGCTGAAGGAGCTGCTTAGTCTTCCTCAAGAACAAACTGGGCAGGGGGCATTTTGATCAATAAGGGACGCTTGTATTTTCCCACGGTATAGATACCTGCAAGGATGGCAATTCCCTGATCAGCAGTCTGGATAAGATCCCGTACCTCCACCCGGTCGTCAAAAACCCTGTTATGTGTGTACAACAGGCTGTCCGATTCAAGGGCATACTGATAGACCAAAATGGAGTTTTCGTTGGTCTGGGATGCAAACATGGTAAACTTATCCGAATCCGCATTCAGTTGAAGGGCCATTACTGCTGCCCTGTAGGTGAGTTCATACTGGGGCTCGGCGGGCATATCCTTGATGTTCTCACTGCCTAATACATCAATTTCGGCACCGGCCATGATATAGTTGTTACCTTCATAGTATGAGGTGAGGCCAAACAGGCTTCCGGATTTCTGGATCAGAGAACTGATTCCTTCCTCAGTCTGGAAAGAGTAAATATTCCCCATGGCCGATAATGAGTTCCCGTCAAGAAAAACGGTCCGCAAAGTATAATTATAGAAGCAATTCACAAAGTATCCTGAAGCGGAGCTGTTAGTGTAGGCTCCGATAAAAAAGGGATAATCCTGTCCCGTCTTGTTCAGGTGGCGCTGCACCTCATATTCCATATCCGTATTTACATGCAGCCTGTTACTTCGCTGAAGTTGAAAACTACTGTTGTATTTTGCTATCCAGGAGGAGTGGGTTACAAAATCATAGCCCAGGACCATGAGATTTCCCTGCTCGTCACTAAATGAGTAAAGTGGCATGGTAATATCCAGTGCGTGGGAAGCAGTTTCTGATCCGTTATCCGGGTCGATTGTGACCGCATAGGCATCAAAGGTCTGATTCATTGCCACGAAGCTCAGGGAACCATTCTGAAGGATCAGTTTCGAGGTGGGAGTCAACCACTGGTAGTCCATGGTCCAGGTGACCACTCCCGACGAAGATGTGCGAACTATGGAAGTATAGGGATATTCAATATCTGCATTTTCATCCTTCACGGCCGAAATTATAATATATCCTCCATCGGGCATTTCCACGACGCTTTCGGGATAGAGGGCCAGCTGTTCATCCGGGTGATTATAAATTTTCACAAAACCATCTTCAGGCATGATATCCTTCTGGTTTATCTCACATGCTGAGCTTAGCAGCAGCAGGAAGAACAGCAGGGCAATATGGCTTATTTTAATTCTCATAGCATTAATAAAAGCATTCAACATTGCTATAGTGCTTCTGTTTCGAAAGCGAAAAGAGAACGGAAAGATTGATTTGCAGGTCATTAAGCATAATGTCATCCTGGGCAAAAGTCTCACCACCGCCGGTCTCAAAGCGATCAGCTTTATTGGTAATATTATTAAGCCCAATATGATAGCCTACATTCAGGTCGAGGATCACATACCTGAGGTCAACATAGGTTCCGGCCACAGCACCTGCAGTAAACTTGGAACTTATAAAAGTCTGGTTGGATGCATCAAGTGAACCCAGCAGATTACTGTAGGCTATTGAAGCACCCGCATATGGACGGAAGCGCTGCAAGTCAAATCTGTACCGGACTTCCAGCGGAACAGCGAAGTAGCGAAGCAGATAGGGAGTCTCCTGTTCCACCGTCTCGTTGCTGAATACGATCTCATTGAGCTTACTGAAGCGGTAGGTGTAGGTACCTGGTTTCAATGCGACAATAAGAAAGTCATTGAACCATTCAATTTGTACAAAATACTGGTTTCCAATATTTTGAAACATGCCTGAATACTCGTTAGTATAGCTGGCCCCACTCAGGTCCTCATAGATATTATAAGGTTCCAGATCAACAATCTGAGCCATATTGACTCCGCCTCCGAAGCCGATACGGAGCTGGTTTAAAAAGCCTGCCTTCTGACCATAAATGGTGCAGCTTAGCATCAGTCCCAGCAGTATAATCAGTAATGATTGCTTGTTTCTCACTTTATCAAAAACAGATTCGGTGCAAAATGGTTGCACTTACCTGTCTTAAACGGAGAAAAGGAAAGGATGTTTTACCTCCGGGACATTCTTTTGCCCCGGAGATATAATATTTCTTATATGGAAGAGATGATCTTCTTGAGGTTGGTGACACTCTGCTCCGCATATTTCATGGGCTCAGGGGGGAAGTCACTTTCTATAAACAGCTGGTCGATGCCCGCGTCGTCCACCTGGCTAAGGATGGATTTAAAATCAATTGCACCTTCGCCGATAATGCACTGCCTTTTCATTAGCTGCATAAGCATGCCCATTTCAACACCGGGGTCAAAGGTCGTGTAAGGTTCCTCCATTGGCTTATCTATATCCTTGATATGGAGTAGTTTGACGCGTCCCGGGTACTGCTTTACCAGTTTTACCACATCAACTCCTGCCACTGCGGCCCAGAATAGATCAAGCTCAAAAGAAACCAGTTCCGGATCGGTCTCTTTTACCAGGATATCGAATAAGGTATGTCCGTCATAAACTGCAAACTCGCCGTTGTGGGTGTGGTAACCATAGCGGATCCCTCCGGCTTTGCAAAGCTCTCCAAATCCATTGTAGAGTTCTGCCGCAGCTTTGTATTCCTCTGGTGTTTGTCCATGGAAAGCGGGACTCAGGATATACTTCTGACCGATAATATTTGCTGCCTCAATGGCTTCATCAATATTGTATTTCAGAGAATTATCTGAAATATGTGCCGAAGTTGATACCAGGCCCAGGTCGTCAAGCATCATGCGGATCTCTTTGGGAGTATGTCCGTGATAACCATAACCGCTCAATCCCATAACAGCCACCAGGGGATTGTTTTTTATTTCTTCCTCCGGACTGAAATAATAGGGTCCGGCAAACTCCAGATTCTTATAGCCAAAGGCTGCCAGTTTCTTAATGGTACCGGTGAAATCATCGGAGAGAGGTTTGGCCATGGTATAGAGCTGGATGCCAATATCTCTTGAAATAGCTGCTCTGCGGGAGATAAATCCTGTGTTTAGCAGGGATACTCCCGCAGCAGCTACTGCGCTACTTCTAATGAAAGTGCGTCTTTTCATGTCAAAGAGCTATTGTATCTTGGTCATATTCATGGGGAACTCGCCGCCCTGAACAAAAAGAAAGCCCTTATACACATTTTCAGTAAATGTACCTTCCAGCTCAATGAAATTCCCTTCAACCTCGAATTCGGAAGTTAATACTCCCTCTACAATTGTAAGATCCTCAATTTCCATCTCTCCCATGGGATTGATCATCTTTGCCTTCAGGACACCTTCTACTTTGGAAATCACGAAAGTTCCGTCAATATCTACAGGAAGATCTTCAACTACATATTCCCATTCTCCCAGGTACTGGGCATGGGGATCTTTGGCGACTTTTGTGGAGGCACATGATGAAAATGCAAGGATTACTGTGAGTAAGAGTGCGAAATTTCTGATGGTGTTGTTTTTCATAGTTCTTTTTATTGAGATTATTTAATGTGTCGAATATACACATTAAAAATGATTCAGCGCAATAGTTTATGATGCTATTTGACATAGATTATATCAGGGCTTCGCTGGCATTGCTTGAGTATGATGACTAACTTGTCTGTTCGAACCCAAATTCAGGACTATGGTACGATTTAGTAAAAAAAAACCAGATACGGTGATGGTGAAAGACAGGAAACTGATCTGTCCTGTATGTGACAGGGACCAGTTTATTGAGACAAGGGCTCAGCTGAACACAGCACTTGCCTCTCTCTTTGATGTGGACTTTGCCAATAAGGAAGCACGCTGTTTTGTATGTGCCAACTGCACCTATATTTTCTGGTTCAGGGCTTAATCATAATCGGAATGAAACTACTTGTTATTGGACTCGGTTTACTGTTATGCAATATGGGTATAGGCCAGACTCAGAAGCAGCTGAACTATCTCTTTGAAAGCGGAACAGATGGCTATGAGTGTTTCCGAATTCCAGCCATAGTTACAAGCACCCGGGGTACCGTTCTTGCCTTTGCTGAAGGACGTAAGAAGGGATGTTCCGATACCGGTGATATAGACCTGGTGATGAAATATTCTGAGGACCATGGCGAGAGCTGGAGCAAACTCATTGTGATATGGGATGACGGAGAAAATGTATGCGGAAATCCAGCACCAGTTCTGGACGAAGCCACCGGTAACATCTATCTTCTATCAACCTGGAACCTTGGAGTTGACCATGAGCAGGAAATAATCCAGGGAAAGAGTCGTGATACCAGGCGTGTTTTCGTGATGAGCTCTGAGGATGATGGTCAAAACTGGTCGGAAGCAAGGGAGATCACCGCCTCGGTGAAACAGGAAAACTGGACCTGGTATGCCACAGGTCCCTGTCACGGGATCCAGTTAAACCAGGGGCCACATAAGGGGAGACTACTGATTCCCTGTGACCACATCGAGGCCGCAACGAAAAAGTATTTTTCCCACAGTATTTATTCTGACGACCATGGAAGAAGCTGGGAGCTTGGCGGGAGCACACCCCAGGATCAGGTGAATGAATGCACCCTGGCAGAACTTTCCGATGGAAGGGTGATTTTAAATATGCGGAATTATGACCGCACACAGAAGAACAGAAAAGTTGCTTTCAGCGAGGATGGAGGCCATAGCTGGGGTGATATTGTCTCAGATAAGGCATTGATTGAACCCATCTGTCAGGCAAGTATGTTAATGGTAAATTCTGAGGAGGATAAGACAGATGTATTACTTTTTCTGAATCCTGCCGATACGGAGAGACGCCAGAATTTGAGCCTGCGCAGCAGCATGGATGATGGCGCCTCCTGGTCCGGATGCCTGGTGATTCACCAGGGACCCGCTGCCTATTCAGACCTCACACAGCTATCCGGGGGAAGTATTGCCTGTTTATATGAAGCCGGATTATCAAGTCCCTACCAGGGCATCGTCTATGAGGTGATCACCCTGGAGCAGATTGAAAAGGCCACTTTCTAGTCCTGCAATGCTTCAATCCTCTTCACTTCATTGATCAGCAGCGGGAATGCCGGTGTGAGCATATTATGCCCGTAGCCATCCATTTCATAGAGACGGGTATCGGGATGACCAACCACTTTCATCATGCGCATCATGTAAGCGTTTTCTTCGTACCTGCCCATCATCTCCATCTCCCGGTCGCCCGTGATCAATAGCAGGGGAGGCGCATCATTCCGCACATGAAAGAGTGGAGCCAGGTCGTCAATTACAACCTGTGTACTTTCAATTCCCTGCTCCTTTCTGACCGTGAAATGGGTGATGGTGTGACCACTGAAGGGGATCAGACCCGCAATTCGGTTGGCATCAATCTCATATTTATTCAGCCATCGCTTATCCATACCCACCATGCTGGTAAGGTAGCCCCCTGCAGAGTGACCCGATATAAAGATCAGGTCCGGATCACCACCATACTCTTCTATGTGATTGAAAACCCAGGCCACGGCCGCCGCGGCATCTTCAATGTAGACCGGTGCCTTGACTTTTGGATAGAGGCGGTAATTGACAGCCACGACGGCCATCCCTTTTTCCTTTAATTCCCGGGGAAGAGATTTGTTTCCACCTGTCAGCCCCCCTCCATGAAACCAGACCACTGTTGGGTATCCCTGCTTATTTTCCGGACAATATAAATCGAGAACACAGCGCTCCTTGATATAATCATCAGCGACATTCTCAGAATCCGGGTAATATGGGATATTCTGCAGGGTGGTGTAGCCGGTAATCTGAGCCTCTGTGATCAGGCAGAGGGCGACAAGCAGGATGCTAAGGCAGCTTCGTTTCATTTTTTAGGATTTTGGGATTTATAGATTTGCGATATTAAAGATAAAAAAGCTATTTTAGATGCATATCCTATTTACAGATGAATCAGTACGCTGAGACTCTTGTTCAGGAATTAAAGCACAGGTCGATCCCGCAAAAAGCAGACTGGTGGAACAGTTACATGAAGGGTGAGATTCGGTTTATTGGAACAAGTATTCCCGAAATAAGGAAGCTTCTGAGAGAAAAGAACAGGAGTGAAGGGCTGGATCAGCTCCCTATGAATCAGCAGGTAAGTCTGGTAAATGGTTTGATGCGAAGCGAACTGGCAGAGTATAAACTGGCAGCCATCATCTACATGCAGCTCTTTTGGCTGGGAAGGCAAAAGAATACATTCCTTTTAAGTCTGATCTCCGACTGGTTCACTGAGTGTTATATCCATGACTGGAATACATCAGACTGGCTCTGCGTAAAAGTACTTGGCCCCATAGTCGATTCCGGCGATGAGGAAGTTATCTGGATCCTGAAAAGATGGAACCGTGACCCCTATTTATGGAAGGCCCGGGCCTCTCTTGTCCCTTTTGCCTGTGCGAAAAACATGGGCAGGCATTCAAAAACCATATATAGCTTTTCGGATATCCTGATCAGGCGTGATGAGCGCTTTGCAAAGACTGCCGTGGGATGGGTGATGCGTGAATACTCCAAGCTTGACGTGGACTTTGTTCTTGACTTTTTGAACAGGCATGTGAAGCACACCACCGGGGAAGTGAAAAGAAATGCCCTGAAGTACCACCGACAAAAACTAAAGGAATTATGAGAAAACTGAATATCCTTTTTATTGCTGCATATGTGCTGTTTTTAACAGCCTGCGATCCTGGCAGTACAAGCGGTGAGTATATGCTTCTACCTGAGCCCGAGGTGCTTGAGTTTTATGGTCCCAGCGAATTACATCCCGATTCCATATATTACTATCGGCTGGCCGATGGAATCCCTTTGCCCATTCCTGCCGAATTTGTGGAAGGGATGGAAGAAACAAATAAGATAGCAGGGCCTCAGATAGTGTTTCGGGATGAAAAGTCACTTGTCCTGGAAGATGAAGGGTTTAGGCTGGATATTTCCAGGGATCAGGTTACCATCAGTGCGGATAAAAAAGCCGGACGCTTTTATGGATATATGACCTTTTTGCAACTGGCAGAGGATGCCAGGGAGCAGGGCCTTCTTTTACCCGAGTGTCATATTGAGGACAGGCCCAAATTATCCTACAGGGCCATTCATCTGGATATGAAGCACCATATGGAGCATACAGAATACTATTATAAGCTCATTGACCGGTTGGCCCTGTATAAGATAAATGCAATAATCGCCGAAGTGGAAGATAAACTGGCTTATGAACGTCGACCCATTGTAGGTTCTGCCGATGCCCTGAGTATAAAAGAGTGGCAGAAGCTGAGCGATTATGCCAAAGAACGCTTTATAGACATCAGTCCTCTGGTACAGGGACTGGGCCATGCATCCTATATCCTGAAGCATGACCGGTATAGGTATTTACGCGACAATCCGGATAGCGACTGGGCCTTTAATCCACTCCTGCCTGAAACCTATGAACTTCAGTTCGATCTGTACCGGGATGCCATGGAGGCCATGCCAGATGGCAAATACCTGCATGTGGGCGGTGATGAGGTGCATACAACAGGACGTAACAGCGGAATGTCTGAGCTGGAATTGCAGCTCACCTGGCTGAACAAGGTATGCAGATTTGCAGATGAACACGATCGCATACCCATCTTCTGGGACGATATGCCCATCAAATATGCAGGACTCTACGACCCCATGTTCAACACCGGTCACTCCAGGTACCAGGTGGACCGCCTGTGGAAGGAAAATGAGCATAAGTTGCTGGATTACCTGGATATGTTCCCCGACAATTGTATCTATATGCGATGGAACTACAGCCATCCTGAGGCGGAAGGGAATATTAAGGCTATGGAATGGTTTACAGAACATGATCTGCCTGTGATGGGTGCAACAGCCGGGCAGACGCGCTGGAAGCTGATGCCTCAGAATGAAAGCAATATGGAGAATATCAGGTCCTTTGCCACGAGCTCCATTGATATGGAAATCGGAGGGCTCCTGCTAACACTCTGGGATGATGATTCGCCCCACTTTGAACTTTATATGCGTGGAATTCTGGCCTTTGCCGAGTATTCCTGGTCGGGCGATATAAGAAGCAAAGAGGAAATAAAGGCGGCCTACCGGCACCGGGAGTATGGCCATGCGCTGTCGGGAGAGGAATATGGATTTGTGGATGATCTTGAACTGGCAGTTGACTGGTGGAATGCCGCCCTGTTAAAATCCAACAGTCGTAATTATCTTTCCAAGATGGAGAATCCCACCGAGGCAGTGATTGATCTGCCCTTTTTCTGGGAGAATGAAGAGGATTGGACCTCAGCATATTCGGTAAAGCTGCAGAATGCATCCTTGTCCATGCGCTATTGTAATAATGCAATCGCCAGCATTGACAGTATGAAGACATTGGCTGACCGCAATTTATATCGCCTGGCAGTATATGAACAGGTGGCCAGGTTGGTTCAGTTTTCAGGGAAAGCCATGTTAACATTGCAATATTATGACATTGCCTCAACTGAGAAGGGGAAGCAGGAGGCGCTGGATATTCTTAAGCAACTACCGCAGGAATTTCTTAGCCTGAGAGCAGCTTTTGAGGAAGTATATGGCTTAACCCGGATTCTGACAAAACCGGAAGGCTATATTCTGGACCAGGATCATCACTATCACATGGCCAATCAAAGTCTTAATTTTGACTGGCAGTTCTGGGCGGAGATTTATTTTTTGGAGAAACTAACAGAGCAAATCAATAATCTATAGAATGAAACAAAGCACCGGATATATGTTTATTATTCTCCTTTGCATGACCCTGAGCTCTTTTGGCCAGCATAAGGTGAACCTGGCAGATGCGCTGCTGGAGAAACAGATCAAGGCTGTGGACCGCGAACTCTCTGTAAATGAAGAACATCCAAATGTTGTGGAGATGAATGCAGCCGAGGGCGATGGACTTGCTGTATTCAAGGAGATAAGCTTTGTTACCGGGACCCTGGAAATTGATCTGCGGGGAGAAAACAATCCGGGTAAAAGCTTCATTGGAATTGCCTTCAATATAGAGGATGAGGAAACCTTTGAAGCGGTTTATTTCAGGCCCTTCAATTTTGTGGCCACCGAGCAGATCAGGAAAGATCATATGCTTCAGTATATCAGTCATCCTGAATACACCTGGTATAAACTCAGGGAGGAGCGCACCGGTGAGTTCGAAAATGAAATTCCAGAACCTCCCAGTCCCGATCATTGGTTCAAAGCCACCATTAAGGTCTCAGAGAAGGTTGTTGAAGTTTTTGTGGATCATCGGGATGAAGCTGTTTTAAAGGTGGAGCGGCTCACATCAGGTAAATCCGACAGGATCGGACTCTGGGTTGGGAACGGTTCCTCGGGCAGATTCAGAAACCTGCATGTTTCTTCAGAATAGGCTTTTCACTATTAATGACAGGGAAGACGATTCTTATATCCCTGTTCAGGGGAAAAAATTGCAGATCTATTAATAAGCAGGGAGTATGACGCGTTGCTTACGCTATTATTTTAACTCCACTTCGCCAGTCACCTCCTCAGTTTCACCCCTGATTTCCTGATAGATGTCTATCAAAGCTTGCAGTTTACCTGGCTGGCTCTGAGCCAGGTTATTTTGCTCCCCGATATCTTCTTTCAGATTATAGAGCTGATAGTCGGGAGCATTTCCAATTTCGATATTGACATTTCCTGAGATGGCAGGTCCCTTGTAGGGAGGAATCATAACCCAATCTTCCTTTCGCAGAGCGGTCCTGCCTGTAGCCTCCAGAATGAGATCGTCTCTTCCATGAGCTTTCTTTCCCAGGAAAACATCCAGCAGTTCTTCACTGTCATTGCTTCTGACTTCACTTCCTGCCAGTCTTGCCAGGGAAGAAAAGAGATCCAGCTGCGAAACCAGGGCATCTGAGACTCCAGGATCCATATGACCTTCCCAGTAGCTGATAAAAGGTACCCGGGTTCCTGCTTCAAAGAGGCTGTATTTACCACCCCTGAGCGGGCCCGATGGGGTATGATTGCCCACCTTTTCAACGGCGTCGTCATAATAGCCGTCATTCAGCACCGGACCATTGTCGCTGGAAAAAATGATCAGGGTATTCTCGAGCAGTCCGTTTTCTTCCAGGGTAGCAATAAACTCGCCAATGCACCAGTCGGCCTCCACAATCACATCTCCCCTGGGCCCCATACCGGATTTCCCCACAAAGCGTGGATGGGGGGTACGGGGAACATGGGGCTGCTGAAGTGCATAGTAGAGAAAGAAGGGTTCTTCACGGTGGGCAAGGATGTATTGCTGGGCCCTGACCAGAAAGGTGTCGGCCATATTCTCATCCACCCACCTGGCTTCATCTCCGCCCTTCATATATCCTATGCGCGATATGCCGTTCACCACTGTATTATAGTGCCCGTGGTGCCATTTCATTTTCAACAATTCGGGATTGTCCATCCCCGTGGGTTCGCCTGGAAAATTCTGGCTGTAACTGACCTCAATGGGATCCTCAGGATCGGATCGTACCACCAGGCCGTTCTCAATATAAACCGTAGGAACCCTGTCCTGGGTGGCAGCCATGATATAAGCATAGTCAAATCCTACTTCATTGGGTCCGGGTGCAATCTGTGCATTCCAGTCCACATGACCATCGCCCAGTCCCAGGTGCCACTTTCCAACGATGCCTGTATGATACCCTCTCTCCTTGAACATCTTAGGAAGGGTCATTTGATCTGTTCGGATAAGTAAGGGTGCTGTTCCATCCAGGATTTTTGCTTTTTCGTTGCGCCAGGGATATACCCCGGTCAGCAGGGCATAGCGGCTGGGAGAGCAGGTGGCCGATGTGGAATAGCCATTGGTGAACCTTACTCCACCCATTGCCAGTTTATCAATATTCGGTGTATGAATCTCTGTGGCACCATAGGCACTTACATCTCCATAACCCAGGTCGTCGGCATAGATAATGACCACATTGGGCATGGAGGGAGCTTCCGTCCTTTTCTTTGAAGAATTACATGAGTTAAAGACGGTAAATGTTGTGAACAGTAAGGCGATAGTCAGAAGTTTCATTTTGAACTTAATTGAAGTATTAATGATTGAAGTGGTTTTATATCGATTCTTGTTTTTGCCCTTCCTTCCTCTATCCCGAGTTCAAGTGTTTGTTCACTCAACTGGTCGTAAAGGGTGTAAGTTCCATCCTCTAAGCCCCAGGTAGAAATAAGATCTGCAGGAACCTGGAGATCAAAGCCAAAGGTAGCGTTTGAATCAAAATTTGCAACAATGAGCAGGTGCTCTTCTTCCTTCCAGCGCACGTAGGAGAAAACCCTGTCGTTATACCACCGGGTATGCTCCCTGTTGTAGCTGTGGATCTCGCTGTATTCTCCCATCAGTGCCTTACTGTTTTTAGTGAAATTCAGAAGGGTGGAATAAAGGCTATGCAATTGTCTCTCCTCTTCTGAAAGGGCAGCACCGTCAAATTTTCCATTGTTCATCCAGCGCTGGTGATGCGGAACTCCAATATAATCGTATATGGATGTTCTGGTTGGAGCGCCAAATCCGGGCTCCTCGGCAGCGGGTTCACCCACATCCTGACCAAAGAAGAGCATGGTGGGGGAAGATCCGATGGTGGCAGAAACTACCATGGCAGGCATCCCTTTTAGTGGGTCACCTGCAAAATCCGGACTGGCAATACGCTGTTCATCATGGTTCTCCAGGAAGTGAAGCATATGATGCTCAATGTCGGCCAGATCATTCTGGATCTGCACAATGGCATCAGTACTTCCATGTCCCTGCATAATGCTTTTCAGACTGTCGTAAAGCTGGACCTTATCGTAGAGGTAGTCCATTTTTCCCTTGCAGATATAGTCCCTGTAAATTTGAGGCTGATAGATCTCTGCCAGCAGGAAGGCCTCGGGACTGGCCATTTTAATGGCAGAGTTCATATAGCTCCAGAATTCTACAGGTACCATTTCGGCCATGTCGTAGCGGAAGCCATCTATTCCTAAGTCCAGCCAGTATAAAGCTATATCCCTGAACTTCTTCCAGGAATCGGGCACCTCCTTATCTTTCCAAAAGTCGTAATGGGCCTGGCAGGATTCATTTTCATAGCCAGCCGGAAGGGTCTCAAAATCGTGTTTGCCATCCGGATCCACACCAAAGTTAATCTTGACTGCCTCGTACCAGTCATTCATATCCGGCTGCGGACTCCGGGAACCATTGCCGGTCCATTTGGCCGGATTTTCATTGAAATGCCCATCGGCCCCGGGGTGATTCTCACCTCCCAGCACCTGGTATCCATCCCTCCATTGGGGCACCCTGAAGGGCTGGCCCGGGATGTAATAAAAGTTATTATCCTTCAGATACTCCCGGCTTATGTCATCGGATGCTCCAAAATCTGCCACCCCTTCAGGATTGGAAATGGAGTGGTAAACCCGGGCCACATGGTTGGGAACGATGTCGATGATTACCTTTAAGCCATGCTGGTGGGTACGCCCGATTAGTTCCTGGAACTCTTCCAGCCGCTTTGCCGGGTCCACAGCCAGGTCAGGATTTACGTTATAATAATCCTTGACGGAGTAGGGAGAACCGGCCCTTCCTTTGACCACATCAGGATCATCGCCGGGAATCCCGTACTGGCTGTAATCGGTGACCATAGCATGGTGCAGGACCCCGGTGTACCAGATATGGGTTATACCCAGGGCCTTGATGGCCTCAAGTGCCTCGTCGGTGAAGTCATTGAATTTCCCCACGCCATTTTCCTCAGGGGTTCCCCATACTTTGTTATTTGTTTCAGTATTCCCAAACAGGCGGGTAAACACCTGGTAAACATTGATTTTCATCTATTCTTGTTCTGGTTTATTTTCTACTTCCTGCCGGGGCCCGCATCCACTTAGCAAGAGGACCAGGCTCATACCTGCAATAAGGATCTTTTTCATCCTGCTTCTTTTTCAATATGATATCTTTTTCGCAGTGATTTCCCCCTGAATACCAGTCCGGCACATGCTGTCAGTAAAGCAACTGTTAGCAGGATAATAGCCAGCCTTCCCCAATCCTCTCCAATGGCTTTCCTGACTTCGATGTATCCGAACATGGCTCGTATCCATTCAGCAGCCCCCAGCAGAAGCAGTACCTGGATGCTTCTGGCAAGCCATGCTTTCCTGATCAGGAGCAGAAATGGGATCAATAGACTCAGAATGACAAGTGGAAAAAGATTTGCCCTTGAAAAATGGGCAGCCAGCAGTCCAAAAGAGAGTATTACTGGGAGTAATCTAAGAATGTTCATAATTAAAGTGTTGTGCTTATTAAGAGCTCCTTATGCAATCCCGCTCCTGAAGCAAGAATCGTATAGTTCTGATCTACTGCCCGGTCCGACAGGTCAAACCTGATTTCCTTCCCTTCAATGTCTGTTACTGTGCCCCCTCCTTCACGGATTAGCAGCCATGGAACTCCGATGTCCCAGATTTTTGTGGTCTGATTGAGGGCTGCCCCCAGCCTGCCATCGGCAACATAGCAAAAATCAACCAGGGAATTTGTGGAACGGATGTTCCTGACTTTTTTTGAGAGCCTTTCCAGGATTCTCATTTCCTTTTCTGTTTTGCCCGGGATATCACTGAAATCAAAGGAGTAGGATACCAGTTGTTCAGAAAGATTTTCAGAAGTTGTGACGCAGATGGCTTCATCATCCCTGGTGGCTACTCCTCCGGATTCTGCCAGATAGAGCTTTTTATCTACCGGGAGATACATGCCGCCCAGTAAGGGGGTGTCATGCCGGAAAAGCGCAATGATCACCCCGAACCAGGGCAAACCGGCAGCAAAATTGGAGGTTCCGTCCAGGGGATCCACTACCCAGGTATATTCCGAATCCCGGTTCAGATAACCGCTTTCCTCGGTAATCACATTAAAAATTTCCGGAGCTTCAGAAAGCACTGACAGAATAGTTTCTTCCGAAGCCAGGTCCGCTTCTGTTACCACCGAGCTGATGCTCTCCTTGACCCTGGCATCCATGGTTCTGCCCAGAAAGCTCATCAGGGTTTCTCCACCCTTTTTTAAGGCTGATATCAGAGTCTCTCGGGCTAGCTCGGGAATCATGGTCTAAATTTAGTAAAACCTCTCATCTGGTATTCTCAATTTGTTGAGTAAATTTACTCAATGCATGGGGTATTTCAGCCATAGCAGGATAAGAGACATCTAATCAGTCGTATACAAATGGAGAAAGAGATAAACATTGCCACAGCCCAGTTTCAAACCCGGAAAGGGGATAAAGGGTACAACCTTGGCCGGATTGAAACACTGACGGCTGAAGCTGCCGCAAAGGGGGCACAGATAGTGAGTTTTCACGAGTTATGCATTTGCTCATACAGTTTTTTAAAGGATCTTGACAGGAGCGAAATTTTCGATCTGGCAGAGGAGGTCCCTTCGGGTGAGAGTACCAGGGAATTAATCCGTATAGCAGGACAATACAAGGTGGCCCTGCTGGCGGGACTGGTGGAGAGGGAGGGAGACAAGATTTACAATACCTATGTGTGTGTCACCGGCGATGGCTTTGTAGCAAAATTCAGGAAACTGCACCCCTTTATCAGTCCCTACCTTTCTGCGGGAGATCAGTATGTGGTATTTGAGCTACTGGGTTGCCGCTGTGGTATCCTGATCTGCTACGATAACAATGTGATTGAGAATGTCAGGGCCACCGCTTTGCTCGGTGCAGAGATTATCTTCATGCCCCATGTGACCGGTTGCACACCATCACCTATGCCCGGAAGGGGATGGGTGGAGCAAAAATACTGGGAAAACCGGGCCAGTGATCCCGATGCACTCAGGGCCGAATTTGAAGGGCCCAAGGGGAGGGGATGGCTTATGCACTGGCTTCCTGCCCGTGCATACGACAATGGGATTTATGCCATATTTTCAAATCCCATTGGTCCCGATGGAGATCAGCTGAAGAACGGCAATTCCATGATCCTGGATCCCTATGGTGAGATCCTGGCCGAATGCCGCTCCATGGACGATGAAGTAGTTGTGGCAAAGTGCACCGCCGGTAAGCTGGTACTGGCCGGGGGACACCGCTACAGGAAAGCCAGAAGACCTGAACTATACGGGGATATACTGGGGGCCAGCCATGAATCACTTTTAAAAGTTGAATGGATGAAGTCCGGTAATACTAAAGCCTAGATGAAGAGGCTGGCCAGCATGGTGAAGGCCAGTCCGCAAATAGCGATAATCGATTCCATCATGGTCCAGGACCGGAGGGTTTGTTTTTCGTCCATTCCGAAATACTTGCTTACCAGCCAGAATCCACTATCGTTTACATGAGAAAGAAGGGTGGCCCCCGATGCAATGGAGATAACAATAAGGGCCAGTTCAGGGTCGCTGGGATTAATAAAACTGAGCACAGGAGCCATAATCCCTGCAGCAGTGATCATGGCAACAGTGGCCGATCCCTGGGTGACCCTTACGATGGCTGCCAGGATCCATGCCAGAAGAATGGGTGGAAGAGCAGAGTCTGAGATGGATTGTGCCATCATCTCACCAATGCCGCTGTCAACCAGAATTTGCTTTAATACACCACCGGCACCTGTAACCAGGATAATAATCCCGGCAGGTCCCAGGGCCTTATTGCTCAGGTCGAGAAGTTCCTGTCTGGATTTTCCTCTGCGGATCCCAAGGAAATATACAGCCAGCAGGGCTGCAATAATCAGTGCACTAAAGGGATGCCCAAGGAATATCAGGACATCGGAAAACACAGTTTTCGCAATAATTCCCTTATCTACCAGCACCGAGGTAAAGGTGTTCACCAGAATTAATACAAGCGGTACAGCAATTAACAGGGCAATGGACCGGAAAGAAGGCAGGTCCTCTTTTGAAGAGGAGCCGGAATCATATGATTGCATCATATCCTCCGGGGGCTGGATGTTGATTTTACCTGATATGTACTTACCAAAAACGGGACCCGCGATAATGGCAGTGGGGATACCCAGTATGAAGCCAAAAAAGATTACCCATCCAAGCTGAGCCTCAAGAATGTCGGCCACTGCAATAGGACCGGGGGTAGGTGGCATAAAGCTGTGAGTTACGGCAAGGCCCGCAAGCAGGGGTATCCCATAGTAGAGGAGCGATCTCTTTGTATCCCTCGAAAGGGCATACAGGATGGGAGCCAGGATGACCAGGCCCACATCCAGAAAGACCGGAATAGCCACAATGAAGCCTGTTAGCACCATGGCCCAGGATGCTTTGTCAACACCGAACTTTTTGACCAGGTGATGGGCCAGGGATTCAGCTCCTCCCGAGCTTTCAAGAATCTGCCCGAATATGGCTCCCAGTCCCACAACCACTGCGACGAAACCCAGTGTTCCACCCATTCCCTCCTGAATGCTTGCCATAATGTCCTGCAAAGGCATACCGGAAAGAATACCAACCAGCATGGAGCTGACAAGAAGGGAAATAAAGGCACTGATCTTGAATTTCAGTACCATGATCAGCAGAAGGGATACTCCTGCAATAACGGTAATCAGGATATGAGCTGTGGACATAGTGTAGTTATATTGGCAAGATGAAAGTGTTTATATTCCAGGAGAGTGTTTCGTAAAGACATGAGGAACAAACATATTGAATTTTTCAATCATTTCGAAGGCCATTGTGCTTCCATTTCGCATGAGATATTTGTAAAACTGGAATAAAGAAACTATCTTTCACAATGTAAGAAAGTAATATTTTGGATTCAAAAATAAATGAAACAGATACCAGTTTACCCAAGGGTAATGCGGTATACATTAACAGGTTAAATAAAATCAAGGTCCTGGGCCTGATCAGGGAGCGGGGAACCATCTCCAGGGCAGAGATCGTGGAGATTACCGGACTCAGCGCTCCCACGGTATCCCGTATAGTAAAAGGGCTTAGCAAGGAAGAAAAGCTTATCGAATCAGTAGGAATGGGTGACTCAAGCGGCGGAAGGCCTCCGGTGATGTTAAAATTCAGGGGGGAGCAATCCTATGTAATCGGCATTGACCTGGGGGCAACCACCACCCGGGGGGTATTGTCGGATCTGAATGGAGAATTTATTGAGGAGATCGAGTTTCCTACAAGGCTGAGTGAGGGTTTTGAACAAATTGTGGGAGATGTGGCCTGGCTAATCCAGAAGCTTTCAGGGAGCAGCAGAAAAGTGGCTTCGGCAAGGATTTTCGGAGTTGGTATCGCGGTGGCCGGACTCGTGGATCATCAGAAGAAAAGGATTGAGTATTCCCCTGATTTTAAGTGGCATCAGGTGGATATTGCCGGGGCACTGAGGGAGAAGGTCGACCTTCCCATTATATTCGATAATGTGACGCGGCTGATGGCCCTGGGAGGGCTCAGTTATGGCAAAGGAATGAAATCCAGGGACTTCATTTGCATAAATGTGGGCTATGGCATTGGCGCAGGCGTTATCGTTAATGGGGAATTGCTGACAGGCACCCGCGGATTTGCAGGCGAATTCGGTCACATTACCATGGACAGGAATAGCAGGATACAGTGCAGTTGTGAGAAATATGGCTGCCTGGAGGCCCTTGCTTCCGGGAGGGCCATTGCTCAGGCTGCACAAAGACAACTTTCAGAAGGCAGGGAAAGCCTGCTGACAGAAATGTGCCGGGGAAATATCGATAGTGTTACTGCAAAAATAGTGGCGGAAACAGCAAGACAGGGGGATGCCCTGGCACTAAAAGTTTTCAATGAAGCCTCTGAATATCTTGGAATTGGAATAGCAAGCCTGATCAATCTCTTCAACCCTGAAATGGTCCTGATTGGAGGAGGTGTTTCACTGGCCGGGGATATCTTTTTTGATAACATCAGGAAGGTGGTGGATCAGCATGTGATGCAATCCAGTGGAAGAGATTTACAAATACTCCCCATGGCATTTGGTGAAAATGCTGCACTGATGGGTGCTTTTGCACTGGTCCTTAACCGGGTTCTGAACCTGAGTCTTGTAACTTAAACAGTGTACCTATGAATAAACCAACGAAACGAGCCAGGTACCTTGTCCCACTTCTGTCACTCCTTATTATATGCATGGCAGCATGTAAGAGGGCGGGGAGTCAAGCTTGCGATTTTGCAGCCTATTATACAAGCTATGGTCAGCCCGATGAAATTACCGGGCCCTTTGCAGATGTGGTCGTCCGCTTCCCGGATGGCAAGAAACTTGTGTTTTCACGGGAAAGCAGTTATCTGCCCCTGCTGGAATACGGGGATGAAAGGTGGTTTTTTGAGGAGATCATCCCCCGCTCAGGGGACGGAGATGCAGTACAGCCCGACCGGCATAATAAATACAGTTATGTCCGGATCATTGAAAGCAAGGAGGAGGAAGTGCTGATACACTGGCGATATGTCTCTGATTTTGCCCAGCCTGGTTTTGCAGGGATCGTGCATGAGTATTATGTGGTCAGTCCCGATGGATTGGTGAGCCGTACCATACAGCCCGGCCAGGAGAAACTCCCCGATTTTACGGACCCTGGAAATACCTATACCGAAAAACTGAAGCTGAAGCATAACGGGATCCGGCAACTTTCTTTTCAGGAACCGGTTCCGGCGACAGCCGGTCTTCCTGCCATACAGGGTGTGCCCGTTATCTCGAAAGTGGACCTGCCTGATCCGGTCCTGCAGTGGTCCTTCGATGAAGGGATATCCGAACGTGAACTCAGTCAACGCGACATATGCAGGGAAAGCAAGACAGGAACCATATGCAAGGTGGATGGGAACATTACCCTCTGGAAACCCGGTGTATCGGGTTCAGCCCTGGCATTTGACGGCTATCACTCCAAAGTAACATTTGAGAATGCAGAACCGGCAGAGGAAGATGCCTCCTTTACCCTTGAGGCATGGGTGGCTCTGGGAGCCTATCCCTGGAAAGAGGGTGCGATCATGGATATCAGCGATGAGGATGGAGGCGTTTACATGGGAATCTCAGACCTGGGACAGCTTGTATTTATGGTCCAGGGTGGAGAAGAGTTCCATAGCCTCCGATCCGAAAAAGAGATTGAGCTTTATAAGTGGGCCCATGTGGCAGCCAGCTATAACAAGGAGTTGAACGAGCTTATCCTCTATATTGACGGAGAGGAAGAGGGAAGGAAATCCATGCAAGGGGATGTCCCCAGGCTGGTCGTTACCGATATAGTGATCGGATTAAACAAAAAGCCCGAAGGCACCACGCAGCATGTTTCCAGGGACTATCCGCCTGAAATACGCACGCCCAAGGGCAACCAACCCATGATTTATGGAATCGAAGGCCTGATAGACGAGGCCGCCATTTACTTCGGGGCACTTGATGAACATATTCTCAGAGAAGCCTGTGCAAAAGCAGCAGGAAACCAGGTAGATCTCTCCGTTCCGGCTCTTGAACCCAGGGTGCTCCCCGGGATGGTAGACGGCGAAACCGCAGATCGGTTCGGAGCGACTTACACCACGCTACCATACCATGATTTGTGGGACGTGTTGTGGCGCACCAGTCCATGGCCCGATGTGGTGGTGCGTTTCGACCAGCTCCCCTGTAAGGTCGTATTCTGGAGAGGGCCCAATTATGGTGCAGGATGGGTCACAGAGAGCAACAGGTGGATGAGCGATCAGAGTGCAGAAATCATGTTGGAGCATGGTTGCTCAGAGCATATGGCCGATAAGCAGAACCGCTTTTCCCATATTAGGGTACTGGAGAATACCAATGCGCGGGTAGTAGTTCACTGGCGCTATGCCTCAGCAGATATCACATACGCCTTTGATAATTATCGCACATGGACCGATGAATACTACTATATTTATCCCGATGGGATCGCAGTCAGGCACGTGAATTATCACGATGGTGAAGTAGGCTGGCAGGATGTGCAGTTTTTTGCACAGGCGGGTTCCACCCCGGAGGATCAGATCTACCTGCAGGCCCTGACGGTAGCCAACCTGGAGGGGGATATACATCAACTGGACTGGACGGACGGTGTTCCGGAAAACGAACTGGTAGATGCCTCCATATCGGTGATAAACTTCAAATCGGATTACAAAGTGCTTGTGATCTACCCTGATGGAAGCACCATAGGCACCTGGGGTGAGATGGAGAGAGCTACACCCGAGACCCACTTTGCCGGACCCTGGAATCACTGGCCCGTGAGCCAGATGCCCAACGACGGGCGTTATGCAATGCGCAGCGATAGGGTTACCCACAGTGCTCTTGGCGGGGCGAGTCCAAGGGAAATGGCCCTCTATGGATTTACCGATCAGGACATAAGTACCCTGGTACCCGTGGCAAAGTTCTGGAACTATCCTCCTGGGTTGAAAGTAGAGTCAGGTGTTGTTGACGAACGGTATGAAAAAGCTCAGAAAGCATATGTTATGACTGCCACAGGAGCTGAAGTTTCACTGGTGGTTGAGGCCAGTAATAAATCACCCCTGAAGAATCCCTGTTTTGTAATTCGGAACTGGAACCGCGGAGAGGCTAACCTTACCATGGATGGCAGGGAACCTGGCCCATCAGATGATTTTAGGTACGGGTTAGTACCCACAGAAACCGGGTGTGACCTCGTTGCCTGGATTCAGACAGAAGTGAGCCAGGCTGTCACCATTCTCATTAGTGCTAAAAATTGAACCTTAACACCATCCGAAAATCAAGTATAACCAATAAACACATTCTATGAAAAACACACTTACATTGCTTTGCGTCGCGACACTTATATTGGCGATTGCCTCCAGTTGTAATGATGAAGGGGAAGTAGAGCGTGTCAGGAAAGAGGTAAAAAGAGTGGGAATGGTCATTAAGATCAATCCAGAGTACATTGAAGAATATAAAGCGCTTCATGCCGATTCCAATCCCGGAGTAAGGGACCTGCTGATAGAAGCAAACATGCGCAATTTCTCCATTTTCCTGCATCAACTGGATGACGGGAACTGGTATGAGTTTGGCTATTATGAATATACCGGTGATGATTTTGAAGCTGACATGGCAAAGCTGGATAAGCATCCCCGCAATATAGAATGGCTGAAGGTGTGCGATCCCATACAGATTCCACTTAATGGACATGAAGGCTGGGCTGAGATGGAGCAGGTTTACTTTAACAATTGAACGATATGGATTTAAATATAAATACGATTGACCTGATCATTATTGTTGTGTACCTCGTGGGCATACTCCTGGTGGGTATCCTCTCCGTGCGATTGAAAAAAATGACCAGTGAAGGATATTTCCTGGCTGGCATGGGCCTGGGATGGGTCATGGTGGGAGCAGCACTCTTCGCCTCTAACATATCCACCATTCATCTGGTTGGCCTGGCTGCCTCAGGGTATAACGAGGGACTGGTTTGGGGGAATTTTGAATGGCTGGCAGCCATTACCCTGATCCTGCTTGGACTGGTATTTGCCCCTTTCTACTTTAAAAGCAGGATCTCCACCTTACCGGAGTTTCTGGAGAAGCGCTATGGATCCACAGCCAGAACCATCATGGCTTTCATTGCCATCATTGGTGCGCTATTTGTACATATCGGAATGAGCCTCTATGCGGGTGCGGTGGTTTTTCATGCATTCTTTGGAATCAATGTATTCACTTCTATTCTGCTGATATCTGTAATCACCGCCATCTATACAGTACTGGGTGGATTGAAAGCAGTGGTGGTCACCGAAAGTGTCCAGACCGTTATCCTGATCATTGGTGCCATTTTGCTGACCGGTTTTGCTATTGCAGCACTACCCGATCATGGAGTAAACACCCTGGCAGAGCTGAAAGCCCAATTGAAACCGGGTCAGCTGAATATGTTGCATTCCAAAGAGAGCCTGGGATTGCTGGGCGAAGGAGGGTTTGAGTCGGGACTCACCTGGTATGCCTGCCTGCTGGGTTATCCGGTTCTTGGACTATGGTACTGGTGTTCGGACCAGACCATTGTACAAAGGGTCCTGGGAGCTAAAAGCAGGCATGACGCACAGATGGGACCTATTTTTGCCGGATTCCTGAAAATCCTCCCCGTATTTATCCTGGTCTTCCCCGGAGTGATTGCCTATGTTTTGTTCAGGGATATCATAGGAACAGATGCCAACCAAACGCTGCCGGTGATGATTGATCAGCTGCTGCCAACAGGTTTAAAAGGAATAATGGCGGCCACGCTGCTGGCAGCATTAATGAGCACCATTGCTGCAGCTCTGAACAGTTCGGCTACCCTGGTGGCAGTGGATATAGTAAAGAGGGTAAAGCCAGGCACTACTGACAGACAGCAGATAAAATACGGACGAATTGCTGCCATTGTGGTGATGCTGCTGGCCATGCTCTGGTCCACCCAGGGGGATAAATTCTCAAGTATTTTCGAGGCCATCAATAAGATAGCAGCAGCCATTGCGCCTCCGGTCGCCACTGTTTTCCTCTTTGGTGTATTCTCCAAAAGGGGAACCAACAGGGCTGCCATCGTCACCCTGGTATCGGGACTCATACTTGGCATTACTGCATTCTGTCTCGATTTTGAGCCCATCAGCGGACAAATGTACCTGACCAGGGGATTAGGCATACCTTTTATGATGCAGGCCTGGTGGCTCTTTGTAATATGCACGGTGATCTATTTTGTGGTGAGTTATACTTCTCCCAAACCTCCCGCTGAGGTGATAGAGAACTACACCTGGGATAGTCCGCTGGCGGTTATTAGCAGAGGTAAATTCGAAGGAGCAAGAGATGTCCGTCTCTGGGCGGGGATCCTTGTATTGACCCTAATAATAATGTATTTCATTTTTTAATAAAAGAAGGAGGTTAAAATGAGACAGGCAATAATGACATCCCCCGGTGTAATTGAATACAGGGAGATACCCATACCCGAATCGCTGGGACCTGAAGAGATCCTGCTAAAGATAGAACGCATCGGTGTGTGCGGAAGTGATATGCATGTATTCCATGGAGAACATCCGGCCACATCCTACCCGGTGGTGCAGGGGCATGAGTATTCGGCCACAGTACATGCGGTTGGGGAGAAGGTGAAAAGTATAGAGGCAGGAATGAAAGCCACAGCCTGGCCCCAGCTGGTCTGCAGGAAATGCGGACCCTGTCTTCGCGGACAGTACAATGCCTGCCAGGAACTGAAGGTCCAGGGATTCCAGGCACCAGGTGTAGCCCAGGACTATTTTGTAGTTCCGGAAGAACGCGTTATTCCCATCCCCGGTTCCATGAGCCTGGACCAGGGGGCCCTGGTGGAGCCTGCAGCAGTTGGAGCCCACTCCACCGGCCGGACCACGGGTATAGAAGGGAAAAATGTGGTTGTTTCCGGGGCCGGTACCATAGGCAACCTGGTGGCACAGTTTGCCAGGGCCAGGGGTGCTGCAAAAGTTTTGATTACAGATATTAGCGATTACCGGCTGGAGATAGCCCGGGAATGTGGTATCGATGGGGTGTTGAATGTGACAAAGACTCCTTTTGAGGAAGGTATTAAAGAGTTCTTTGGTGGCGAAGGATTTCAGGTGGGATTTGAGGCGGCAGGGGTACAGCAATCACTGGATGTCCTGATGGCCCACGTGGAGAAGGGTGGTGACATTGTAATTCTTGGAGTTTATTCGGAGAATCCTACGGTGAATATGTACTTCCTGGGCGAGCATGAACTGAATGTATTTGGTTCCATGATGTACCGCAAGGAAGATTATGAAGAAGCTGTAAAGATGATTGACGCCGGGAAAATAAAAACAACTCCGCTTATTTCAAGGCATTTTAGCTTTGAAGAGTACCTGGATGCATATAAATACATTGAAAAACAGGGCGATCGTACCATGAAGGTGATGATCGATCTCTAAATTGAATATCATGAAACAATTTAACTATCATCAAAGCACAGAGATTGTATTCGGAAGCGGGCGTATTGCCGAGGCTGGAGAGCATATTCTGAAATACGGAAAGAGATGCTTAATGGTGACTACCCCGGATGCGCCTCTTCAGGCCCTGTATGAGCGGGTAAAGACTATTCTCACCAGTGCTGGCGTAGAAGTGGCACATTTTGACGGGGTGATCCCGAATCCCACCACGGAGACCAGTGCTGCAGGATCGAAAATGGCCCTTGAATTCAAAGCGGATGTTATTCTCGGTCTGGGCGGTGGTTCCAGTATGGATGCAGCAAAGGCCATTGCTGTTGAAGCGACCCATGAGGGATCGGCATGGGACTATTTATTTTACAAAGAGCCAGCCCCGGAGCCCTCTAAAGTACTCCCGGTGGTGGCAATCAGCACCACATCCGGCACAGGCTCGCAGGTGACCCAGGTATCGGTGATCACCAATTCTGCGGAAAGGGACAAATCGGCACTTTATAATCCGGTGATTTTTCCAAAGGTAGCCATCGTCGATCCGGAATTGATGTTAACTCTGCCTGGATCTGTGACTGCCCCCACCGGATTTGACGTATTCTGTCACTCCTTCGAGAGCATGATCAATCCCGGGACCGGGGCCTATGTAAGCCTCCTGGCAAAAGAGGCGATCCAGCTGGTTGTAGAATACCTTCCCAGAGTGCTTGAGAATGGCTCTGATCTGGAAGCCCGTGAAAAAATGGCCTGGGCCGACACACTGGCAGGACTCTGTATAGCTAGTGCAGGTGTTACACTTCCCCATGGGATGGGGATGGCCGTGGGAGGAATGTATCCCCATGTGGCACATGGCGAAGCACTGGCCATCCTGTATCCGGCCTGCACCAGGTTTACGGCGGGTGTGGCGGTAAAGGAATATGCCTTTATGGCCAGGGCCATCAATCCTGATTTAAATACAATGCCGGATCAGGAAGCGGCCGGGCAGGCGTATACTGAAATTGTTGGCTTCCTGAAATCTCTTGGTTTGTACAAAGGACTCAGGCAGGTTGATATGCCGGAAGATGAGATAGAGGCACTGGCCAGGCAAAGCATGGTCCTTCCCGATTATGAGGGCAATCCGAGAGTGGCGAGCTATGAAGAAATGGTGGAGTTAGTGAGGGAAGCCTATTTTCAGTCATAGATAGTACGAAGGCTTAATAATACTGTTATGAGAAAAATCTTCATGTTTTCAATACTTGGCTTGATTTGCTGGTTTCCCTATCTGGGGCATTCTCAAACCTTCGACCTGGGAGAGATAAATTCCGCCAGATATAAGGTTTATATACCCGCTGACTGGAACGGGGGATTGCTTATTTATGCGCATGGTTATGAGGAAATTGGGGAAGAGATTGAAGAGTTTAGCAGGGAAGTGGACGACTTTATGGAGATTTTTACTTCCCGTGGATTTGCCTTCGCAGCCTCAGCCTACAAGAGACAGGGACTGATTATAAAGGATGGAATAGAAGATTCGGAAGCGCTCAGATCCTATTTTGAGTTTAAGTACGGTAAACCTTCTCTTTGTATCATAACTGGGCATTCCATGGGAGGGATCATATCTCTGGCTAACATAGAAAAATATCCGGCAGAATACGATGGTGCAATGCCCCTGTGTGGCTGGTTGTCTCCGGTCTACTCACTCCTCAGAAATGGACTGGATATGCTGGCAACATACGATTATCTCTTTGGTAAAAACGATGGTGAAATTGTGAATGGCCTGGATTATATTGATGCTGAGTCGATCCGGGAAAATCTTTCGCGGAAACCGGAACTAACGTCTCTGTTCGCTGAACACTTCCGTATAAGGAAAGATGATATGCCCGGGGTGATAGAATTCAACCAGCTGGTACTAAAGGAAACCGTTACCTGGCTTGGAGGCCTGCCGGCAGGCAATTCTCAAACCATTTACGACGGGTTTGGCAGCGACAACAGTGCCATTAACAGGGATATCCTGAGATATCAGGCAGATCCCGGAGCAAGGGAATATTATATGCAGTATTACACTCCCTCCGGGAATCTTTCTGATCCCGTTTTAGCCCTGCACACCCTCTATGATGAGCTGTTGCCCGTATCTAATTACCGGTATTATGATGAGCTTACCGATATACAGGGGACAGGTGATTTTTACGTACAACAATATGTTATTCGTGACGGGCATTGCGAATTTACCACCGGGGAGATGGCAGATGCCTTTGATCAATTATTGCTTTGGATCAGGGAAGGTCAGCGCCCGGACCCTGTTTACCGGTAGATATTTGATTCTACTGTTCATTGGAAATATTAACTGGAAGACCAGCATTTAGTGAAACGTTCTAACAGCCTGGAAACATGAAGAGATTAAGCTTTTTTCTAGTGATGGTAATGATCATCGGATTGCCTTTCACACTTTTAGCACAGGGTGATAAAGACTTTTTTCTGTGGTGGGATTTTAATGACAAAAAAGAGATCCCCAACCTGCATGTTGATATGTCAGAAGAAGAGGAGGAGGCTCCTCTTGCTTCAACAAAAGAAATTGTTAGCTCAAGCAATTTTGAAATACACGGCCTTGCCAGATATGTTGACGGTGTAAAGGGCACAGCAATGAAATTTGATGGATTTTCATCCTATATAAATGGATGGCCGGATTTACCAGAAGTATTTGATGAAGAAGGTTATGAAACGGATCCAATGCCGGAAGAAATAAGCATCGAAGCCTGGATAGCCATTGGTGCATATCCATGGAACTGGGCTCCGATTTTAACTATTGGGAAGTATAAAATTACCGGCTTCTATTTTGGCATAGATTCCCGGGGCCGTGTAGGATTTCATATGTCCGACGCAACCTCGGTATGGCATGAATGCAATTCAAAACTAAACTCCGAGACTCGTTTGGGCCTCGATATTCATAAATGGTACCATGTAGTTGGTACATACAGTCCTAAAAAAGGGTTGGCCGTTTATATTAATGGTGAACTGGCAAATACGTATAATGATTTTACCTTTGATTATGGTATAGCTTATAGCAACATGGATGAAGGATTCTCAATAGGCAAGAATAGTGTTGACCTGCCACCCTCGGATCCCATACGCGATTGGGCAACGTACCCTTCCAGCTACACATTTGACGGTATTATTGATGAATTGATAGTCCACAAGAAAGCCCTTACCAAAGATGAGGTACGCAGGCAATATACATCTCTTATACCGGAACATGATCCTCCATTTGAATCCAGGAAATTTCCAACCGTTAAGTCCTCGGGCAGATTTGGCGCGAATTACACTCGCTTGAAATTTTACCCTGAATGGGATGCAATCTGGCCCGTTGGCGATTACATGGATGTAGTGGTTCAGTTTGATGAACTCCCGACAAAAGTGATGTTCTGGAGAGGCACCAGGTATTCAGCCTGCCAGGTTTCAGAAAATGGCAAATGGATGGCAGATCAAAGCAGGGAAACAGGGTCCAACTGGTTCCTTGGAGAAGATTCAAGAGACAATATACCGACAGGTTGTGTGGAACACATGAGTGATGTGCAATGCCGGAGTTCCCGGGTTGCCATTATAGAGAATAATGATGCAAGGATACTGGTTAACTGGAGATACCTCCAGATGGACGTAAAATTCAGGCAGCTGGATCTGCCCAATGAAACAGGTTTTGGAGAATGGGGTAATGAATATTACTATATCTATCCAGATGGCGTCACAGTTCGAAAAGTACTACCGGGAAGAGGTGGCTGGCAGGAAACTATTTTCCTCAATGAACCGGGTACGCGTCCAGAAGACAATGTGGAATTGGAAGCCTGCGTCTTACTAAACATGAAAGGGGAGAGCAGGTCTTATACCTGGGAACATGGATATCCGGTTTTTGACCTGGATGATGCACTTATCCAACTCACTAATTTCAAATCTGAGTACAAGCCCTATATGATTTTCCGTGAAGGAGGAGGATTTGATGTATTTAATTTAGAAGTCAGGCCTCAATATTCACACTTTCCCTGGTGGAATCACTGGCCCGTTGCCCAGATAATCTCAGATGGACGCAGTGCAAATGCTCCGGACAGGGCTGCACATTCATCCTTAAGCTGGGGAGACCCAAATGGTGATGCTGCCTTATATGGAATGACCAATCAGGATCCTGCTAAGCTGGTTGAACTGGCCAAATCGTGGAACCGGCCTCCAAAAATGAAAGTTTTAGGAGAGGGCATTATTCACAAAGGGTATGACTATACTGAAAGAGCTTATGTATTAGATACAGAGGATAAGGAGGCAGCCATTGAGCTTGAATTTGACGCAAGTGAAAGTAATCCCCTGTATAATCTGGCTCTGGTAGTGAATAACTGGGGTGGTCAGGAAGTAAGTCTAAGATTAAATGGGGAAGATGTTGCCCCGGGAAAAGATTTCAGAACCGGAATTGAATATGATGTTGAAGGGAATATGAAATTAATTGTATGGATAAAGCATAAATCCAAAAACAAAACAAGGATAAGTTTATCACCTGTTATCTAAACAGTCTCATGATATGAAACGAATTTCAATTATCACAGGTATTTGCGTATTATTCATTGGAATATCCGGGCTTTCCGCCCAGATTATTCCTGTAAGCTCAGGGTACAATCAGAATATCGAGTGGGAAAGCGTATTTACAGATGGTCCTCCGGGAAAGGTAAACAGGGCCGTGGTGGATTCAGACGGTAATTATGCAGTAATTTTTATGCCGGATGACCAATCCCGCATCCATAAAATTGATGAAAATAACGGCGAAAGAATCTGGACCGTTACCATAGAAAATACAGCCGGCTTTGGTATTTCTGAGATTAATGATACCGGACGTTGTGATTACATAGTCAGCGGCGGTATAGGTGAAACGCAGGAAAGATGGGTTGCCAGGCTAAACGGAGATGATGGATCGACTATGTGGAGCAAAACTTATTATTCAGATGGCGGAACCTGGGAATATGATGCGGTAAGAATGACGATCGTCGGATCGGATGGCTATATCTATGGTTCCGGTTTTATAAGGGGGGAGGAGCAGCAGACTATTTTCATGGATTATGGTGGTGAAGCTACTGTTATGAAAATAGACCCGGACAACGGCGATGAGATCTGGACACATTCCAATCCAAATACAGCTTATGCACTCGCGCTTGTAGAAGCTTCAGATGGTCATCTCTACTATGGCTCCGCAGTGCATGACGAAGATCTGACACTCACAAAGCTGAATAAAGATGGTGACGAAATCTGGACCAGGAGTCTGGCCGGAACCGATATGATCATTCCTTCTGATATGGCTATCGATCTGGGAGATACCATCTATTATGCCGGTCATGCCGGTAGAAGAGGCGCAGGCCATCCTTATGACTATTCCAGTGTAAAATTGGATACTGCTGGAAATGTTTCCTGGGTGAAACATTATGCGAATCCCCGCGGATACAGCTTAAGTTATATACGCAGTGAATTATACGGGATTAAAGTCGGGCCTCATGGTGTTTATTTATTTGGAGGAACCGGAGATGAAAACGAAAGCTACAGTGTTGAAAATCCTCCATTTGTATCATCAGATATCTGGAATGGCTGGGTGATTATTACAGACCGGGATGGTCAAATAATAAGAAGCGATGTATATTGTCAGGATGAGGTAAATACTGCAACTGAATATGGTTGTATTATTGATGGGGGATATGTAATATTCAATGATACCGACGCGCAGGGGGATACAGAAGTTGGTGTATTGAAAATTGTATTTGACAGCATACCGGGTAGTGGCACTAAATATGAGTTAACAACAAGTTCAGGTTCAGGAGGATCTGTATTCCCGGAAGGAATAAATAATTGTGAAGCTAATACCATTGCACCAATTGTTGCCACAGCTGACGAAGACTATAGATTTGATCACTGGTCGGGCGATATCAGTGGCTCAGAAAATCCAAAGACAGTAGTCATGGACTCTGATAAAAGTATCACCGCACACTTTGTGTTAACAACCGGGACAGCTCCGGAACAAGCAGAAATTCAAAACATTATTGCTTACCCTAATCCTGCCAGAGGAGAAAGCCTTTCTATTCAGATCACAGATGTTCAATCCATGATAAACATTGAAATAATAGATGTTAATGGCCGGTCGGTACTTAATAAAAATGAACAGATCGATGGAAATCGGCTGCTCCAGGTGCCAATTATAGAAATGCCTGATGGCATCTATTTTTTATCCGTAAGCTCGGACCAGTTCAGGCATAATCAAAAACTGGTAATTCGATAGTACTGATAATCGAGCTATTAATTGACTCAATATATTAAATATGATGAAAGCCCTTACTTTTTCATTCCTTCTTTCCCTTGTCCTTTTTTCATGTGATAAAACAGTATACAAAACTATCTCCAGGGATGATTATGTGGATAAAATGAAAGCTGCCTGGATCGGTCAGATGATCGGTGTGGGCTGGACAGAATCCACCGAATTTAAGTATGTAGGCGAAATTATTCCTTCCGGTGAGGTCCCGGAATTTGACAGCAAAGCAGTCAACGCATTCGATCAGGATGATATCTATGTTGAAATGACCTTTATCAGGACCCTGGAACAATATGGCATAGATTGCTCCATAAGGCAGGCTGGAATAGACTTTGCCAATTCTGGATATATGGTGTGGGGGGCAAATGAAATGGCCCGTGAAAATTTGCGAGATGGCATCGCTCCTCCGGAATCGTCACACCCGGAATATCACAAAGGTGCCGACTGGATAGACTATCAGATCGAAGCCGATTTCTCTGGGATCTTATGCCCCGGCATGCCTTCCCAGGTAATTGACCTGGGTGAAAAATTCGGAAGGATAATGAATTATGGCGATGGTCTTTATGCGGGCCAGTTCATAGGTGGTATGTACGCTGCTGCATATTTTGAGAGTGATATTCAAAAGATCATTGAAGCAGGCCTGGCCTGCATACCTCCGCAGAGTCAGTATGCAGAATGCATCAGGGATGTTGTTCAATGGCACGAAGAAGATCCGGTGAACTGGGAAAATACCTGGCAGCTGATTGAAGATAAATATCGAAAGGATCCCGAATACCAGAAATACAAGGCTGTTAATGACAACTACTGGGTTGAGATGGATGCCAAGCTTAATGCTGCATACATTGTTATGGGCTTACTTTACGGGAATGGGGATATTGACGAAACCATCATCATATCCATGAGATGTGGCAGAGATTCAGATTGCAACCCATCCAACGCCGCAGGAGTTCTTTTCGCTTCGCTCGGAATGGAAAATATCGACAGGAAATATTATGAGCAGCTCGATTATGAAACAAAATTTTCCTATACCGATTACAATTTCAATGAACTGCTTCAAACTTGCACAAAACTTACTGAGCAGTACATTCTCAATTCCGGGGGAAAGATAATAGAAGGACCAGATGGAGAAGCCGTCTATCATATTCCGGAAAAAGCTGTAATCCCCTCAGAATTTCAGACAAGCTGGGAACCCGGGGACTTTGATCCTGAGAACAGGTATACCAGAGAGGAGCTCTCACAGATCTCTTACTACCCGGCCCGAATCTATGACGAGCACATAAGTACATGGATACCTGAAACCTGGAAAATTTCCCATTCAGCAAAAACCGGCCAGGAGCTCTCCACCTCATGGAAGGGAAAAGAGGGAGTGGTTCTTAGTTCTGTGTATAAGCAAAGCAAGGGTCCCTTGATTTACATTGATGGCGTTGAGTTTGAAGAAGGAAAAAAGCATTTCCTTAGCTTTTCGGTCAGCCACGAAGATGAAGGCAGCTGGGAATTGATCGTATCCATTAATGACCGTGAATATATCAGGGAAGCAATCAACAGGGAAAGCTGCATGGATGGTTGGAAAGAATTCAAAATTGATATAAGCGATCTCGCCGGATCAGAGGTTTATGCCGAAATACAACAGGAGTACAACGGCAATGAAAAATCAACTGCCTACTGGCATGCCCTTAAATTTATCAGTGAGTAAGGAAATGATGGTATTTCAATAGTGCCCCGGATTACTTACTGACAACAGACTCTGCATTACTCCACAGCTCATATGAGCTTATTTGAAGTGTACTATTTTTTTGGAATATGTACCTTCTGAACATTGCATTACACAATAATATACCCCATTCGCTAATTCTGCCCCGGAAATTTGGGTACTATATAAACCGGGCTTGTGTTTGGCATCTACCAGACAGCTTAAAAGGCGACCATTCGTATCAAATAAGTTAATCACCACATGCTCTTCACGGCTAAGTTCATAATAGATAGTTGTTAAACTGGTAAACGGATTCGGATAGGCATCATGCATTGTGAATGATAAGGACTCAGGTATTGGAATACCTGAAGGGATGTCAATATCATTTTGTGCTCCGGGTGTTTTTCTATGCGCTGTATTCTGCCAGAAAATAGACACCCTGTTATCCTGCATTGGATCAGATAGGGAGATTGAATTACCAGATACGGGCCAGGGATAAACAACTTTGTACTCAATGTGATCGATCAACTGACTGGAATCGTTATATAAAGATATTTGATCGCCCCTTTTACTTAATCCAAAGCTAAAATCACCGATTGCAGATGTTGTATTATATTTTCCTCTGAAGTCTTCAATATCTGCACAAACCACAAGATATTCATGTGAATTCAATTCAATTCCCGAAGGGAAGATAAACGGCTCATTTCCATCATCAGTAAGCTGCCAGTTTGATAAGTCGATATTAATTTCTTTAGGGTTATAGAGCTCAATCCAATCATTTGTTTCTGAGTCTGTATAGCAGATTTCATTTATAACAACTCTTTCGAAATCCTGCAAAGGTCCAAAGATTGCAGTTAGCGTTTTATTTTCGTTCATGCTACATGCAATTGAAATATCGGATGATTCGATGCCTTCCCATCTCAAAAATTCAAAGCCTAAATCGGGAATAGCCGACAAAGTAAGCTCTAGTTCCTCGAAATATTTGCCGCTAAAAGGATAGTCTTTAATGATTTGGTTGTTTATTTTAACACTACCTCCCTTATTGGGCACAGAGACTATTAGTTCCTTCATGTTCCCACTCAGGTTAAAAAAATGTTTGTAATGTTCAATTATATGTTCAGCTCTGTTTTCCAGGAAGCTTTTAGCAGTATTCCTGTTTTCTTCTATATACCAGCTGCCACTGGCATCCCAACGATTTTCATGATTTCCAATCTCATTAATAATTAAATCAGCCCTTGCATCAACCCATGGCTTAGAATTTTCAGGCTTAAAATTGGTAGCCATTAAATCACAAAGGCTTGCTATAAACAGGTTTTCAAATTCCTTATTCTCTAACAAACTCCTTAATATAAAAGTAGACCAGGGAGGGTTTGGCCAGGTTTCTGATCCATCTGGTTCTGTTGCAATTTCCAGGGTGTTATATGTGGCATCAAATCCATCATCTTCCCAGGCGGCTAGGCCTGCATCAATATCAAAAACAATCCATCGCCATTTTCCTTTTTCTCCTTTTTCCCGCCAAAACTTCATGTTATTCCCCGGCCAATCAACATTTGCCATAAATATTTCAGCATTCTGATAGGTAGCAAAGTAGGCGATATCTATCATTGTTTTGGCAGTTTGGTAATTCGCTTCAAGGCTTAAATCATGATCTTGCAGAAAATGCGTCAACTCAGCATATTTGTCAATATCACCGGCAATAGGCCAACCTGGGTGATAAAAGGGTTCATCGGTTTCAAAACCATTGAGAACATCAATGCTGTCCGCATCAATATTAAAATTATCAGCAACATAATGCTCATTGATTTTTTCCATCATGTTTAGTATTCCCCAGTATTCTCCGTTAATGAATACTATAACCGGCTGAAAAGCCTGTACTGCTAAAATATCCTGAACCAATCCATTGCCAGTGGCATCGAAAATATTGTAATCCCCATTATCATTTCGCATGATGAACGATTCGAAACTGTCAATATCCTTTTCTTTGAATAATCGAAATTCGAATTTTCCGTTTCCATATTTTCTTCTGGCGAACAAAGCCAGGGATTGTTGATAGTCATACCCTGTACCTGATTCGTTACCAAATATTTTCATGCCTGCATTTGATTCCAGACCCAAAGAATTTTCGGAATCGTAAAACTCAAAATAAACTTGTTTCTCAAGGATTCCGGGATTGAGGTTAAATAATCCGTTTTCGCCAAAAAGCTCCTCAGGGTCGGCTGAAATAGAAATCATGGGTAGATTCAGATCATCCACATCAGATGCCATAATATAACTTTTTGTGACAATGGGGCCCGGAAGTTTTCCTTCCTCGAAAATCCGTGCCTTTATTACAATACTTGATGAAACACTTATTGGCGAACTGAATATAGATGAGGATGCCTCAGGCAAGGATCCATCAGTGGTATATCTTATACTTGATCCAGATTCCGAACTCAATGAAACAGATGTTCCACTTCCACTTATATAACCTCCTGTTAAAGAGAAAATTGGTTTTTCGCCAATTATTCCTGTAATGCCATTATTGCCATTTGCTTCACCAGGTGTTGGTGCATCAAATAAAGTGAAATTTTGAAAATCATTAAAATCACGACCATATGAAATATCGCCATATAGTTGAATTGCTGAAATACTGTCAATAACAAGGCCTGCTGGATTTGAAAGGAATATGGATTCGCCTTCTGATTTTATCTTAAAATTGGTGTGTAAATTACCAGGATCAAATCTATTTTTTCCAGAAGCAAATATTAACAAAAATTGCCCTGATTCTATTGAAACCTGAGGGAATATCCATTTATTTAGTTCGTTAACATCATCAGACAAACTGAATCCTGCTAAGTCCACAGTCTCAGTACCCACATTGACCAATTCAATCCAATCAACGAAATCCCTGTCTTCATCAGCAACAGTGCTGAAATTCAAAGACATAATTTCATTTAAAAAAATCTGTGCAAAAGATATTTTAATTGAGATTAGTAGAATGAAAATGATAAGTTGAAACTTCAGCATTTGTGATGCATATAAAATGAAAAATCAACTGCCTACTGGCATGAGCTGAGATTTATCAGCGAGTAAGCAGGAGTGATCTGCTCAAGCCTTTATTTCAATATCCAGTGCTTCTGTCGCTTGTCTGTCGATCCAGATAAGCAGTTTATAAGAACCATCCGTATCTCTAACGATGCCCTGTTTGCAATCAACCTGCTTTCCATCAATGCTAACCCGTGCCCTTTGTTTTGAGTTCCATTGTTTGAAGATCATGCAGATGTTTTCTACAGGGCTGTCCTCATTCCCAAGTACAGTCATGGATATCTCATCCGCTTCTTTTTCAAAAACATAGGCACGTTGCGCTTTATCGTATTTCCCGGTGCATCCTCTTACTGCACTTAGAAGCGGAGGCTCTAACCACGAAAGTGCCAGGGGGATCAGCTCCAGGGGAGCCTGCCTGAGCATCCCTTCCAGTAAGATTTTTGACTGGTAAGGCCTGTTCCCAAACTGAGCATCGTAATCAGGGGGATAGATATGGGACAGGGAGCTGTGACAGGTTCTGTCAGGATAGCTGGCATAGCGTCCATCTGAAGGCATCTGAGATACCGGCCAGTGGTTCCACGTAGGGAAAATAGCATATTCGGTTATCTCCCCTCCATAAACATTTGACCATTGGATCTCCTCCACGATGGTTACCGGGTCATATTCGCCTTTATAGTTAATATGATGAATATTGGATCCTTCAGGACCTTCAATTCCGTCAGGGGGTAAGGGATTCCAGTCATAGCTATCATATGCTCCGTCTATGCGGACAATGGTAAAGGTTTCCTCCCGTTCAATGAGATCATGCGGATGCTGGTCGGGTCCGAATATGGCCATGGATTCCTGCCACTCATGGATCCTTTCACCGCTCGTCCATAAATGTTCCACCTTGGCGGCTACTCCATCCGGGTAGATATAATAGTACCAGTCGGCCACATCATACCAGCCTGTTTCCTCCACGTAGTTTGCCTTGATTTTCTTTACATCGACCAGGGGGAACCTGTAATGAACCACCACCCTTGCAGCAGTGTTTTCTATGATTCTTACGTGGTTGTACAGGCATTGCTTATCTGACATCGGTTCCTGGCATCCTTCGCCTCCCGAGGTGCTCCAGGTCTCGTTAAACTCATTGCTGTACCAGAAGTTGTTCTCATTGACCATCATCGGAATATAGCTTACTCCTCGCCAGAAAACGAACCTGGAGGGATTATCGTCAAATTCGACAATAACATCCGCATGATCCCCGAATCTCCACATATTATCCCAGCTATCATAGAATTTGAGATTGGTATAATATCCGCCAAAGGATTTCCTGTTTTCTCCCAGGGGAAGTACCCGTTTATCAAGATCGGCTGTGGCATCAGGTGCATATAAGGCAAAAGCAGACTGGATTTCATCCTGTGACAGGGCCACATCGTAAATTTTCACTTCATCGATGAGGCCATCCAGGGAATAAGCCCCCGGAAAGGTATTTTCTCTAACAGGATCTGTGGGCCTGCGCTCTTTTCCTTTTCCAATCTGAATATCTTTTGAGGATAATTCAATTTCCGCCTTTGCAACCTGTTTTTCATCTGTAAGCCTGCCATCCACATAGAGCATCATCTTCCCGGATGTCTGGCTGTAGGTTGCCGAAATGTGGTACCAGGTCTTTCTCTCCAGGAAGACATCCGATGTAAGTTCCTCCCACACCCCTCCGACTCTCAATTTAAAACCCGGATGACCATGACCGTTTATCCCAAGGAAATACCCGGTATCATCCTCCTTCAGGTACTTCACAACAAATTCAATTTCATCGAAGTCAATTTCCTGCTCAACATCCACATCTCCTTCCTGGTTTTCCGGATCGCCCCCAACAAGTCCAATGGAAAGATCTCCTTCCCGCTTGGCAAGGTCGGTAATATCATACTCACCTCTGAACAGGCGAACCTCCTCAGGTACATCATCTGCCTGCTGCACGATGGGGCACCAGCTCCAGGGATAGGCGCCGATGGCCACCCATCCCTCGAGAGTGATCTCAGCTGAAGGTTTCACGGCTTCATCCGAAGGTATCTGAACGGCGGTTTTGTATCCGTCAAATTGTAAGGAAGTTCCTGAAACTCCCTTTTTCCAGATGGTCTTATCTCCAGGGACGATGGATTCAGCATTAGTTCTGGATTCTTTCGTAAGATCTCCACCGGCTTCATCAAATTTAAACCATGCCAGGGGCTCACGGATAGACTCTTTTATTATGGGATTTCCTTCAGTAATTTCTGCCTCAGCATTGCTCGTTGCCTCTGTTCTTTCCGTTTCTACGATCCCTCTTTGTGACAGCATAAATATCTGGGTAATCCTGTTACCCGGATCATTCCAATCATCAATCTTTTCAGTACCGGTTTTAATGACGCGCGTGACCATCCCCTCACTGGTCAATGTAAAATATTCATCAACAAACTGGTTTGCCGCAGCCCCGGTATGCGGATTTGTCCCTTCAAAATCAGGAAGGTACCTCCAGTGGATAGTAGCCTCTGTCTCGGAACTTTCAATAAGGGATACATGTGAATAGGTATTTACCCTGTCCGGCATCATATCGCTCCCATCTCCCCTGCGGGGAATAATCTCCTCCACGAAGAACTTCTTCCCAGAAGCATTTTCCCAGTACGGAAGGTAGCTTGCCCCTCTCCAAAAAATGAATTTTCCCGTGCCTGATCCCAGGTCTACCACAATATCTGCGAAATCGCCAGTTCGATCAAACTGCTCCCAGTCTGCACCGCTTAGCAGGCGGGTATGGTAAGCTCCAAAATCTCCCTCCTGCACGCTATCCTGGTTTGTACAACTGCTAAGAGCCATTGAAAGCAATGTGATCATTACCAGGCCAACTAATGATATTTCACCCCTGTTTTTCATTTCAGACCATTTTATAGATTTGCTAATTCTTCCGTGTTAATCTCGATGATACTATCTTCAATCCCATCTGAACTCGCCCTGACCAGAATCTTTCCTGGATTTTGAGTGGAACTTACAAGCAGAAGGCAAAGGCCATGGAATGCTGATCGTTCACTGGCCTGGTAACTTTCAATACAGGTAGGGTCTCCATTGCCCACACATTTAAGGATACCCTCACCTTCAATGGAAAATTCAACCAGGTTATTTGCATTGGGGCAAATATTTCCATCCGCATCCATAATCTTCACCGTGATAAATGCCAGGTCCTGTCCATCGGCATGAATGCTGGTCCTGTCCGCTTCCAGGCCGATTTTTGCTGCCGGTCCGGCTGTCTTTATCTCCTTTTCAGAGAGGACCTCGCCATCCCTGTTGAATCCCACAGCCCTGATACTGCCGGGCTGGTATACTACATCATCATAGATGTACCGGTAGGCCCCTTCCTGTTTTTGTTTCCGGCCCTTTGACACCCCATTGACAAAGAGTTCAACTTCGCTACAATTTGAGTAGATATAAACAGGAGTAGGCTCTCCTTCCCGGCCTTCCCAATTCCAGCTTGGCAGAAGGTGTATCATCGGATCATCCGTCCACTGACTCTGGTAGAGGTAAAAGCGATCCTTTTTAAATCCGCACATATCTACAATTCCAAAATAGGAGCTGTGTGCTGGAAAGTACCCTTCTTCATAAGGATCGGGTTCACCGTGATAGTCAAATCCCGACCATACAAACTCTCCTGCCATCCACGGTGCTTTCTGAAGTTCAAACTCCACATCCGGTAAGGCTCCAAATCCGGTATTTACTATGTCGTAAGATGTGATCTGCTTTGATTCGTGCAAATATCCGCTATACACTTCTTTTACCGGGAAATGATATTCTCCCCTGGTACTGAGTGTGGCACTGGATTCGGTAGATAACAGGGGCAGATTCGGAAATTCTGCGTGCATTTTATCGTAGCGGTCCTGCCAGTAATTCATGCCAAATACATCAAAACACTTCTCTAACTCTGAATCAAATTTTGTGGTTAAATGAACTCCTGCGTTTACAGGTCGGGTCGGATCCATCTCCCTGCAAATATCTGATAACAGCTTTGCATGTTTTTTGCCTTCCTCAGTATCCAGATCAGGAATCTCATTCCCGATACTCCACATAATTATGGATGGATGGTTCCTATCCCGCCGAATCAATGCTCTTGTATCTTTTTCCGCCCATTCTTCAAACCAGATATTATAAGCGTTTGGGACCCCGTACTTTGAAACGGACCATTCATCAAAGGTTTCGTCTATAACAAGGATACCAAGCTCATCACACAATTCAAGCTGCTCTGGCGATGGCGGGTTATGGGCCGTGCGTATAGCATTTACTCCCATCTCCTTCATGATCTCTAACTGACGTTCTGTGGCTCTTTTGTTCACTGCGGCACCCAGAGGTCCCAGGTCATGGTGCAGATTCACCCCTTTCAATTTCAAATGTTTCCCGTTCAGGAAAAAGCCCTTGTCAGAATCGAAGTGGAAGTAGCGCACCCCAAATGTTGTTTCATATTCATCCACTACCTTTCCTTCATGAAGTACTGAGGAAACGGCCTTGTATAAATAGGGGGAATCAACAGACCATAGTTCTGGGTCCGTGATCTCCAGCTGCTGAACTATTTCTGTTTCTTCTTCTGCATCAAGCGTTATGTTGTCCTTTGTTTTTTTTGTCAATACATCTCCATTGGAATCTAAAATTACCGTCGACAGCTCCACACCGGCTGAATAGGATGCTGAATTATTAATCCATGTTTTCACTTCTATTTCTGCATGATCCTCGCTAATATGCGGTGTGGTGATGTAGCTTCCCCAGTGAGCAACATGGATGGGATTTGTATAGCTAAGCCAGACATTCCTGTAGATGCCAGATCCCGGATACCACCTGGATGAATAATCCTGGTTTTCTACACGAATGGCAATAATATTTTCCCTGTCCCTTTCTATTTTGTCCGTCAGGTCAATATAAAATGAGGTGTACCCGTAGGGCCAGCCCCCCACATATTCGCCGTTAAGCCATATCTTAGAATTCCTCATGATGCCGTCGCATTCAAGCACCAGGTTCTCAGTACCCGGACGCACTTTGAACGATTTACGGTACCATGCAACTCCCGGGTAAGGCAAATATCCTCCTTTGTAATTCACCTCTTCAGTGAATGGCCCTTCGATGGCCCAGTCATGGGGCAGATCAAGCACTCTCCACTCAGAATCATCGAAGTTGACGTAAGGCGCATTTTCCATATCACCATGTGAAAACTTCCATTCCGAATTAAAGTTAAGCCGGAGCCTGGTTTGCTCGGCTGTTGAGCTGTCACAAGCGTTAAGCAGAGATAAGATCAGCGTTAGAAGGAAAATTTTTTTCATGTCCAGGATTTTTGCTGTAGGGGGATGGATGCGTCTTATTGCTTATCAATAATAAATTCATTCACTTCTTCAGAATCTGTCCTGATCCAAATGACCAGGTCAGTGCTTTCAAGGCCGGAACGAAATCCGTACCTGAAGTCTTTTCCCCTTTTCATTCTCTTTCCGTTGACCGTCAGAGTGATATCGGACACTCCCCAATTGTTGATCACAAAAGCAGGATTATGAAGGGGAGCATCCTGGGAGGCCTCAAGCTCAAATTGCAGTTTTCCCGATTTTGCCAGATCGATGATATAGGATTTTTCACTCTGATCATAGACTGCAGCTTTAATTAGCGGACTATCATGTGAAATAGCCGGAGGACTGATCCAGTTCCTTGCCAGTGTAACAAGATCGGCCTTGTCACGGTCTGTTAGTCCCACGAGCATAATTTTTGTGACCGAGTTATCTGTCATTTCCATGGCTTCCCAGTGCCAGTGACTGAGTGATGAATGTGCGGGGCGATCTGCAAACATGGCAGATCTTCCATCCGTGGGCTTAACAGATACCGGCCAATGGTTCCACCAGGGGAAAACGGAAACATTCCTTCGAATTTCACCTGCATAGATGTCTGAATAGGGATTATCCATGGGTCTTACTATGGAAAATGGATAGTACCTCGATTTGGTATTTATGACTTTAATATTGTGACCTTCCGGCTCCTGGGGAAGAAAGGGAGGGATGTCATGTTCCCATGAATAGGTATGCCCATCGCCTTTCATATTCATAAGTGTCAGTGCACCATATTCCAGAATATCTTCTGGGGTTTGTCCCGGGCTCAGGACCATGATACTCTCCTGCCACTCGTGTGCTGCCCTTGGTGCATTGGAATACAATACATCCTTTCTGATCCCTGTCATGTCCGGATACATGTAATAGGTCTCTTCAACCCAATCGCCCCAGCCTGTAAGTGGATCTGTAAAAGCAAAATTATTCCAGTTGTCTACCAGGCCATAACGCCAGAGAACAACCACCCTGGCATCATTGCTTTCAATGATTTTTACATAAGAGTAGGTGTTTCGCTTATCTGACATTGGCTCGCAGCTTCCATGTTCATTCCATCCTTCATCAAAAGCATTATTGAACCATATCCCATTCTCTGTCACAAAATTCGGGATGTAGTTGGTCCCTCTCCAGAAAACGAATTTGCAGGGCGATTCATCGAATTGAACTACAACGTCTGCATTGTCACCTACATGCCAGGGGGCATCCCAGGCGGGGTAATAGTCGAGGGTAGTATTGACCGCACCAAACCTGCCTGGTCCATCCGGACCGCTGGGCAATGTGCGGTCTGGTAATTGCGGAGCAAGATCTGCAATATTCCCGCTGACAATAGAGGAAAAGTACTTTGAAGATAAAGAAGTATCGTAAATTTTCACTTCATCTATTATTCCATCAAAGAAGGAGTGGTGATCCTGTGTCCCATAGGGCCGCAGGGTACCGAAAGGCTTAGCTTTTTCCCTGCTTCTGCCAATCAGCACCGACAGATTCGATACAGATTCATCAATATCGATCCCAAGGGCAGGAACAAATTTTCCCTGAATCTCTTTTGTTCCGACTAACTTGCCATCCAGGTATATGAGCATCCCTTCTTTTTCAGAATAAACGGCAGCCACATGGGTCCATTTATTTAGAGGCAAAGTTTGAGGGACAACAAGTTCTTCCGTTTGTCCCCTTGTTGCCAACCTGAAGTTCAGCTGTCCAAGCGCATCAATATTAAAGGAGTATCCATTGTGGTAGCCGATATCAATATCGTGTTTGTTGTCAATTATCGGGCACAAATGAGTTGGATAGGCTCCCAGGGCGATCCAGGCTTCAAGACTAAAATCATTTAATACATGCGGTGCTTTTTCACCATCTATTTCTATAAAGGATGTGTATCCGTCCAATAGAACAGCATTATTGGAAACACCTGCTACACTTTCATAGTATTTACCCAGTATCTCACTCTTCAATCCATTTACTTCATCAGTAACATAGGCCATCTTTTCTTTGGGAAGGAATGTTTCCCCCCGCTCCATTTTTACCTCATTCCTCTTGATCTCTATGTCATCAAAACTTATCCATAGAAGAGGTTTCTCATCTACTTGTCCATTCGCGGATTGAAGAAAACAAATAGCAATTCCCAGCACTAAAATTATTTGATGTCTCATCTTGTTCTTATTTAAATATACCTGATCCTTTAATATCCGGGATTTTGTATCAGATTGTCGTTCAAATCAAGTTCTGCCTGCGGAATGGGCTGGAATTCGCTCCTTCCATTTTTAAATGTGGCGAAGTTCTGATCGCGGATTGAGTCACTGGCCTGGTAGAGGCCCCAGCGTTTCTGGTCAAAAAATCTGACTACTTCCCCGGACAATTCCATTATTCGTTCATGCATAATTTGCTCGCGGAAGGCATCCTTATCCAGGCCTGGCTGTGTAACTGAGAGTTTCTCCATATTCGATCTTTCCCTCACCATATCCACATACTGATATGCCTCTGAAGTCTTTCCGTTCTCATTTAAAGTCTCCGCATAGGACAATAATACATCCGCATAGCGGATGATAATGAAATCTGTTCCTCCGTCAAATTCATCTGTTTCGCCATTCTCAATAACATTCTGTTCTGTGTATTTATAGAACGATGTATTGATTTCAGGATTTACGAACTCGTTTTCCCACCATGAATAGGGTTGCCCTACAAAGAGTTTTGGTGAGTTTGGATGAAATATGGTCTCATCCAATCTTGGATCAGGTAATCCGTCTTTGTCATTTTCAATCAAGAACCTTTCATATATGTAAGGTGTTGACTGAACATCACCAAAGGTTCCCAGCTCGCCATCGGGACTGAACGCCAAATGCATGAAATTTCTGTTTGTTTCACTTGCGGGACCATCGTGCAGAAAGTTTGCCGCGAACAGAGCTTCCGGATTCACTACATTTCGGTCATAAAAATTATCGGCGAAATTAGCTTGCAATGAATACTCATTACTGGTATAAACATCTTCAAAATAAGGTTCTGCATCCAAAAATTTATGCTGCTGCATGCATACTTTACCCAGAAGTGCCTGGGCCGTTCCTTTTGTTACCCTGCCATAATCAGCTACAGTATATTCACTGGCCAGTGGAAGACTAGGAATTGCTTCCATTAATAATTCTTCGATCAACCCATAAATCTCTCCACTCTCAGCCCTAGCAGGACGATCATCCGGTTGTTGGATCCTGTCCACATAGGCAATGTTCTCTCCAAAAATATGTACCAGGTAATAATAAGCGAGAGCAACAAGGTATTGAGCCTCCCCTTGAATGGCTGCCACATTGGGCCCATCCACATCCGGTGCTCTGTCGATCACCTGGTACGCCCTGCTTATCATTGCATAAAAATGATCCCACAGGACCTTGTTCATATATAAATTTGAATCAATTACTTTAAAACGAGACGGAGAATAATATTCATTGGTTCCCTCGCCTGTCCCTTCATCAGATAAACCGGTTAAAACAACCTGAACATTCCCGGCAAACAGGCCATCCAGTTGCATGGCATCATAGGCAGCTATTACACCCTGGAACAGATCCGTTTCTGTTTTCCAGAATGATTCCTCACTCATAGCATTTGGATTTTCCAGGTCCAGTTCTGTGCATGCTGCGGCAAAAAGTAAAAGCAGGATGCTGAAAAATGTGATAGTGTATGTTTTCATGATCTTCATTTTTTAATTTAGTTGCCGGGGCTAAAAGGTCAGATTTATACCAAAATTTAATGTTCGCACAGCAGGGTAGCCTCTTGGATCAATTCCCGGAGTAAAAACATCCGTCCCGGTAAATTCAGGATCAAGTCCCTTGTATTTGGTGAGCGTAAGAAGATTATGACCGCTCAGGTATAATCTGAAGTTGCCAACACGATTCTCAGGCAAGGTTATGCCGAGTTGAACATTTCTCAGGCGCACATATGCACCGTTATCCAGGAATCGTGTGCTTGGAAGATTATTTCCATGTCCATTATCCCAAATGGGCCTGGGATCAGAACCGGCTCCGTCAATATACGGATCAAAATAGGCAGGATAATTGGAGAAGTGTCCCCACTCACCGCTGGTCATCTCAGCATAATAGGTGTTATATACATCCCTCCCGGAAACTCCCTGGATAAAAACTGTCAGGTCAAAGATTTTATAAGCCAGATATATGTTCAAGCTATACTCCAGCATAGGTATAGGGTTCCCTGTAATGATGCGGTCATCATCCAGGCTGATCTTCCCATCTGGTTCCCCTGTAAGATTTCCTTCTGCATCGCGGCCGTTAGTGTCCCTGTATTTTGCGTCACCAACTTCTGGAGGATCACCTGCAACTTCAAAATCCGGTGGAAGCGCATCTATTTCTTCCTGTGTATAAATACCCAGGTATTCCAATAAATAGAATTTTCCTAATTGATTTCCAATTCTTGCGATAGTTCTTCCGTCTGTAGATATATCCGTTAATCCAAAGCCCAAATCCGTAATTTCATTGCCGGTATGCGAGAGGTTCGCAGTGATGGAGTAGCGGAAATCTCCACTTAATTTGCGATAAGACACTGCTGCTTCCCAACCCTGTCTTGTCATCGAGACTGCATTAATTGTAGCAAATGCCGGCCATCTTGTGCCAATGGTACTGGGTATCGGCATTTCTGCCAGCAAATCATTCATGGTACCAAAATAATAATCACCATTAAAGGCAAGCTTCCCGTTAAGGGCCTCAATATCAAGCCCTATATTCGTTTCCGTCAATTCTTCCCATGAAATATTCCTACTGTTTATCTGTTCTGACCTGGTTGCTCCGATCACACTTTCACTGGTTGGCCCCAGGTTATAATTAACACCTGCATCCCAATAATCCGAGCCAGTGGCCCTCCTGTCCATGATCGTCGAGTATTGATAATCACCAATGCTGGCATTTCCAACTTCTCCATAACCAAGTCTTAATTTGAGTTGTCTTATAAAACCTAAATCAAAGAAATTTTCTTTTGAAATATCCCATCCACCCGAAACAGAGGGGAAGGTACCCCAGCGATTTTCCGAGGAGAATTTTGAAGAACCGTCGCTGCGTACGATCGCTGTTAAAAAGTATTTATTATCATAGTTGTATGTCATCCTTCCCAAAATGGAGATTATGGCCGACTCGTACTCTGTCCCACCAACTGAAACTTTTCCAGTGCTGTTGCTGAGCTGCCAGAAATTCACTTCATCATCATATCCTCCCACGCTTACAGCTGCAATATTATCACCCCGGTCAGATTGTGAAGTATAGGTCGCCATCAGTGAGAAAGAGTGTTTTCCAATGGTTTTGGAATAGCTCAGCCTGTTTTCAAGGAACAATCCGTATTCCTTTGCTTCCTGCTGGGCCAATCCTGAAAAATGATCTGTGGACATTCTGAGTCTCCCCGCCTCATTGTATCTTTTAAAATTATTAAAAGAGGCTCCCAAGCCAACACTAAGCCTGTAATCAAACCCTTCCAGGATTTCAAAATTAAGGTAGATGTCTCCAAGAATATTCACGATTTCCGTAAAATTGGTGTATAGATTCATGACCCCAATTGGATTCTCACTCCAGGTCTGTGCTTTATTGAATTCCCCGATTCCATAACCGCTGGGCTGTGATGAATCATAAACAGGAATAACAGGCAGCATTTCATAGGCCGCCGAAAAAGGGCCAATGATATCTCCGGAATATTCCTCAACACTTTCGCTTCCGGCCAGGCCCTTTGTTTTTGCGTACCCAAGGGTAAGGTGCTGACCGACAGTAAATTTTTTTCCAATGGCAAACTCCGAATTCACACGGGTAGAAATCCTGTTGAAATCCGGACCTTCGATGGTTCCGTCCTGGTATAAATAATTAAGGGAGAAGAATACATTGTGTGAATCTCCCCCACCTGATATGCTCAGGTTCACATCACTCATGAAGGCATTTTCGCTGTAGACTTCTTCCTGCCAGTCGGTATTCAAATCCGGATTAAAATCCACATCGGCCAATGATTGCCGTGGCGCTCCAATAGCATCATGTGCAGCATTAATAATCCTGGCCCAACCATAATTGTCTGTAAGAGGGATCCGAGCAGTGATCTCCTGCAGAGCTGTTTTTACAGCAAGATTTATTTTGGGTTTCCCATTAACCCCTTTTTTTGTAGTAATGATGATTACTCCATTTGCAGCCCGGTTTCCATAGATGGCCGAAGCTGAAGCATCCTTCAGAATCTGTACAGATTCAATATCATTGGAATTTAGAACGGGGCTGTCACCCGCTAAAATGCCATCTATTACATATAAAGGATTATTGCCGCCGAAGAACGAGGTACCCCTGATTTTAATATCCCCTATACTACCAGGTTGTCCCGTCGTATTCACACTTACCCCTGCAACAAGACCCTGAAGTTTACCCGTTAGTGTTATAGCACTACTATTATTAAGTTGTTCCACATCTACTGTAGCTACTGCACCTGTAATTTCCCCCTTTTTCTGGGTCCCATAGCCAACAACAACAAGTTGATCAATTTGGACCAGATCCCGTTTAAGAGATATATTTATAAGCGTGCGATCCTGTATTTCCAATTCATTTGTCTGATATCCGACATAGCGGAATACCAAAATGTCATTTTCCGGACTGGAAGGTGTGATTGTATAGGATCCCTCACTATCTGTTATAGTTCCATTCGTTGTACCCTTGACTATTACACTCACACCGGTAAGAGGCAGATTATTCTCATCAAGAACTGTCCCACTAACTGTTCTCTGGGCATAGGACCCCAGGAAGATACTAATGCCCAGTATCGACAGGAAAAGCTTTTTCATAGCTATGAACTATTTAGTTAAAGGAATATGTATAACAATATTAAGCCAAATTACATTAAGGGAAGTCTTAATATACTCCAAAATAGTTAGGATATGAGTCAGTGGTTTTGGGCGAAGCCTACGGTTTGGTGTACTGGAACTTCACCAGCTTGCATTATTAAAGAACCATTATGATTTGTATTCTAACCTTTTGTATACCTATATTTCATATATTTGGTTAGATGCTATAGAATTAGAGTACTAACCAAAACAATATGATATGAAGAAACTTTTTACGCTAAGTATTGCAATTTTTTGTGTTGTTGCCATAAATGCACAAATGACCGAATCCGGAAATGGATTTTCGGAAGATTTCAATTATGCTGATGGTACCGTTTACGACGATGTAGCCTATGATAGCATTGGAGCTGAATGGGGTGAATGGGCCTTTGGGGAAGATTCAATAGTTCTAGCCTACACTGAAGATGGGAAGCTAAAATGGGATCTGGATACTTCAGGGGAAACTGCTATAGGTTTATGGGAACTTGAAATGGATCTTACGGGGTATACAGATATTACATTTAAGTACCAGTTCCCTGCAGATGCTGAATTTGGGATTTGGGTTGAAGACGGTACTACAGGCGCTGGAGGAGAGCTATTCCCAGAAGATTTTATTTTGGGATTAGATCAATTAATGGAATATACCCTCGATTTGACTGCTGCAGAATTTGCAGAAGTAGATTTGTCAAATGTTGCAGAGATCTGGATAATGGGTTTTACTGCAGCCGGTGGTACATTCTACCTTGATGATATCGTAATTGGAGCTGTAGGTGTTTCAGGTATAGAAATGAAGGAAATCAAAAACAATTTAAGTATTTACCCCAATCCGGCTTCTTCAGAATTTTCGATTGGTGTTGATGCTGAATCTGTATCGATTTTAAATATTTCCGGACAGGAGGTATTTTCTATGCAGGATTATCAGAAGGGATCATCCATTGATATCAGCGAACTTGCGAAAGGATATTACATTGTCAATGCTGATGGCAGAGCTCAAAAATTGGTGGTGAAATAGACAAGATCAGTTCTGAAACACATTAAAATTTGAAACCCAGATTGCATTTGAAAATGCAATCTGGGTTTTTTGTTTCGATATTCCACAGGAAGCCCTTAAGGTCAATTCAGGTATGAAAAAAGAAACTCGGGTTTTGGGATGGTCCTTAATAGTAGCATTGGGAGGTTTCCTTTTTGGTTTCGACACTGCTGTTATTTCCGGCGTTGAAAAATCTATACAGCAATTGTTTCAGTTAAACTCCTTCTGGCAGGGAATTACAATTTCCTCGGCATTGATAGGCACAGTATTAGGTGCCCTGACAGCCGGAAAACCTGCTGATAGGTATGGAAGAAGGTTAGTGCTATTCGTTGTTGCAATTCTGTATGCTGTTTCAGCGTTTGGAAGTGCCACAACATCAAGCCATTCCTTATTTATCATATTTCGTTTACTGGGAGGACTGGCTGTAGGGGCTTCCTCAGTTGCCGGACCCATGTATATTTCGGAGATCTCCCCGGCCAGGGTGAGAGGCCGTATGACCGGCCTGTTTCAATTCAATGTAATCTTTGGAATTTTAATGGCCTATATCTCAAACTATTTATTGAGGGAAACAGGAACTGAACCCTGGCGTATTATGCTTGGTGTGGAAGGATTGCCAGCGCTCTTGTTTTTCTTTTTGCTTTTTTTGGTTCCCCGGAGTCCCCGCTATCTGGTTAAGATCAACCAGATTGAGGAGGCAAGAAGTGTATTATCTTTAATCGAAGAAAATGATATTGAAGCGGAGATAGAAGAGATAAAAGATGGATTGATCATTGGAAAAACCAGTAGTCAGAATTTACTTTCCCGGAATTATATGAAGCCAATTTCAATTGCATTTCTGGTTGCCATGTTTAACCAGTTTTCCGGAATCAACGCAATACTTTACTATGCCCCGAGGATTTTCGAATTAACTGGACTTTCTTTTGCCGATTCGATGTTTCAGCCCGTATTGATTGGTATTACTAATGGAATTTTCACTATGCTTGGCCTGCTAATCATTGATAAGGTGGGCCGAAAAAAGCTCTTGATTGTCGGTTCAGTCGGAATGTCCGTATGTTTAGGATTTATATCCAGGTTATTTTACTTACAGGATTTCTCGGGATATGGAGTTTTAGTTTTTCTCTTGATCTATATCATGTTCTTTGCCTTTTCAACAGGAGCGGTTATCTGGGTATTAATTGCTGAGGTCTTCCCCACCACTGTTCGTGGAAAAGGGCAGGGACTGGGCAGTTTTACACACTGGTTTTTCGCGGCAGTAATTACCTTTTTATTTCCAATAATTGTAGAAAGCGGAAGTTCAGGAAGTGGTCATTCTTTTGCCTTCTTTTCGGTCATGATGATCGTACAGGCTTTGGTGGTCTGGAAATATTTCCCCGAAACAAAAGGAAAATCACTGGAACAGCTGCAAAAGGATATTTCAAGCAAAAAAGATGCTTCAGTTTAATTGTTTTACTGAATCTCTGAATTTCAAGGTAGGTTGCAGGAATACCTGCCTGGATTTTATCTCCTCATTATTGATCAGGCTGAAAATTAGTCTGACTGCTATATTACAAATATCATATACAGGTTGCTTTACACAGGTGAGTGGTGTTGAAAGGTAATCAAGATAGGGATGGTCATCAAAAGCTATCAGGGATATATCTTCTGGTATTCGAAAATTATTTTCTTTAAGCGCTTTCATACACCCCAGGGCAATGGTGTTACTCATAGCAAAAATGGCGCTTGGCTTAGGCTTGCTTTGCAATAATAACAAGGTTTCAGTATATCCGTTATTAACTGAAAAATCATATCCGGAAATACTACTAATTCTAATTCCTTCCTCCTCTAGCGCTGCCTTAAATCCTTTGATCCTGAGTTTATTCGGCATAGAGGATTCTATTCCCTGGATACATGCAATGTTAGTGTGACCATTCTTGATGAAGTGCTTCGTTGCCTGGTAGGCCCCCAGGTAATTATCAGTCGATACAAAGGGGATCTCCAATCCTTCAATGTAACGATCCAGGCAGACAAGCGGTATCTTAAGATCCTGAATGAGCCTGAGTTGATCCGGACTATTGCCACAGGGTGAAATGATGATCCCTTCTACATTCCTGGAACTCATCTGTTTAAGCTCTTGCTCTTCTATCTCCTGGTTTTCATTACAGTCACTGATCAGCGTTGCATAGCCCATTTGCTGCAATTCCATATTTATCAAACCGGCGATTCGGGAAAAATAGGGATTCATCAGGGAAGGAATGATCAAGGCAATGGTCCTTGTCCTGCCTGATTGAAGATTAACGGCGATCTGGTTGGGTATATAATTCAGTGCTTCGGCTGCCTCATATATTTTCTTCTGAGATTTTTCACTGATCCGGTATTGCTTTGCCTTACCATTCAATACCCTCGAAACCGTCGTAATGGAAAGGCCTGTGCTTTTTGCAATATCCTTAATATTTGTCTTCCTGCGATCCATACATCATCTATTGCAGGATGTGTGGTATTGCATGCTCGCTTAATCCAGGCTTCACAAAATACATGCCTTTGGAAAGATGAGTCAGATCAATGGTTGAGGCCCCATTCTGTATATTCTGCATATGTACCACTTTCCCGCTTTGATCAAGAATAGTAATTAATTGATTTGGCCGTTTCGGGCTTTTTCTACTTTCTACGTGCACAATTCCAGATGAAGGATTCGGATAGACAAAATACGTTTCAATATCATGGCTGGACCTGATACTTGCAATAAAACTACTTTCAAAAGCACCTGCATCCGGTGCATTACCCTGCGGTACGGGATTTCGGTCCAGGTCAAATGAGTACCTGGATGCTTCAGCCATGTCGATAGCAGGACTTCCCTGGAGTAAGTGTAAATCACGCTCTTCATAATTTACGAAAAGAGGATCGGCTACAATCTCTCCCTCCCCCAGGGGATATCCTTTTGGATTGGACAGGCTATTATCCACCGAGAAGTAAATATTATCACTGGTCGAAGACCCGGGATTTTCCCACTCAAAGGCTGTAACTCCATTTGCCAGCACAAAAATATTATTACGGACAGAAGCCTGGGGAATGAGGTGATGAAGACTGATGCACCAGTTAAAATCCGTATTGGCAGGAAGCACCCTGAGAATGGTGTTGTTTTCGATGATAGCATCTGCTCCAATTGGCCCGTCAATAAACCACTGGTAATCATCGCTGTAATTATAACAAATTTCTATCTCTCCCCAGGTGCAATCCTCGCATTCAGAGTCATCGTATGATTCAAGAAATCCCTGGTTTCCAAGACTGATATTATGATGTATCTTCCAATTGGTATGAATTCCTTCATCGTCAAGCTCGATTGCACCCCCATCAAAACCATAATTGTTTGGTGCCAGGAATCCCTCAATGACATTGAATGAAATTTCGCCATTATATCCTGCCCCTACAATGGCCATGGGTCCCCACCATTCATTGATTCCTCCACCCGGGGCATGCATGTGGTTATTTCTTATTAGTACATCGTGAGCATATAATCTTACTGCAACCCGACATCCCTCGAATTCACAGTGCTGAACTATTATATGATGGTCTTCGCGGTCGAAGGAGGCAATACCTGCAACTGTGCGGGGTCCGCTAAGGCCACAATTATTTATATAGAGGTTTTCAATTGTGATGTAACTTGCTGAAATGCGAATTGCATTGCCATCGTTTATCTCCGGATCTGGATTGCTTATGGCTGGCATATTGCCAGAGCCATATGCAGTGAAGACAATCGGACTTTCTTCTGTGCCGGAAGCATTAATCTCGAAAGATCCGGACCAGCTTGAACCCCGTTCAAAAAATACTGTATCACCCGGTGAGAAGTTGTACATATCAATATCATCGAGGGAATCCCATGGATCCTGCGCACTTCCATCACCAATCGCCGAGCCATTGACTGAAGAAACATAATATTTCAATGGTGTTTCTGCCAGACTGCTGCCTTTCAGTTTATCATTCTTGCAGTTAACGAAAAGAAATGATAGTGTAAGCAGGAGGTATAAAGATTGTTTTTTCATTATTCGATGCTAAATGAATATACTTTCGCCTGTGTAAGCTTAATTTTAATGCTGATATTTTCTTCATTGATTTCTTTGTCGAACTTGAGATGTTCATCAGTTATCGAATTTAAAATAGATTCAGAAGCAGCAATTTGCTCTCCATCGCTATTCAACAGGCTAACAGTAACTGATCCGCCCTTCTCAACATCAGCGCTTAGTTTCAATGCCCCACCTTTGTAATTGAATAACTTTGTTACGATAAGGCCTTCTTTGCTAAGGTTTTTCTGCACATACCCGGCAAATCCATCCGGACGCAGGCTTGCCAGGCAAAGAAAACCATTTCTCCAACCGAAATGTAACCAATCGCTGCCACCATAATAGAGCATAATTCTGTCATCCTGAAAAACTGGAGAAGCACATGCGTAAACGCAACCATAGTCATAGTCCAGCTTCTTTTCGGAATTAGGTATAAGCGGAGTACCCTCATCGATGCGATACCAATTTCTGGTATCAGGACTCCATGTTAATTCTGTCCAGACTCTATCGGTACTTTGCTGATAAATGGTTAGTAAACCCAGATATACCCCCTTATAATAGAATATGGGCATGGAGTAAGTTTGCAGGTCCTTGCTTGTTCCGTGTAAAACCACCTCTTCCTTTGTCCAGTTGATAAAATCATCGCTTTCAATGCGCGCAACTTCCCGTCCAAATTTACGTCCCCATGTTCGCGTTATCCCTACATATTTATTTAATGTTGGAGCCCATATTGCATTATTGTGTGTATCTCCGGCTACACTTACTCCCTTCACCTTCTTCTTTTTACCCCAATGAATACCATCAGCAGAAAAGGCTACAGCCATACCCTGAAAAATAACTTTGTATCGCTTAGCAGGGTCTGTTTCGTGCAAATCTTTCATTACTCCTGCACCATGAGGACCGCGCCAGACAATGTTGTTGTTTTTGCTGCCATTGTATTCAACCATTCCCAGCTCAGGTTTCTCCCAATTAATTCCATCTAAGGAAGTGGCATAGCATATTCCCATTTCCCTTTCAGGGTGTTCTTCGTATGGCTTATCTCGTTGTTCCAGCGTCATTCCTTTTGCACTGGAATCTACAATAAAAGGACTGTACCAGCACTTATATAATTCCTCTTCTTTGTCAAAAATCATATTTCCATAGAGGTTGTCATAGCGCATCTCCCATTCATTCTCTTCTCCAAACAGCGGATTGGCAGGGTGTTTTTCTACTTTTCCAACTTCCAGTTTTACATTCTCAGTTTTTTCGATAATTCGCCCATCCAGCAATAAAAACCTGGTGGAATCAGGAATACATTCACCCCTCCCAAAGGCCCAGAGCATGAATAAGGAAAGGAATATTACTTTAGTTCTCATAAGCAATCAGCAGGCTAAAAATCGCTGTTTATAATGTAGGTTATTTCGCCGTAGATATCTTCATCAAAAATGTCAACAAAGATCTCCTTAACAGATACTAATTTTTCACCATCGAAAAAGCCTTCAAAATTGGCTACATGGCCATCGTCATCCCAAATTTCCCAACGCACCCGGTCTCCTTCCTGTACATACTCAACAAACATATCTTCGTTGAATTTTCCGCCGGAAATGCTTGCTTTTTCATGGCCAATAAATTGCATAGTGTGGTCAGCTCCTCCATAAGTAAAGGGGATCGTTTTATCTTTTACAGGCGATGCGTCATTTCTCCGAATTTCAACCCGACCACCATTTTCAAGAATTGCTGTTTTGGCTATTGCCGCTATCCGATCTTCAATTTCTGACAGAGGAGTAGCTATTTGCACATCATCACGGGTAAAGCAGACATATTGATTGTTAAACTCTTCGATCATTTCCCTGGGAAGACACTTCGTTCCCTGGATCACTCCAATAAGTCCGGCGCATGTGGCTGCCTGATTGTCACAATCATATCCTGCACTTACCGCTATACCAACCGTTTTCATAAAATCACCTTCGCCATACAGTATGGCCATAATACCGCATAATCCGTTATTCAGGGAGGACACCACGCTTACTGGCGCTTCATACGAACCTTTTTTGTATCTGTAATACTTGTCATGGATCATTTTTCGTGTATCCCGCCAATTGTCATTCTCTTTGTGCCATTTAACTACATCCCGTATACCCTCGGCAAAAGGACCTTCGTTGGGGATGGCATCGATGGCCATCTGCACCAGTTTTTCAACATCCTTTTCGAAAAAGGCTGCACTGATCATAACACCATAGGCTATGGTTGGATGTGTACCCCAGTCGTCGTTGGTAATCCTCGCTCCCCACAGCGCCCTCTCCCCGGCCTTTTTTGTCATTCCGGGATAGAACGCACTCCATATTTCGTTGACCAGTTGAGGATCAATCTGAAACCAGTTCCTGTTGTTTTCCTTGCGTCCTGTTTCGGGGGCAACTAATCCTTTGCTCATTAGCGATCGGGCTGTATGATTAGCCACCCAGATTCTTCGGTTAATATGCTGTTTCCACATTTCGGTGATCTCCGGATAGCTTAGGTCGAGACCGTATTTTTCCACGGCATGCAAAGTAATAAACTCGATATCTGTATCATCATCTGCAATGGCCCCTTCAACAGCATCTATGAAAATAGGAATGAACCCGCGCCAGTCGTACCGGTTTAAAAGGATTGATTCATCGTCTTTGTATGTATACACCCTGTTAACAAGAAAAGGTACAGCTTCGTCCACATACTTGTTTTCAAAGGGAAGACCATAATAGTTGCCGACCAGCTGTCCGAGCCAAAAAGCCGAAATTTTATCATGAAGCTCTTTTTCACTTATGGCTCTCTCCTGGCCATTTCCCCTGGTGGTGAATGCCAGAGAAATAATCAAAATCCCTGCAATTGTTTTTAAATAGCCCATAATACAGTTATAAAAGTGACTACACTATTCATCATTAATAGTATATCCTGATACAAAGTTCCAGATTAATTCACCCGTATTTGAGCCCTGATAATTAAGGTCAAACCACAGATGATCACCCCCGATAATTTTGTAATGTTCCACTGAAACCTCATTATTCTTGTGTGTGTAGCGGTAGTGTTCGATTGTTGTTCCATTATCATCAACACTGTTCTCTACCGGGCTTGTACCCGTATTATTAAAATCATTCCAAAAATTGAGTATTGCCTCCACAGAATTGTAATCGTCGCTACCATTGTAAGGTAATACATCGTCCGATGTGCCATGAAGTATGATGACAGGCATTGGGTGAGAAGGAGTGCAATCAAGGTCCAACATTGTTCCTGAAACTGCACCCACTGCAGCTATCAGATCGCTATGATAACATGCAAGGGCGTAAGAAAACATGCCACCGTTCGAATAACCACAGGCATATATCCTTTCCGGATCAATCATGTAGTCAGATGAAAGCTTGCTTATAAGTGCCTCCATGAAACCAAGATCATCCGCATTGCTCTTATTATCAGGAGAATTCAATGCTGCATTCCAGTGTGAAAATCCGTTTATAAGGGTGCCCTGGGGATAGACCAGAATGAAATTTCCTGATTCGGATGTTGCGCGCATATCAGCATATTGCATGAATTCTTTTGCATCTCCACCAAAACCATGAAAATTGAATAAAAGAGGGACCTTCGAACCAGGATCATAGGAATCCGGGACGTATACTATATATTCTCTTGTCACACCATCGTGTTCCAGGGTTTGCATTACCTGGTTTGAATTGGTTAACGCATCTGAACTATCCGTATTCTTGCAGGCAAAGAATAGAATTGATAGGCTTAGCAGGAGAAAGAAAGATTGTTTTGTCATGATCAAGGATTTTTACTGAATTGGCTCATTGGATTATGGAGAGCATATCAATAGTTTTCTCAGTAGCGTCTTCATCACCCTGAATGATGAGTGTATGAGAGCCGGAGCTTAATCCCAGCTTTTCAAATATTTTGACATAGTATTGCCCATGGGTATGATGGGAAGCCAAATTGAAATCACCATAGGGAACCCCATCAAGCGTTATAGTTACTTTGCCTCCTTTTGGGCCGCGGTAAGCATAATACTGAATTGCCGTTCCGGTGAATGTTATTTCAGCCTTGCAGTTTTCGTAGCCAAATGCAAGTGTTGCACCTGAGGCGTTCCAATTATCGCCATGTGATTCAAATCCCGTAAAGATCCAGCGTGGATCACTATCCTCTATGGTAAGCCAGGGTACAGTAATTTCGGGAACAGCTGCTGTGATTATGCCCGATTCCATTTCAGGTATGATCCAATTATCTCCTTCAATTGATCCACCCATTGACCCGAGCACTATGTCATCGATGATCCCAAGTCCCCTTTCAGCCATATCGGTGAAATTATCCAGCGGTATGGGCATATTATAGCGCGAGCGTTCAATATAGTAGCCATCCGAGAAGTCGCTTTTATTGAAGTGGGACTGAAGTCCCTCATGACCGTAAAGCAAACCCAGGAGACCACCCCAGGTTGATGTTGGATTGTCTGAATCCCAGCCGCACATACAGCCAATACGTATGGTCTTTTTATAGTCACCTTCACCATAGAAGAGGCTGACCATGGATGCAGCAAAGTTTATCCCCGAATCCCATGGATACCTGTATGTATATCCCGCAGTTACGGTATGTTGATAACGCTGTGCTACCTGGTCCCTGGTAAGTTCCCAGTTATCCTTATCAGGATTAGTCTCGTAAGCTGCTTTGACAAAATCATACATATCAGCAATATAAGACCAATCGGGTATTCGTTGCCGGGCCTGTTCAGCCAGCCAGATAAGCTGATCTTTGCGGGATAGAGACCGATCCACAACAGCTGCAAGGGAATGCATGATGATGTAGAACTCCGAAGCCCATTCTGAATGAAGATAAGCGGTTGTCCGTATGGGGAGATGAGCAATATCCAGCGCCACATCGGGACGAGCGGGTGCCAGCGCCCCAAAAATTTCAGTGGTGAGCTGCGCGTCAATCATATCCCACATGGGATTATTTTCCGGCAATGATGTTGCTGGAGGGATGGCCCCATTTTGCATTTGACCAAGAGCCGCTAAATTGGATACCCAGAGCTTCGGCAATCCTATATGGATTTGCCAGGCTTCGCTTATTTGTTCTCCTGTTAATTTGTATTGTTCATTTGATTCAATGGCATGCTGGTAAATGTATTCTATATCGGTATCATCATCAGCTCCCCATGGATCCTGGTCGAGTACAAAATCGTATTTTCCCGGACCAAAATCATCGTCGGTAAAAAATGGAAAGTCAGTACGCCTGTTTTCGGTTGGCAAACCCGTCCAGTTGGCAATACATCCACCCAGCCAGAAACCTTTCAGCTTGTCTTTATATTCTTCTCTGCTAATATGTTGTCCATGTAAAGAATATACATTAGCCAGTAAAGCCAGAATTAGTATTGTACTTATTCTCATAATCATTCATTAGAATTAACAAGCACATAGTCTTCCATTGAGACATAGAAATCATCCAATATTTTCTCTTTATCAAAGTATTCCCAAATCGTAATTAGATGGGGATTATCAGGTCTGTCAATCCAGGTATCATTCACATATTCAGGACTGGGTATTCTTTTTTGAGCTGCCCAGGATGGATTTTTTACGACGGCAACAGCAGCCATATCAAACAGAGCTCTGGAAGGCGGATCACCATGATACTCCTCAATATTTCTAAATAGGCTGATGGAATAATCTCCGAAGCTTGTAAACTCATTTCCGTGACGCCCGGTAACCGGCGCTGAGATGGTGGGGCCTAAGCCAGGCATTATCTCTTCAATTTCAGATAGCAAAGCTCTTACAGCATCCGTTCCGGAAGGTTTATCATATCGAACCATAACTATCTCAAGATCTACTTCAGCATCAAGCACATATTGCATTGCTGAGATATCATTCACCTGGTTGTATTCTCCGGGATCAGGATAGTTAGAGCCGAGCCAGACAATTCTGACTTTGGATGCAATAGATGGATCTTTCTTAAGTGCAAGTGCAATATTCGTCAGCTTTCCAACCGGCAATAATACCAGCTTCCTGTCTGAATTGGCGTGAGCTCTTTCAATGATGAAGTTGACAGCTTCCGCCCCATCAAAATCTGGTTCATCAATATGATCTTTTATCTCTTCATATGATCCGTTTGCGCCAGTATAAATGTCTATTTTACCATGCAGATCACATAATTTCACTACACGTTCAGCTTCTTCATAATGTTTGCTAACATCCCCACCGTTACTGGTCTTATTTACAGTAATTCCTTCAACATCAAAATAATCACCGTTAAAAAGCATATATGCAATGGCATGCTGGTCGTCTAATTCATTGTTCGCATCGGTATCGAGAAGTACCCTGATCTTCTCCGGTTCGCTATCGTAAATAATTGCTCTTGCTACTTTTAGCTTTGTTCCTGTTGACTTCTCATTCTTTTTGCCATTGATCACCAATTTGATTTCATGGTCTCCCGGATCCAGGTTCATCACATGTGCCAGGTGTGCGCCGTTTAGCCAGCCATCGCCGGCTCCCCAGTCCATCATATTGTAGTAAAGATCTTTTGAACGGTAGAATTCTCCGTCTACAAAAATATCTACCTGGCCACAGTCCATATCAAACCTTCCCATAATCACCGCTCCGGTTCCGTTGAATTTGAACACAAGTTCAGCGCCTGGCTGTTCAGCCTGTCTTTGTTTTTCTTCATACTCCCACTGATTGGCTTGTTGAACTATTTTCCAGTCACCCTTCCATTCCCAGTACTCTTCATCGTCGATTGTTACCTTTTCCTTTGGAACAATCCCTGGAAATGATATCTCAAGTTCGGCTGGCACTGCTTCCTGCTTTTTAATGTACAGCATGCCATCTTCAATTTTACCACCATTTTCTAAGATCAATTGTTTGGCATAGTGCAGGGTTCTGTCCACTGCTATGTTAAATGAATAATCGGTGTATATGAATAAGGAATCAGCTATTTCATCGATATAGCCGGTCCACTCCGACGGGATCTTATCATAGCCAAGAATAATGCCCATTACCCCACCACAATTGGATGGATTGCAATCGGAGTCTGCTCCACAGCGGGTACTGATTTCCAGGGTCTTTTTAAAATCCCCTTCACCATAAAGCAGTCCCATTGCGATAAATGCTCCGTTTAGTTTTGCATCAATATTAAATTCAGACAGGGCACAGCAAATGTCCGCTTCACCCCAGGTATCATATATTTCCTTCCATGTAAGCTTCCAATCATCCGGATTTCTTTGATAGCCATCGCATACATCACTCAATATCCTGTGATACTGACTCTCTTCCGGTAAGGATTTCATGGCGGTGTATAGCACCTTCTTTATGTCATTCTCAAAATATGCGGCTGCATACAAAGCGCTGACAAACATACCACCGTAAACTCCATCGCCATAATTCATAATGTGGCCTATTTTATCACAGATCTTATTTGAAGTTTGAGGCATGCCGGGGCTCATCAGGCCAATGTAGTCGGCTTCGATCTGAAAGTCGATATCATCGGCATGCAGGTTGTAGTCGGGATGTCCTGATTCGGGGGGCATGATACCGTTCCAGATATTCATCCGCGCCCCCCGGTTTGCATGCCATAACATATACCCGGCATTGGCAAAAGCTTCCCCGAACTTTTCAACAGGGGCATCCATTCCAAATTCGTCCATTGTCATCATAAAACTCATCTGAACATAGAGGTCATCCTGACCGGTGGAATTTCTTAAAGATGCCGGATCCCAATGAATAGGATCTTCGTTAATGATCCCGTTGTAATTAAATTCTGTTGGTGCTCCATAGGAAACGCCAATCATTTTACCAGCCCATCCTCCGGCAATCTTATTGCGAAGCTCATCTTCGGTAATTTGCTCGTATTCGTCAGACTGGCAGCCAACAATGAGTATGGCAGAGGCGATTAGTGTTAGAAAAAACAGTGAATGTTTCAATTGTCAAAGATTTAGTTAATATAGTATGTTGTCGATTTCTTCCCGCGTGGGAGCGGAAGGTTGAGCGCCCATTCGTGTGACCGACACAGCAGCAGCGGCATTCGCAAAACGAATCGCTTCATCCAGTGATTTGTTTTCTGCAATCGCTACTGCAAGAGCTCCGTTAAACACATCTCCGGCTGCTGTTGTATCGATCGCTTCAACTTTGTGACCACCAATGATCTTCGTTTCATCCCTGCTTGCCAGCAGTGCCCCTTTGGAACCTATTGTAATTATAACAACTTCAACACCCTTATTATGGATCATTGAAGCAGCCTTAATGGCATCGGTTTCATTCTTAACGCGCATACCAGTTAAGATCTCCGTTTCCGTTTCATTAGGTGTCAAAATGCTGATAGAATTGAGCAATTCGTCGCTCAGTGGTCTTGCAGGAGCCGGATTCAAAATAGTTTTTACCCCGGCATCGAAGGCAATCTGGGCTGCTTTTTCAACAACATCAATGGGGATCTCTAACTGCATAAGCAGCACATCGGCATCCCTTATTAATTGTTGTGCATTTTGTATGTCCGATACTGACAAACTTAGATTGGCACCGGAGGCCACCGAAATACTGTTTTCTCCGTTTTTGTCGACCAGAATGAGAGCAATTCCGGTAGCTGTGTCAGGATCTTTTTTTACATGATCCACATTGATACCATCTCTTCGGAATCCCTCAATAGACTCATCGCCATATTCATTTCCAACACATGATATGAAGGAGACTTCTCCAGCAGCCCTGGATGCAGCAACAGCCTGGTTTGCTCCTTTACCTCCTGCAGCTTTGTAAAATGTACCTCCCAGGACGGTTTCTCCCCGGGCGGGTATTTTATCTCCCTTGATGATTAAATCAACATTTGAACTTCCTACAACAACGATTTTATTTGACATCTGTATTTCTTTAAATTACTCAGGTGTTTCTGGCAATTATTATTAGAGACAGTCCAATTATAAAAAAGGCAAACATAAGTCCCAGTAAGGAATTCGTGCCTTTAGGAGCACCTTTGAATTCTTTCCAGATAAAAACACCCCAGAATGCAGCTACCATTGTTGCCCCCTGGCCTAAACCATATGAAATGGCAGGTCCTGCTGTTCCGGAAGCAATAATATTGAAAGACATCCCTATGTTCCAGATTGCACCCCCTAAGATTCCAATTAAGTGCAGTTTCAAATTTCCCTGGGTGAAGTAATCTGAGTACCTGACCGGCTCCCCATCAATGGGTTTGGCCATTAAAATGCTGTTCCAGATAAAATTAGATAGGAGCAGTCCCACAGAAAAGATTACTACTGCAGTATAGGGTGTTAATTTACCCGCTTCAGGGGAAACGAAATCAGTCGTCATTGAAGCAACAACGAATCGATAAAAGAAGCCCATTAAAATACCTGCAATTATAGCGATTAGCAATCCCCTGGGAACATTTTTCTGGTTTGAACCGGAGGCCTTTTTATAGGCAAGGGCATTAATAATTATGGCTACTGCCACCGCTGCAACTCCGATAAACAGGATCACGGGATTGCCAACAGGAGCTTTTATGTAATTTACCACTACGCCCCACACCAAGGCGATTCCAATACCAACCGGGAAAGCAACCGCCATTCCGGCGATATCGATAGCTACTACCAGGAGAATATTTGCAAGATTGAAGACAACTCCTCCTAAAAAAGCGGACCAGAGACTTGATTTATCAGCCTGCGCCAGGTCCGGGATGAAACTTCGCCCCTCATCTCCAACACTTCCCATTGTAAAAGCCAGCAGGAGTGAAACAAACAACACACCCAGGGCATAGTCCCAGTAAAATAGTTGAAAGCGCCATTTTTTACTTGCCAGTTTTTGCGTATTTGCCCAGGAACCCCAGCAAAGCATTGTGATGAAGATCATAACAAGGGCAACAGAATAGGATTGAATGACTACCATGATTTTCTAATTTAATTGTTTATTTTCTCCGTTCAGCTTGCAGGTTTTACCATCCCGGATTTTGTGGCAGCAAGTTTGGATTAAGATCCAATTCGTCCAGTGGTATAGGAAACAGTTCATCCTGGTTTACCCTGAAATCTGCAAAAACCGGGTGTCTGGCAATTACATCTCCCGTGGCAGGAACAGTAAAATCTTCGGCAACTACTGGCCCGTATTCACCCCACCTTTTTAAGTCGAACCGCCTGATATACTCCCCACAAAGTTCCACCAGGCGTTCATGCTTGACCTGCTCCCTGAAATCAGCCTGACTAAGTTCACCTCCTGCAGTTATTTCCAGGTCATTCATATTGGACCTTGCCCTAACCATATTCACATATTGATGTGCTTCAGACGTAAGGCCATTCTCATTAAGTGCCTCAGCATACAGCAATAAGATATCAGCATAGCGCATGATAATCATATCCTTGCCACCATTATTCCACTGGACGTATCCCGAACCATTATTTATCTCATTCAGCACTGCCTCATTCTCATTGAACTTGAAGAAACTTGCTCCGGTAACTATTTCGCTGGTATTTGCTACCCACCATGTCCATGTTTGTCCATACAAAGTTGTATCGCTGTGTTCTGTAAAAAGGTTTGCATCCAATCTGGGATCATGATTGCCATCCCTGTCTGCTTCAACAAGATAGGACCTGACGGCAAATTCGGACGCTAGCTGATCAGCCCAGATGCCGATATTTGAAGGGCCAGGTGTATTTATCCTGAAATACCATGCATGGTCTGACTCATCCTGAGGTCCGTTATGTACAAAGTTCACCTGAAAGATTACTTCCTTGTTGCCTGTTGTAAGTTCCTCAGTAAAAGTGGATGCATAGTCAGCATTAAGCTTATAATCACCAGATTCAATTATCTCAGAGAGTATGGGCTCAGCAGCACTGTAATCATTCTGCTGCATATGTACCTTTGCAAGCAGGGCCAGAGCTGCTCCCCTGGTCACCCTTCCGAATTCCGAGGCAGAGTAATCATCCGGTAATACATCAATGGCGTCTGTCAGTAAATCCTCAGTAAAGGCCCACATTTCTCCTGGATCAGCTTTCCTGGGCCTGTCATTTGCCGTCTGTATCCCGTCTACATATGCTATTCCGTCTCCATAAGCACTGATTAAATTATAATATGCCAGTGCAGCCAGGAATTTTGCTTCCCCAATAATACCTTCGATACCAGACACATCGCTTCCTTCACCTCTCTCAATAACTTCGTAAGATCTTGCAATTAATGTGTATAGATCGTACCATAGGGTTTCGACGAATTCGTTACTCAGGTCATAGGTAAACGTTGCCAGGTTCAATGGCTCACCAAGTTCACCAGTATAGCCTTCATCTGATAGAAGATTGTAAGTTTGTTGGATTTTTCCACCATACATTTCACCGCTTTGTAATTGGTCGTAAGCTCCAATAAGTCCCTGGTAGAAGTCTTCTTTTGTTTTCCAGAAACTAGCTTCGGTTGGGTAGTTTGGATTAATCTGCTCCAAATCTGTACAGGCTGAAAGGAAAACCACCACACCCAGCAAAATTGTTTTATATTTTAGATTCTTCATGGTTACTTGATTTATACTGTTAATATCAGAAACTGAGATTAAAGCCTATAGCAAAGATCCTGACATTAGGAAATCCTCCCCAGTCTACCCCGGGAGCAAGAATATCACTTTGAAACTCTGGATCCAATCCCGAATATTTTGTAAAAGTGAGCAGGTTTTGTCCATCAAAGAAAACAGTAAAATTGCTGACATTAGCCCATGGAATTTCGTAACCTATCCGCATATTTTTTAACCTTATGTAGGAAGCATCTTCAACAAACAGGCTGCTGGCAATACCATTTGGACTTCCAAAATCAGCTGTAGGTCTTGGTTCTGTACCAACTCCATCAATATATGGATCATAGTCTCCTGTATAGCTGGTGATTGGACTTGTGTTCATGGCGTACTTTATTGCATTAAAAACATCTCTTCCCTGCACACCCTGTATGAAGATTGAAAAATCAAACCTCCGCCAGTATGCATCAAAATTAAATCCATACAGCAAGCCGGGATTCGGATCTCCAACGATGTCCCTGTCATCACCTTCACTGATGTTTCCATCCCCACTTACATCCCGGTATTTAGCATCGCCTAATTGCGGAATCTGATTAACGACAGTATAGGCATCCAGTTCCGATGGATCCGTATAAATACCAAGGTAATCCAGGGCATAAATCTGTCCGATAGGAAGGCCTTCCCTTGTAATTGAATATTCATCAAACATGTCACCCATTGGAAGATAGCTAACAGTATTGCTGGAGTGAGAGAGGTTCACTGATATATCATACTTAAATGATCCTTCCATTTGGCGATATCTTGCCGAGACTTCCCATCCTGATCTTTTCATAGTGGCTGCATTCACAATAGTGGTTGCCCCTACGCCTTCTCCAGCAGTACCAGCAAGGGGGGCCGCAACTAATAAGTCTTCAAGCGTGCCAAAATAATAATCTCCAATCAGTTCAAATTTTCCTTTAAATAGTACCAGGTCTATTCCGATGTTGGACTCCTTTAAAATTTCCCATCTAAGATCACTGTTGACGATGGCATCACGCACGGCTCCGATTACACTCCTGTCATCGTATCCCAGATTGTAATTTACGCCGCCTACTGATCTTGAGAAAATCAGTGATTGATAGGCATAATCATCAATACTTGCATTACCAACCTCTCCGTAGCCTCCACGAAATTTTAAATTATAGATGAAGGGTACATCAAAGAAATTTTCCTTGCTGATATTCCAACCTGCGGACACAGATGGAAAATAACCCCATCTGTTATTCTCAGGAAATTTGGAAGAACCATCGGCCCTGAAATTGGCTGTTAGTAAATATCTGTCGGCATAATTATATGTGAGCCTGCCCAGAAAAGACCGGAGGGCCGATTCCCCTTCATTGCCGTATGTTGTAATGTCCTCAGGTGCTGCGGTGGTAGATGAAATTTGAAAGAATGGATATGTGCCTTCAAATCCTCCAGTAATTGAAATTCCATTTTGTTTATAATGATACTGCTGTCCAGTATAGTTAGCCATAATGGTAAATCCATGATCACCAATACGCTTGTTGTAAGTTAATTGGTTCTCAAGAAGATACATGGAGTTTTGAGTATTGTCCTCTGACATACCAGAGAGATGGACTAGTTCTGTGGTGATCTGTCCGCCTCTTTGATGGCTTACTGAATAGCCAATATCAATATCGGTTGCAAAATTCAACCTGTATTCCAATCCTTCTAAAATATGGACGTTGGCAAAAATATTCCCAATAATTCGGGTATGATCCTCGAAACCACTGTACATTTCCCTTATTCCAACAGGGTTATACAAATATATTTCCGCCTCTTTAATGGAACCATGTCCATAACCACTCAATCTCGTTGGATCATAAACAGGAATATTTGGAAACATCATCAGGGCTGTATTTATCACTGCATCTCCCTCTCCCCCCATGACACTCTGAGCATCCAGTACCTGCTGGGCACGTTGGTTGGTTTTGCTCACCGTGAGGTTTTGCCCTATTTTAATCCGCTTGCCTAAATCATATTCAGAATTAAGACGGGCCCCAAACCTGTTAAAAAGCGTCCCTTCTATGGTGCCTTCCTGGTTTGTACTGTTCAAATTGAAATAAACTTTACTTTTTTCACTTCCTGTCGAAATTGACAGGTTAAAATCCCCCATCCATGCCGCATTATTAAATACTTCCTCCTGCCAATCGGTATCCACGCCACGAGATAGGTCATCAGACCAGGTCTTACGTGGATATCCGGCATTGTCGTATGCAGTGTTGTGGATCCTGGCAAATTCCTCTGTATTTACCACATCCATTTTATGAGAGAATTGCTGAATTCCCACCTTAGTGCTAATTGAGACAAGAGGTTTTCCAGTGTGTCCTTTTTTTGTGGTGATCACTATTACCCCATTTGCGGCCCTGGAACCGTAGATTGCAGATGAAGACGCATCTTTCAAAACCTGCAGGGATTCGATATCATAAGGATTAAAATTGGGACTGTCCTCAGTGGGCACTCCATCAATGACAAACAGGGGATTGTTGTCACCGAAAAATGATACACCACGTATGGTCACATCACCAATGGAGCCAGGTTCACCGCTTGTTCTGACATTAACACCAGCAACCCTTCCCTGCAAGCGATCTGAAATGTTTGTATACGAACTTATAGCAAGGTCCCCGGTATTCACCACAGCAACTGCACCGGTGATATCCTGTTTTCTTTGAGAGCCGTATCCGACAACAACAGCGGACTCTAATTCTGAGATATCAATCTCAAATGTCACATCTATAGTGGTTTTATCTTCAATTGCCACTTCCTGGGTCTTATAACCAACATAGCTAAAAATGAGGGTCATGTCCGTTTCGGGAACAGCAATGGTATAATTTCCATTACCATCTGAAATTGTACCCAGCGTTGTACCTATTACCTGTATAGATGCTCCTAAAACTCCTTCTTGAGATTCATCTGTTATGGTTCCGCTAACGGTATGTTGTGCATATATCTGATGAAAGCAAAACAAAAAGGTTAATATGCTTAATGCTGATTTTATGCATTTTTTCATAATTGTAACTTATAATGTGAACATCCTGAGTCTATCTAGTCAACAATACCAAAATTGTCCAGTCTGAATGAAATGGGATCACTTGAAGTTCCACCCCAGATCTCCAATCCGTAGTATCTTATTTTTGTCGGATCAACAGGCATGTCCCAGAGACTGCCAAAATCTTCCAATGGAATGCTAACTTCCTGCCAATCTGTGCTATACTCCAGGCCCAGGTCGCTAAAATAGATTGCCCCGCCTGTACTCCAGCCTGTATTGACAAACCATAATCGTATATCGACAGCTGCCGGATCTTCATCTTCATCCCAATGGGTTCCGGTAAAAGCAGGAGCTATGAAATAGCTGTAATCGAACCTTAATTTTTTCCCGGTGAAATCATTGTCGCCATCAAGTCTATAGTCAATCCAAAACCATTGCCGGTCGACTTCATTTGTAATTACCAGGTGATCATTATTAGCCAGCTTTACATCAGGAACCGGAGATTCCCAATCATAGTCCCATCCTTCAACCGTTAAACCCGGGATGGGATTATCATATATATGCCCTTCGCCAAATCCATTAAAATCTAGAAATGCTACCGTTACATTACCGTCATAATCCTCAGCTCCCCAGATGCCTTGAACTGTCACAGTAAATGTAGATTCTACCTCGTGACCTTCGTTTCCGTCAGTGGCAATAACATTTATATCTGATGAACCATTGCTAACTTCATTAATTGTTAAAACACTGCTGTTAAGGCTGATGGTGATCACAGTATCGTTGTTATTGCTAACCTGGTAGGTGATTATTTCCCCTTCCTGATCTGATACGTAATTGGCAAAATCTATTTCATAGGTACCGAAATTCAGAGGCAGGGCCAGATCATTTAGTCCTGTTATTACGGGTGGTTGGTTCACAACTGGGGGAGGATCAGGGGGAAGGTACTCGCAGCGTGTTATTATGATTGCAAGAGAAAGTAAGTAAACAACTTGCTTTATGTACCATTTACTTTTCATAGCTTGAGTATTTTATAAGTTATAGATACGAATGCTTTAAATTTTCCGAACAAACGTTTGCGCAACTTATCCAAAAAAATATTCAGATGCAGCTGACTTTCATTTAGAGACTCGGATTAGCTTGTCAAATCTGCGGTCAAGTTATAATTTATAATCAATTATTCCAAAGCCATACAAGTATGGCCTGGGGGATAGCAGCATATGAGAGCATCAGGGTTCTGTCTGATTAATCTGGAAACAGATTTCAATTTGAGGTAGTTCCATATGCTGACCTCATCTTCCAGGTATTTATATCCCGGATCACCAGGGATTTGTCATTGGTGAAAAAGCTGAACTCCGGTTTCTTGCGAATTTCTTTATTGGCGTATGCAGCAGCCTGCCGATCATTAGCGAAAACCTCCACCAGGTTCTTGTCAATGAAAATCCTTAAGGTCAGGTTTTCACCATCCTTCAGCTTAAAGGGGGGATTGATGGATCCTATAGACAATGTATTACGGTTTGCTCCGGCAGTGATACTAATTCCTCCCTCATCCTTCTCATCCCCCAGGAGCCTTATACCGAAATCTTCAGGCAAGGGTGCTTTAAATGTTACTTTCATCTCGATGGCATCCCCGGTAATATCGCTAAGCTTGAATGCCTCCTCTTTGCTGACTGTGATGTTTTCAACTGTTTGTTGATCGAAGCGCAAAGTTTCCAGCTCCTTAAGGGGCCTGATTCTCAGTACACCATCGGCGGGTAATTCCAGCTCGCGTGGAAGTGACTGCAACCCGGAGGGACTGGCATCGGCAGTTATCCAGGCCCACACGACCCTTCGCCCGTCTTTTGTCTTAAGTGACTCAGGTGCGAAATAGGTAAGTGTCTTATTATCCGGGGCAAAGCCCGTGGGAGTTTCATCTTGAGCCATCCAGTTCATCAGGGCGTGGAATTCCGGGACGAATTTTTCGTCCTTGAAATCGCCGAGATAGTAGCGACAACCCAGCGCGTGACTGATACACAACAACATCCATTTGTCTCCGATCCGAAACATGTTTGCACAGGAGATATCTTCATACCTATCCACATCAAGTTTCAAGGGGTAATCTTCATGCAACAATTTACCTATATACACCCAGTCCTTGAGGTTATCAGATTTCAACAGGTTAGGATCTTTGCCTCCTGACAGAGCATAGTAGGTGTCGCCTATCTGCCAGCAATCAGGATCCCATTGATCCATTTTCACAACATCCCCATTTTCATCCATGGGAAGGATCACCTGTGGATCCGTCCATTCGTCAAGCTTGTCATCCAGCCCATACATGATATGGTTTCTGTCAGATCCCCAGCCATGGTAGATCATGGCCGGTATACCCTCCATGGTGAAAAAACCGGTTCCACTGAACATCCCATGTCCGGTTTTAGGAGGACCAAGCACAGTAGGTTGCCATTCCCAATTTACCATATTGGTACTTGAAACATGTGCAAACATGAATCCATAGGGATTTTCATATATGTAGTGCAGGTGATAGCGCTCCTTATAATAAAAAGCTGGATTGGGATCTCCCGGAAAAGCCACTCCGGGACCAGGGTGGGCCAGGTGGTAAGTGGGCCAGTTTTCAGGTGGATTCTCCGGCCACGCAGGAGTCTCCGGAACATAGGTTCTGGCGGCAATCAATTGACTATCATATTCCTTAAGGATCAATTTGCCGCTATTTATTTCCACATCCTCCCATATACCTAAATTGTGGAATTCATATCTCCCGGTGAGGTCGAGAATTTCATCTCCTTCAAAATCCCACCATGCATAGGGCTTGATCCTGGATGCTTTATTGGCTTGAAGTTGGCTCAGCTCTTTTGCGGAGAGAGCCTCACTGTAAATACGGGCATCATCAATGGCACCTGAAACAGCTCCCTTGCCACCGTAATGACTTGGTCCGAAAACTACCATATTAGTTTGGCTGTTCAGCAGAATGATATTTTCTGCTTCGTATTCTGCCTGGAGAACAGCATCCCTGTAGATCAGGATCTTGTTGCCTTTGTAAACCACAGCAATTTGCTCGAATACGCCAATCCCGGGAGCAATTATGGAGCTATCGTCGGTAACTTTCGGGCTCCGTTTATCCTCTTCACTTCCGGCGATCCATGAGCCTTTCTCACCAGACAGGATGATGCCGTCAAAAAGCTCGCCGTCCTGAAGGGTCAGTATACTGCCTCCAACCACATCAAGCTTATCAATGGTCACCCACGAAACCAGAGTCTTATCGGTGTTAATTGGCTTCCTTGTACACGCTGAAAGAACAAAAATGGAGAATAGGAATAGTAAAATGCCGGGGATTGGTATTGGTTTCATGACCTATTTTGTTTGTTGTTAACCATATGTGGACAGACCGCCTTTTAAAGTTAAGAGATACTTTTCATTATTAAAACTCTTTCATTTTCTACTGATTATCAGGCGCATTGAATTTTTTCTTATAAGCTGTAGGAGATAGCTCAAATTGTTTTTTAAAGGTAGCGCTAAAGTGTTTCTGGCTTGAAAATCCTACCTCATAACAGATCTCAGTAACCGATAATTGACTGCTTTGAAGAAGTTGTGCTGCTCTTTTTAATCGAAGTGTTCGAATGAATTTATCACTTGACTCACCAGTGATTGCCTTCATTTTCCTCAACATAGTACTGGGACTCACTGCCATATCTGACGCAAAAGTTTTAATATCAAATTCAGTATCGGACATGGAATCTTCTACCACCTTGATTGCCTTCTCAATGAAGTCCTTATCCTTCGATGTAGTGGTAATGTTGGAAGGTTCGATTTTTAATTGGTTCACGTAGGCAGATCTCAAATTTTCTCTGTAAGCAAGGACATTTTTTATTTTGATCCTGAGAATCTCCTCGTTAAAAGGTTTATAGATATAATCATCAGCTCCGGATTTTAAACCTTCTACTTCTGATTCTTCCCCATTTTTTGCGGTCAATAGCAATACGGGAATGTGTGATGTATCCACATTGTTTTTTATATTCCTGCAAAAAGTTAGTCCATCCATTACCGGCATCATGATATCGGAGATGACCAGGTCAATTTTATGATCCAGTGTCAATAATTCCAGAGCTTCCCTTCCATTAAAAGCGGTCTGTACATTATAATCATCGCTGAGGAGATCCTTGATAAAACAGCACAGGTCATTATTGTCTTCCACAATCAGAATGCTTGCTTTTTCTTTCTCGCTCACAAATGCTTCAGTGTACCCATCAGGGAATTCAATAAACTCCTCTGTTTCTTCCTCATTTTTCCTGAACTCTTCCAGATAGCTACCTCCCATAGGAAGCCAAACTGAAAAGCAGCTACCCTCACCTACCTGACTTGTAACGGATATTTTTCCTTTGTACAATTCTACCAGCGCTTTGGTTAAAGCAAGACCTATGCCTGTACCTTCCATGATCAAATTGAAATCCTCCACCTCATAAAAGCGATCAAATATTCTCTCCAATTTAGCCTGATCAATGCCTATTCCAGTATCTGAAATATCCAGCCTTAGTGTGGGATTCATTTCCGAATTGTCGAATTCAGTACTTACCTTAAGAATTATTTTTCCCTCTTTGGGAGTATATTTGATTGCATTGGATAATAAATTAGTAAGGATCTTATCCAGTTTATCCTCATCAAACCATGTTTCAATCCTTGCTGCCTGAATATCTAATATAAACTTTTGTCCTTTTTGGGAGGCATAATCAAAGAATGGGGCAGCAAGATCTTCAATGAATTGTATCGGTTCTCCATAGGAGGGTTTATATTCTAAATTCCCTGTTTCAATTTTTCTGAACTGTAAGAGCTGGTTGATCAATTCATGAAGTCTCTGGGCATTTCTGTATATCAAAGCATGCTTCTTCTGAACTGATCTGGCGATTCCTTTCGAATTTATTAAATGTTCAATTGGGGCGAGAATAAGTGTCAAAGGTGTTCTTATTTCATGGGAAATGTTAGTAAAAAAACGAATCTTCATTGCATTTGCCTGTTCAAGCTCTTCTGTCCGTTTTTTGACTAAGACCTCAAGTTTCTCTTTCTGACTTTTTAAGCTGCTTAGGCGGTACCTGATATAAAGAAGAACTAGCAATACAAAAAGCAGTGATACTAACACAATAAACCACCAGCTTAACCAAAATGGAGGATTAACTATAATGATTAGCTTAGCCTCCTCTGTCCAGGAATTGTTGATCGTTCTCGCCTTTACCTTGAATGTATATGACCCAGGTCGCAATTTGGTATATGTTGCACTATTGCCTTCAAGCGATTTAATCCAATCGATATCAAAATTGCCGAGCTTATGATAATAGGTGATCTCATCGGGATGCTCAAAATCAACAGCGGCAAATCCAAATGTGATAAGATTCTCCTTATAGCTCAATTCAATGCTTCCGGTTTTTTCAATCATTTGCTCCAAAACAATCCGATCCCTGTGGAGTGAGCCCGGATTCACCTTTTCACCCAGAAGAAATAACTCGTTGATATGGATACTGGGAGGATCAATGTTGAAAAGGAGGCTGTCAGGATGAAAAAAGATCAATCCATTTTCACCGCCAAAGTACATAATGCCATCCTCAGATTGAGCCGATGATCCCAGGTAAAAGCTTCCATCCTGGATTCCATCCTGATGATCCAACTTGTAGATGCTGAGATCTTCCAGGTCGATTACGGAAATACCATTATCGGTTGACATCCACAACCTTTTCTGGCCGTCTTCAAGTATGCTTTTTATGGCATTGCCTGATAATCCATCCTGGACTTTAAACCTTTGAAATTTCAAATCTTTAAATGCCTTCGAAAAATTAGCCCCGGGATTTGAATAAAGCAGTGAATCTATATCATTTACGATCCTGTTTAATCCGAACTGGGTCCCGATCCAAACGCTGCCATCACTGTCCTTGAAAATGCAGTTGATATTATTGTCGCTTAGGCTATTATCGTCCAGCGGATCATGGGTAAATTGAGCCAGTCTGGTTTTTTTCTCCAGGTCAATGATCACCAGGCCGCTGTAAGAGGCAGCTCCCCACAATAAAGTATGTTCATCGATCAGGAATCTGTCAAGATTAATATCCTGAATAATTATGCTTTCCTCATTGTCGGGAATCCTAAGTGCGCTAAGGTTCTGGCCCAGGAGCAGGAAGGTATCATTGTACAAATAATGAAACATGACATAATTCTTATAGGCCTCTGCTACTGGTTTAATTGTTATGTTGGATGCTTTCGTTTTCAGCTGATCCCCATCGATCAGGTACAGATTATTATAAGTTGATAATGCAAACTGATCCTTTATTCTAAGGAGTTCAGTGAAGTTCTGATCCGTTTGGTTCAGGGAAACTTTCTGTATGGCCGATGGCCTTGAAAGATAGCTTCCATTTCCGGATGAGACGATGCTCAGTCCCGAAACATTCGGGTTGTCCGGGGATTCATAAACCAACAGGATCCTGTCCTTATCCAGGGGAAGCATTCTTTTAACAGTATTTGGCACATACCCCATCTCGTCAATGACATTTTTGTAGTAAAATATCCTCTTGCTGTAATGGGTAGTAAAATAATCTATGCCGGTTTCCTTATGACCAATCCAAATATTTGCCTGCTTATCAAGAAATATTTTACTGATATAACCCGATGATAATCCGGATGGAATATTGTCCTCGCCTTCGAAATGCTCGATAAGCTCCCCGTGATGATTCAGTACAATCAGGCCAAGATCTTCCACGGCACACCAGATGTTGCCGTCTTTATCCTTTTCAATGTAAAACACCTCATTATCCTCGTAGCTGGTGGCTTCGAAATCCACTCTCTTACAACCCGTCGAACCGGAAGGTTTATGCCATAAGCCTTCGGGGCTGGCAAACCAGATCCCACCCTGTGAATCCATAAGTATTTTATTGATAAAAATGTTATTGGTTGATTGGGATTCCCCTGGTTTTAGCAAAAATGTACCTATAACACCCGATTCAATGTCCTTAACATAAATACCTTTATTGGCGGTGCATATCCATAATTCCCCTGAAGCCGAGTCCAGTACGCCCGTGCTAATGTCAGCATCATTGAGAAAGGAATATTTGAAATTGGTTTGGGGAGAGAATAATACTTTCTCAACTGCCTGTTTATCCGGATGGTAGCTATAAATCCCATGGTTGGTAAAGAACCAGTTCTGGTCATTAATGATCTCTGAGCTATTCAGAAATATATCCCGATCACCAGGTATCTGTTTGTTTTGAAAGATCCCGTTCTCAAAAAGGGTCAATCCATATTGGGAGATTATCCAGATACCACCTCCAACAGCGTTCCCCAGATCAATGATTTCCTTATCATATACAAAATTGCTGCTTTCATTAACAATGGGGAAGTTGGTGATATTCAGACCATCGTATCGGTATAAGCCCCGCCGGGTTGCAATCCACACATAATCAAATTCATCCTGGATAATATCGTTAATATGACCATCTGACAGTCCTTCGGATATCCCAATATTCCTGTAACTGATATTATAGAATTGCCCCGAAAGCTTTGAAAAAGAAACAGAGAGTGTGAGCAAAAGAAGAAACTTAAGACCTCCTGCCAATTTAATATACCTTCCAAGCATTTTGAACTCCTAATTTCCGTACAAGATATCAAAAAGAGCTCAGGTCTCAAGCTGCCGGAGGACTATTCAGCCATCCGTTCCCGGAGTACTTTTTCATTCTCGGCTCCCCAATAGGAACAATCAAGCTGGAAGAAAACGGAGGTGTAGGGGAGAGTGCAGTTGGTCTTGATCACCAGAACCCTGAAGAGGGAGGAACTTTCATCCAGCATCCTGAAAACTTCATCGTGCAGCAGCGTATTTACTTCTTTACCTGCAAGCGTATTTGCTGCCTCATTCCGGAATTCCTCTATTCCGGGAACCTGATCATCGGTAATGAATGATAGCTCCTTGTCCTGGTAGATGATGGGTTTCACATGGATGCTATTATCTATGGCCTTCAGCACATCTTCCAGTGTGGGCAAAAGGTCCTGCTCCACGTACATGTATTTCATGCCTGCTGAGGATTGCTCCGGGAAAGCCTTATCCACCACCAGAATCCAGTTCCGGTGCCCAAGCAGGTGTAAATCTTCTTGAAGGACTTCTTTCCAGTCAGCCTCCACCGGACTGCTCTTCTGTTCTGTTTTACAGGATGTACTTGTTATAAGTAAGGATGTTGCAAAAAGTACTAGATATAATGTGCGCATGGTCGGAGTATTATTGGAATCAAATATACTTAAATCACGAGTCAGGTATCAATTGATGAAAGATATTTATATCTTGAAGAGTTAATTTCGATTTCTTACTCCCAGTGTTATGAAACCCACAATCTTCATCTTTCTGGCTTCCACATTTCTGATGATTAGCTCCTGTTCAGATTCACTGAAATCTGATGAAAAACCCAACTTTATTTTCATCCTGGTGGACGACCTGGGTTGGGCCGATCTGGGTTGTTATGGCAGCACCTTTCATGAAACCCCAAACATTGATATGCTTGCAGGGGAATCCATGCGCTTCACCAGTGCCTATGCAGCCTGTCCGGTCTGCTCACCCACCCGGGTCAGCATTATGACCGGGAAGTATCCGGCCAGAACAGGGGTCACCGACTGGATTGCCGGGCGCCAGGTTTACAGTCCGGGTTTACCCTGCGATAAATTGCTTTCACAGGATTTTAAGCTGGAGATGAATCTGGAGGAAGTGACCCTTGCAGAAGCCCTGAAAGAAGCTGGTTACAGCACCTTTTTTGCAGGGAAATGGCATATGGGTGAGGATTCCATATACTGGCCTGAATATCAAGGATTTGATATTAATAAAGGAGGATGGAGGGTTGGCTCTCCCAGGGGTGGGTATTTCAGCCCTTATGAAAATCCCAGGCTGGAAAGCGGACCGGAAGGGGAGTGTCTGACAGACAGGCTTACCGATGAGTCCATAGCTTTCCTGGATGCCAGGGATGGAGATCCTTTCCTGCTTTATCTTTCATTCTATACGGTACATACACCCCTGCAGGGAAAGCCTGAGCTTATAGAAAAGTATGAGCAGAAAATAGAAAACCTGGGACTCGATCCGGCAGACATGGAAACCACCGAGCGTGAGTGGATAAACTATGCGCCACCCCGGGGGAGATTTATTGAGCGCACCCGGCAGGGGCATCCAATCTATGCCAGTATGATTGAAACACTGGATAGCAATGTGGGTCGCCTGATGCAGAAACTGAAGGAGCTGGGGCTTGAGGATAACACTGTCGTCATTTTTATGTCCGATAACGGGGGACTTTCCACGGCCGAGGGCTCTCCCACCTCCAATTTTCCACTGAGAGCCGGAAAGGGATGGATGTATGAAGGGGGAATCCGTGAACCTATGTTTATCAAGTGGCCTGGATCAGGCTCTGAAGGAAACACTTCGGATGTACCGGTCACAAGTACGGACTTCTATCCAACCATGCTGGAGGTGGCGGGCCTGGAACTGAATCCGGGGCAGCATATGGACGGAGTGAGTCTTGCACCTCTTTTGTCTGGCAATGGATCCCTGGACGAGCGCCCTCTCTTCTGGCACTATCCCCACTACAGCAACCAGGGAGGAAAACCAGGGGCTGCAATTAGGCTTGGCGACTACAAGCTCATTGAATTTTTCGATCCGGGGATCGTGGAGCTATACAATCTGGCAGAAGATATGAGTGAGAATAATAACCTGGCCGATGACATGCCAGAGAAAGTCAGCGAAATGCTGGAAGAGCTTCACTCCTGGCAAAAAGAAGTGGGAGCAAAGGGTATGGATCCCAATCCTGCATTTGATCCTGATTATCTGAGAGCAAACTATATCAATAAACCCTGACAATCAATCAAACATGAAAAAAGAATTTCTATTAAGCGCAGGCCTGCTGCTTTTATTGTTAATCTCCTGCAAAGGCCCTTCAGCTAAAACAGATTGTATCACCCTGGACCAGATTGCATCGCAACTGGAACTGCTGGATGAAAATGTTATTAAAGTGCAGGCTGAGGCACCTCTAACTGCCAGTGGCCAGGAGAGTGTGATGCCCAGGACCATCAACAAGGATGGATCGCTTCAGGTGGTCCCTGCAGGGGATTGGACCAGTGGATTTTACCCGGGGGTATTGTGGTACATGTTCGAACTGACCGGGGATGAAGTCTGGAAGGAGAAGGCCATTAAATACACCGACGAACTGTTAGACCAGCAGTATAATGGTTCAAACCACGATGTGGGATTCAGGATGTTTTGCAGTTATGGCAATGCCCTGAGGCTTAGTGGCGATGAATCCTACATCCCTGTGCTGGAGCAGTCGGCGAAGACCCTTATTGCGCGCTATTACGAAAATGTGGGTTGTCTCCGCTCCTGGGACTTTAATCCGGGAGACTGGCAGTGTCCCGTTATTATCGATAACATGATGAACCTGGAGTTGCTTTTCTGGGCCTCCAAACAGACAGGCGATCCCATTTACAGAGAAATCGCTTTAAACCATGCACAAACAACCATGGAAAATCATTTCCGGGCCGACAACTCTTCGGTGCATGTGGTGGATTACGATACCATCACCGGTGAGGTGCGACATAAGAATACCCACCAGGGTTATGCCGACGAATCATCATGGTCGCGGGGACAGGCCTGGGGACTTTATGGCTATACCATGACCTACCGGCTGACAGATCAAATTGAATTTTTGAAGCAGGCGGAGCTTATAGCCGGGTTCTTGCTGGAGAATCCCAACATGCCTGAGGATCTGGTTCCCTATTGGGACTATAATGCTCCAGGCATTCCTAATGAGCCCAGGGATGTGTCTGCTGCAGCCATTATGGCATCGGCCCTTTACGAATTATGCAGGTACTCGGAAAAGGGAGTTTATTACAAGGAGAAGGCCGATAAGATTATGTTGAGCCTGGGATGCACCTATGCTTCAGCACCCGGTGAAAATTATGGTTTTATCCTGGGCCATTCGGTGGGAGCCAAACCCATGGATTCGGAAGTGGATGTTCCATTGAACTATGCCGATTACTACTACCTGGAGGCCCTGCTCAGAAAAAAGAAGCTGGAAGAGAATTAGGTGAAAAGATTATTGATCCAGGCTGCTGGCACTTACATCCTTTTCCGGATCAAGCCAGCTTTGAGATCCTTCTTCGAAGCTGCTTGCACCCACTTCTTTGATCATTGAATCATCCACTTTCTCAAGGGGGGTATAGCCCGGATGGTGAGATTCTTTATAGGGATCGTTGCTACGGGTATTGTAGCAGCAAACCATGGCCCATCTCGAATTTTCAGACTTGTTTTGATCTGAACGGTGCAGCAGGTTGGAATGAAAGAAAATGGCATCTCCTGGCTCCATTTCGCAATAAACCAGTTCCATCCGCTCAAGGCAGGCAGTTACCCTTTCCATGTCAGCACCCGCCTGATCGCCTGATAGAATGTGGTCGATCCGGCCCATAAGATGAGATCCCCTGATCACCTGCAGGCAGCCGTTTTCACGTGTTGCTTTATCCACTGCAATAAACACACTCACCAGATCGGGGTACAGGAGCCCGTTCTGATACCAGTACCCGTAGTCCTGGTGCCAGGCCCACGCCCCGCCTATCTTCGGGTCCTTCAGGATCATCTTGGAATGATAATGATATACTTCATCACCCAGAAGTTCTTCAGCCTTGTTCACCATCCTCCGGGATCTTGAAAACATGCCATAGATGTTATCCCCCGGATGATTCCAGAGGGACAGGCGGACTTTTCCGCCCTCTCCGTCTGCCCGGGAAAAGGAGTGCTTATCCAGTTCCCTGTCAGCCTGGGCTGTGGAACGCAACATTTCGATTTCCTCGCTGTCAAACAATGCTTTTAACTGGATAAATCCATCTTCTTCGAATTGCTTCAGCTGATCCTTGCTTAGTTGTTTCATGGCAGTGGTTTTTTTATAAACAACCCAGCTCCAAAACAGTTTAAATTCAAACTTTTTATATTTTTAGTTTTCTCAAAAACACAGCTAACCAAACATTAAGGAATAATGAAAAGGAAGAAAATAGCCATGCTGGGCGGTGGATTTATCGGGGACTTTTACATACATGCACTTCACGGACATCGCAGACCCGACAGGGTGGAGGTGGTCTATTCCAGAAGCGAGGCCAGCGCCAGGAAGGTGGCCGAAAGACATGGAATTTCTGATTGGACCACGGATATGAGTGAGGCAGTAATGCATCCCGATATCGACACCGTAGTGGTGGCTCTTCCTAACTTCCAGCACCTTGAAGCAGTACAGATGGCTGCCGAAGCCGGTAAAGCCGTTCTGGTTACCAAGCCACTTGGGCGCAATGCTTCTGAGGCCAGGGAGATGCTGGAGCTGGTGGAAAAACATGGTGTTTTTCACGGCTACCTGGAGGACTTATGCTATACACCTAAAACCCTTAAAGCTGTAGAGTCAGTAAAGAACGGGGCCCTGGGAAATATACTATGGGTAAGGGCCCGTGAAACCCACCCGGGTCCGCACAGCGACTGGTTCTGGAATCCAGAGCTGTCCGGGGGCGGTGCCATCATAGACCTGGGTTGCCATTGCATTGAGATTGCCCGCAACTATATCGGCAAGGATGTTAAGCCGCTTGAAGTGATGTGCTGGGCCGATACCCAGGTGAAGCCCATTGAAGCTGAGGACCACGCCATTGCACTTGTAAAATACGCTTCCGGAGCCATTGGCCAGTTCGAGGTAAGCTGGTGTTTCCGTGGGGGGATGGATCTGCGGGATGAGGTAATGGGCGTGGAAGGGACCATTTTCCTGAATCACTTCCTCCGTACCGGTTTTGATATGTATACCGCAGTTGGCGAAGGCGATTATGTGGCAGAGAAAGCTGAATCAGCCACAGGCTGGCTTTTCCCGGTGGGGGATGAAGTCAATTCCCTGGGATACGATTTCATGTTTACCGATATGTTCGATGCCATGGACGAGGGCAGACAGCCCATGGAGACCTTCTATGACGGCTATGTGGTCAATGCCATAATGGATGCCTGCTATAAGTCGTCCAAATCGAAACAATGGGAGACTGTGGAACTGGACAACTGGCGGGGCAGTAATGAGGTTTCCGGAGGTCCCCAGCTAAAGGTTTATGACGATCAGTACTACCTGATCAAGGAGGAGAAGATTCCCGATGGCACAGTAAAACTGATCCTGAAGGACAAGGCATCAGGAGAGATTATCCAGAAGATCAAAGGTAAAATTTCAATGGGGAGGAAAATCTGATTCCTCACCGTCACCCGGCAGCCTTCTTTTTCTCCCTGAACAGAAAGATGAAGATCACCAGGATCACTGCGGCGATCATGGTAGGCACATACCAGATCTTATCCCAGTCGGCCACCCCGCCTATGGTAAGCCTGTCAATGGTAGTGCCGGCAAACCAGGTCCCGATTAGCATTCCCAGTCCGTAGGTGGCAAAGGTGATCAGTCCCTGGGCTGAACTCTTCAGATGGTCCGGGGCCTTTTCATCCACGAAAATCTGACCGGTAACGACAAAGAAGTCATAGCATACTCCATGTAAAATAATGGCAGTATAGATCATCCAGACACCTCCTTCCGCATCCCCATTGGCAAATAGGAGGAAACGTAACATCCATGCGGCAATCCCGATAAACAACACCCGTTTCACCCCGAAGCGGGTGATAAAGAATGGCAGGATCAGAATGAACAGTATTTCTGCCATCTGCCCCATACTAATCCTGTTGGGAATAATGTCCGGATCGATTCCGATGTCCGACATAAATGAGGCGGTGAAGCCAAAATAGAAGGAAACCGGGATAAAGATCAGCACCGAGGCAATCATAATTGTTGCAAAGGCCCGGTTCTTAAACAAACTTAAGGCATCCAGTCCGATAAGTTCCTTGAAGCTGGCCTTCTTCTCCTTTTTTGGAGGTACATGAGGAAGGGTAAAACTATACAGGCCCAGCATTAGTGATGCCGCAGCTCCCACATAAAGTTGTTCTACGGTAAGAGTGTAACCCAGCCAGCCAATGACATTGTTGGCCACGATCCAGCCTATTGTTCCCAGCACTCTTACTCCGGGAAACTGTTTCCCCGGATTGTCCATCTGGTGAAAGGATAGGGAGTTGGTAAGCGCCATTGTTGGTGCATATGTAAGTGTATAAAGCAGCAGGGCCGGATAAAAGAACTGGAAGGTAGTAGCTCTTGAGGCCAGTATCAGCAGACCAGCGCCCAGTATGTGCATAAAACCCAATACCCTTTCTGTGGCAAAGAATTTGTCAGCGATGAGCCCCACAAAGAAAGGAGAGATCATGCATGCAATTGCAAAAGTCCCATAGCAGAGCCCGATCTGTGTGGCTGTGAAACCAAGGCCCTCACCCAGGTAAGTATTTAAGGTAACATACCAGGTACCCCAGATGAAATACTGGAGAAACATCATGGTGGAAAGCTGCATTCTGGTCTTCAGGCCCATAGAAAAAGTTTTGCTTCAAAATAGTAATAAATCTTTTATCTTGTTAGAATGAAATCTAAATGGATTATATGGCTGGTCCTCACATTGTTGTTCTATTCATGTTCTAAACCAGAGCTTCCCAATATCATCCTGATCAGTGCCGATGATCTGGGCTGGTCGGACCTGGGTTGTTATGGTAGCGAGATCAGCACACCGAATATTGATCAACTGGCAGAGCATGGCATTCGCTTTACACAATTCCATAATACTTCCAAGTGCTTTCCATCCAGGGCCTGCCTGCTAACCGGGGTATACGCTCAGCAAAGTGGATATGCTAAGACTTATAAACAGCCATTACAAAAGGCGGTCACCCTGGGAGAGGTCTTGCGAGAGGCCGGCTATATCACCCTCTGGTCGGGAAAGCACCATGGAGTGGAAAATCCCATCTATCGTGGATTTGATCACTACTACGGATTAAAGGACGGTGCCTGTAACTATTTCAACCCGGGAGAGCAAAGACCAGGTGAAGGCCTGCCTGCCCGAAAAAGCTGGAGCGGGGAAAAAGCCAGGCGGGCCTGGTGTATCGACAGCCTGATGTATACACCCTATACCCCGGAGGCTAAGGATTTCTATACCACTGACTATTTTACCAACTATGCACTTGATTGGCTGGATGAATATCGTCATGATAAACGGCCCCTTTTTCTTTATATGGCCTATACAGCTCCACACGATCCCCTGATGGCCTGGCCGGAGGATATCCAGAATTACGAGGGAAGATATGATGAAGGCTATGATGCTATCAGGAATGAACGCTACATCAGGCAGCTGGAGATGGGATTGATTAATAAAAGTTACAGGCTATCGGATGCCACATACCCGGATTGGGATACTCTTGATGCAGATCTAAAAAGTGAAGAGATAAGAAAGATGGAAGTCTACGCGGCCATGATCAACCGGATGGATCAGAATATTGGCAGATTATTGAAGGTGCTTGAGGAGACCGGAAGAAGCAAGAATGCTTTAATCATGTTTGTCTCCGATAACGGGGCCTCTGCTGAAATGGTCCATATCGATGATGATTACGGGGAAATTGGCACCATGACCCGCTGGTCCTCCCTGGGTCCCCGGTGGGCCAATGTTTCCAATACACCCTTTAGATACTATAAGAATTACAGCTATGAAGGGGGGATCAATACCCCGCTGATTGCACACTGGCCCGGAAAGATTGATCCAGGGACTTTCAGCCGTTTTCCTGGTCATTTTATCGACATCATGGCCACTTTCCTGGATATTACAGGTACTTCCTATCCGCTGGAATTCAATGGAACAGAGATAACTCCATTGCAGGGTGAGAGCCTGATGCCAGCATTACTCGGAGAAGAATCAACTCGTTCAAACGCTCTGTTCTGGGAATGGTCCAAAGGACAGGCCATTCGAGAGGGTGACTGGAAACTGGTGAGGTGGGGAATGGAGAATACATGGGATTTATACAATTTATCCGAAGATCCCACTGAAACCAGCAACCTGGCGACTGATTATCCAGAGAAGGTAAAGACTATGGAACTACAGTTCATGGAATGGAAAAATGTTGAGTAAGCAGCCATGAGAGCCATTTTTAACGTACTGTTTCTGTCATTATCTCTGGTCATTTGTATCACCCAGTGTGAAAATGAACCTGGGCCGGAAGCCTGGATTCCTGTATTCCCCAAGCCGCAAAATTCCTGATAGAGGCACTTTACTCCTGACTATTTAAGTCTAATCGAAACTCTTCAGCATGTCGTGGATATTTGAATCGACAACCTTATTAAGTCTTGAATATCAATCAAATACTTGACTTGTATTTGAATTTGAGTAACTTGTACGGAACTAACCCTAAAAAAGTATTATCATGGCTGAAAAGAAAAATCAACTATTAAAGATCGCTTTGGTGCTATCTGCTATTATTACATTGGGATATGGAGCGAACTATTTATTTTTTCCTGAAGTTCAAATTAAAATGTCTGGCGGCGAGCCAATCGAACCGGGCTGGATTCGTTGGTTTGGGGGAGTAATGCTCGCCTTAGGAGTTGGCTGCGTCATGGCTTATAGAAAACCAACTAAACAGGGCATTTTTATTACCACACTCTTTGTTGGTTCACTAATATCTGCAATAGCGCTATTATATGAGGTGATATTTGTAATGGATGACTCCTATAACATGCTAAATACTTTAATTCCGGCAATTGTGTTAACAGTTATGGCTACTCTTTTATGGCTTAGCTTAAGGCAATCGAAAGAAATACTCTGGTAGTAAGGTTCATCATATAAGAAACCCCCGGTCTTTACTGGCCGGGGGTTTTTTATGCGTTGATATTGTCATGCTGCCGCACAGAATACCGACTATTTAAGTCTAATCGGATAATTGATAGAGAGAAAGGATTGTTTTGCGCCGATACAGGCAAATTCTTAATTATCAACAAAATACCGGACTCATACGTCTTGATGATAGTAGCTTAAGTCTGCTTTCCCAATATTAACTTAAAAAAGGAGGTCACTATGAAAATTAATTGTTACGCTGCTATGGCAGAAAAGCAGCCTCTCGAGAAATTTCAATTAGAATCTAAAGGATTGGGGGATCTCGATGTAGAAGTCTCTATTACGCACTGTGGTATTTGCTACAGCGATGTACATATGATCGACAACGACCTGGGCATGGCTGTCTATCCTTTTGTGCCTGGACACGAGATTGTCGGTATCATATCTGGTTCTGGCAGTAATGTAACAACTCTTAAAAAAGGTGATCGGGTGGGTATTGGATGGCAGGGTACCTCCTGCAACACATGTGAATGGTGTATAAAAGGTGAAGAGAATCTTTGCCCCGAGGTGTTTCAATCGGGTACCTGGGGGAATCCCCATGGAGGCTTTGCAGAGTCAATAATTATCGACAGCCGGTTTGCCTTTTTGATACCAGAAAATCTTGCTTCCGAAGACGTCGGACCACTTATGTGCGGTGGAATCACCGTTTATGCACCTTTTATTAATTATAATGTAAAACCGGCAATGAAGATTGGGGTTATTGGAATAGGAGGTCTCGGCCATTTAGCCTTGCAGTTTGCCAGAGCTTTTGGTTGTGAGGTAACCGCCTTCTCGTCTAGTCCGGCAAAAGAGAAAGAAGCCCGATCTTTGGGAGCTCACAATTTCGTTAACTCTAAGGATAACGATCAAATCCTGGCAATAGCCCGAAGTCTTGACATGATAATCTGTACCATTCATGGGGATTTAGATTGGAACACATACTTAGCTGCACTACGGCCTAATGGTAAACTGTGCTTCGTTGGCGTTCCTTCTGATCTTATTAGCATCCAGCCACCTTCGCTAATATTTGGACAGTTATCAGTTTGCGGAAGTATCATAGGAGGTCGGTCCGCTATAAGGGAAATGCTTGAATTTGCAGCTCGACATGACATCAAGGCTCAGACTGAAATTATGCCAATGTCTGATGTAAACCTTGCTATTGCCAGATTGAAAGATAATAAGGCTCGTTATCGCATGGTATTGAAAAATTAGAACCCGGGAAACGGGTTGCCTCGGCTCACACTAGCGCATTTATGCGCTAAAATTATCATAATGGCCTGCATACTACCGACTATTTAATTCTAATCGGAAAGTTGATTTATAAAGTATAGATTGAGATTATTGATGCTGGCAAACCATTCTAAGTCAATAAATTGTTTGAATTATACGTCTTGATTATAGTCTAACCCCAAAATCGTTTATCATGAAAAAATCAATTAGCCTCCTTCTATGTTTTTCACTTCTTTCCTGTATTTCTCTAAATCTCTATTCTCAATCACCAGAAAATGAAATTAACCAGGCAGAAATGATAGTAAAATTTAATGGAACCTGGGAGGCAGTAAAAGAAAATTCAACTTGGCATTTAGAATGTGTCCCCTTTGGTGGTGGAAATACATTTAGTAGCAAAGTAATTAACAGCAATGGCGAGACAATCTATGAACTGAGAGGATTTTTTGGTCTTTCTCAAGATGGTCAGACAGTAGTCTCACATTGGATTAACACAAATGGGGGGATAACTTCTTGGTATGGAAAGTTTGTGTCTGAAAGTAAACTAATACTTGATGGATATAATGATAATTCAGGAATCCCTCTCGTGAAGCAGGAGATAGAATTTTTGTCTGGGTCGTTTACTCTTCGTCAGTCAATTAGAAATGCAGATTTAGCTTGGACTGAACGGGAAAATTACACATTCAAAAAATTGAAATAGTCAGAAAATCTACGAAATTTCCCCCGCTTACTCCAATGCATTACATTGTCATGAGCTCGGCAACTTCGTTGCCTCGGTTCACGCTGTGGGATGTTTTGTGTGCTGAATTGATTATCCTGACCCTCATCACATTAACATGATGTACGATTTATGAAGTAAATCATTGATTACATGAAATTTATTTGACTTTGGGCATTCAGAATCATAACTTGATTCGATAATCAATATTTTTGAAGAAGAATTCAATGAAAACAAAGGGATTCAGTATTGGAATTGTCTTTTTTGTGCTAAAGATATGAAGATCTTGAATCAAGGATGAGACCGTCCTTACTCCAGACGGGAAAATCTCTGCTTTAATGGTATGAAAGGTTCAAAATATATTTCTGGCACAGATGTAACGTTGCAGCTCAGGACCGATTTAAACGCTGGTCTCGATGTAAAATTTCCTGCAGGCCACTTTTATGTCAGCGAGTCTATCATAATAGAAGGCTACAGTGGAACCGTAAAGGGAGCTGGCAAGGACGCAACAATTATCGAAGCAGCAAAAGGCTTTAAAGTTACGGAAGAACCGATGTTCGCACCAAGTGAAGGGGTAGCAGAAATGTTTGCATTCTATTGGTCAAAAGGGGACGTGACATTTAAGAATTTGACTTTATTAGTCCAAGGTAATTCACCTGCTGAAGCACACAATAATCCATTCCATGGAGCATTAACTACTATTGATAATGCGATTGTGGTCGCTGGAATTCATGAAGAAGCTGAAAGCGGCATAAAAGTTACATTTAGGAATCTAAAAATAAAGGGTGAGGATAGTACCGATCCATTGTCGTATAAAGGTAAGAATTTGGTTTATCCTCTCATAGTCACTGGACTTCAGGGTGCGCCTAAACCTGTCAGCACAGTAATAACGAACTGTGAGATCGAGAATTCCGGGTCTGATGCAATTGAATATTGGGCGGTCTTTGGAGGTTCAGGAATGATAAAGGACAACGATATAAAAAATTGCTACTCGGGTATTAGGACGTTCTCTTTGACAGATCCTCTCACTATACGGGGGGAGCTTACAATAAGAGAAAATATATTTACGAATTTAACCAGACCCGATCGCGCGATAAGAAATCTGAATAAATGGTCTAGCTATTGTTTAAAGAAGAACTCTCTGGATGGTAGGCTTTTGACTGATGACTGTCAATAGTGTAAGACTAATAAAAGCCCCCGATTACTCCAATGATTTACATTGTCATGAGCTCAGCAACTTCGTTGCTTCGGTTACTCCAATGCTTTTGCATTGTCGCGAGCTCGGCAACTGCCTTACCCCGCTTAACGCTGGGGGATTTTATGTGCTGAAGTGATCAACCTGGCCTACCGGCTTCCGGCTATATTAATCTAATCGGACATTGCTGACGATAAACATGCCCGGCCTATACTTTCAAGTCCATTCCCTCAGAGCATGCGAAACATTCAAGGGGACTGCCGGACTTGAGAATATACTCGCGGCACCAATTTACCTGGCGGTCAATCTCCTCATCCGAACGGTCGGGGTCATGATGGAATAATCCCAGGGATTTCACCCCCGCCTCCATGGCAAGGTCTACGGCGTCCTTAAATGTCGAGTGCCCCCACGAGCGTGTCCTGTCATATTCAGCCTCGGTGTACTGGGCATCATGAAACAGGAGATCGGCATTGCTGCAGAAATCGACGTATGATTCCCGGGGAAGTCCAACCTCGTGACGATATCGTATTTCATTGTCTGTCAGAAACACGAATATTCCATCTGAGTCCACGAACTTGAACCCGTAACCACCATCGGGGTGATTCAGGGGGATTGAATAGCACTTCACGGTAGTCTCTTTTCCATTCAGTCTGTGATCACAGAATTCCCGGGTGCAGAGACAACCGACTTCAAACTTGGCCTTCAGCACATTGAAGACCACGGGGAAATGAGGTGGCTCGAGCTGACGGGCCAGGTATTTCAAGACGGACTGTTGCCCCATGGGGCCGCCGCAGATGTTTATCGAAAAATCCGGGAGATATGCCGGACCAAAGAACGGGAAACCTGCCATATGGTCCCAGTGAGCATGGCTGAGCAGAAGGTTGATACTCGAAACGGCCTTGTCTTT
>CAYWGP010000200.1:0-14963 GCA_964458155.1 uncultured Bacteroides sp.
GGTGGGGGTGAGCAGGCGCTCGCGGTGCTCATCCGGGATGGAGGCTTTGACCATAAAGGGAACGGTCTGCACCCAGGGACAGTTTACATTGGACGTGGGATTGTCCTTTGCTGCCTTGTTATTGATGATGAAGGGCGTGAAGATGAAATCGATTTTCTCTTCCAGCATCTCATAAATATGACCGTGCATCACCTCCACCGGGAAGCAGGTCTCGGCAACTATTTTATTGAGAGCTGTTTTAACGGTCTGACTATCCGTCTCCTTGGAAGCTACCACGTTAAAGCCCAGATCCTTGAAGAAGGTGCTCCAGTAGGGGAACTGCTGATAGTAAATCATCAGTCCGCGTGGGATCCCAATGGTAGTCTTGTTTGGATCTGTCCCGGGTACAAAGCCCTCGGTAAGCATTCCAAGCCGCTCTTCAAAAAGGTTGGGAATGCCCACCCCTTTGCCTTTGCGTTCATCCAGTTCGTATTTCTCGCACCGGCCACCATAATAGAGAGGCTTCTTCTCCCCCTCGATCCTGACACGCCTGATCTCGCACTGGTTGGAACATGCTTTGCAGGTAAATTTATCCACTGTATAAGGAATCTTGCTGATATCAAATCCCTTGAACCTGGTCTCCAGATTTTTCGACTTTACATGATCGCGTGCCAGCATGGCAGCACCAATGGCCCCGGTTACATCAAAATGGGGAGGGGTATGAATTTTCTTTCCGGTTACCTCTTGAAAGGCGGCCACCACGGCCCTGTTGTTGGTTACTCCACCCTGGAAAAGGATGTGATCACCTATGCGTTTTTTACGAACCACCTTCTGGATGTAGTTGTGAACGATGGAATAGGCCAGTCCGCCCACCAGGTTCTCTTTATCCACACCCTTCTGCTGGAAGGCGTTCAGATCCGATTCCATAAATACCGTACAGCGATCGCCAAGTCCGGCCGGCCTGCTGGCATCCAGGGCCAGATCCCCAAACTCACCGATGATATTGATATCCAGTTTCTCGGCCTGTTCCTGGAGGAAGGAGCCTGTTCCGGCTGCACATACCTTGTTCATCTCGAAATCGACCACCACTCCGTTGTCGATGCTGATGTACTTGGAGTCCTGTCCGCCGATCTCAAAAATCGTATCCACTTTCGGGTCGAAGGCAATGGCAGCGGTGGCCTGTGCCGTGATCTCGTTTCGTATGATATCGGCCCCAATAAAGTCGCCCGTCAGATAGCGGCCCGATCCGGTTGTGGCAGCGCCTTTTACGACCACCCGATCGCCAATCTCTTCATTAATTTCTGTCATGCCGCGGCGAATGGCTTCCAAAGGCTTACTGGCAGTTGGAAGGTACCTGCGTGCAATCACACGGTCCTGATCGTCGATCAATACCACATTGGTACTCAGTGAACCGATATCGAGACCCAGGTAGACTTCATATTTTTCTTCTGAGTCCGGAAGTTTGTAGATTTCTTTATCAATTTTTGAATCCGGCGGAGTCAGAGGTTTAAAGGATTTTCCCTTGGACTTATCACCATGGATATAGTCGTGCAGCTCCTTGGTCCCCTGATACCCACTGTCTTTTTCACCGTCAGCCATATGGTGGAGCACTGAACCCATTGCCCCCATGGAGGTGTTGTGCTCGGGAACCAGAAGGTCATCACCCTGAGCATTCAGCAGATCCCGGAAGGCTCTGACCATCCCTACGTTCGAGGAGACTCCCCCCTGGAACATCACCGGAAATTTGATGGTTTTCCCCCTGCCCAGTGAAGAGATGAAATTACGGGCCACAGCAAAGCATAGACCGGCTACAATATCATGTACAGGTGTGGCAATCTGCTGAAGGTGGATCATATCACTCTTGGCAAAAACACTGCATCGGCCTGCAATTCTGGGTGGATTTTCCGATTTGAGTGAAAGTTCACCAAATTCATTTTCGATGGATATGCCAATGCGGTTGGCCTGCTGGTCAAGGAAGGAACCGGTTCCAGCTGCACAGAGGGTATTGAGTTCAAAATCGGAAAGGCGGGAAGCGCTGTTTTCGGCCTCCTCCATAAAGATCAGCTTGGAATCTTCTCCACCCATCTCGACGATGGTCCTGACCTGCGGGTATAGTTTGGCAACCGAGGTGGATTGAGCAACAATCTCATTCACATAGGTACCGCCCAGAAGTTCGGCGGCCAGTTTACCGCCTGTCCCGGTAAAACTCATATGTCCGAATTGTTCCGCGGAGTATTTCTTCTCCAGCTCGTCAAGAATTTCTTTCAGCTTTTCAAAAGGCTTGCCGTGATTGTAATCATAACGGTCCTCAACAATCTTACCGTTTCTATCCATGACAACGGTATTGATCGAAATTGAACCGATATCAAAGCCAAACAGGAAAGGTTCCTTCATGGTCATTTTTTTTTAGGACTAGCAGTTCGATCCCACCAACTCGCTAAATATCAATCAAATATCATGCGTAACGGCGCACGTAATCTCCGGGAATCTAGAGCAAAAATGTAAAAAATTTGCGACTCTCAGGGATGTATGACAGGTCTTACGACCCTATTTAGAAGAGTTCTAAATAGGCTTAGTTTAGATCGGCAAGAAATTCCAGCACCTTTCCGCTGTCAGCGGCAGCATCCACCTCGGTATCCATGTAAATCAGGGTCCCGTCATTATCCAGGATAAAGGTCCATCGCTGAATGGTGGTCCCCCTTGTCAGGTCCAGGTTGGAACCCTTGATCTCCCGGCTGATGGTTCCTCCATCACCCTGAGGCACACCAAAGATTTTTGCTATTTCCCCAGACTCATCGGAAAGCATGGGAAAGTTCAGACTGTGTTCGAGGGCAAATAATTCCAGGGTCTCCGGATTGTCGCCCGACACCCCTGCAACGCTGGCTCCCACTTCGGCCAGTTCTCCCTTCTGATCGCGATAACTGCAGGCCTGCTTGGTACAACCACCTGTAAATGCAGCCGGGTAAAAATAGATAACCAGGTAATCGGATTTTTTCAGATTTGATTTCAGATGCCATTTTTCACCATCCTGGTCGAGCGTGGTGAAGTTGTGTACCTTTTCACCCAGGACAGCCTGTCCATTGCTCTGGGCCAATGCGCCCAGTATAATCAGAGAAACAAATAGGATTTTTTTCATGGTAAGGGTCTGTTTAGTTCAAAAGACAAATATAAGACGAATTTGTTTCTTACTTTATTACATTTTACAGCTGTTTTTCATTTTGCAGACTCAATATATCTACGTTATTTTGTGTTTTCCCTATCGTCATGTATACACACCTCTTTGGTCCGGTTCCTTCTCGGAGATTGGGTATGTCACTGGGCATCGACCTGGTACCCCATAAGATATGCTCTCTGAATTGTGTTTATTGTGAATGCGGAGCAACTACAAAGCTGACCCACGACCGGGGAGAGTATGTTCCGGTAAAGGAGATTTATGAAGAGTTGAAGGATTTTTTCAAGCACAATCCTGATCCTGATTACCTGACTTTTTCAGGCGCAGGCGAGCCAACACTGCATTCACATATGGGGGAGGTGATTGACTTCCTGAAGGACTTAAGGCCCTTTGTTCCGGTGGCCGTACTGACCAATGGAACGCTGTTTGCCGATCCACAGCTCCGGAAGGAGCTGATGCGTGCCGACCTGGTGCTCCCCTCCCTGGATGCTGCTACCGATGATGCTTTGCAAAAGATCAACCGGCCACGGCACCAGTTGCGGGCATCGGCCTATGTAGACGGACTGATCGAGTTCAGCCGGGAGTTCCAGGGGGATATCTGGCTGGAGATCTTTTTGCTCCCGGGCTATAATGATGACAGAGAGAACCTGGAGGCACTTAAAGAGGCTGCCAGGCTTATCAATCCCCGGCGGATCCAGCTGAACACCCTTGACCGTCCGGGTACAGTAGAAGATCTGCAACCTGTTCCCATGGAACGGCTGGAGGAAATTTCTGCATTTTTCGGAATGGAAGAGGTGGAGATTATTGCACCTCCCCAGGAGCGCCATGAGCTTAAATCCTACCGCAGCGATCTGGAGGGGGCCATCCTGGAGACCATTTCAAGGCGTCCGTGCACGCTGGCCGACCTGGAAAAGATGCTGGGTTTGCATTTGAACGAGATCAACAAGTACCTGGGAGTACTTGAGGAAAGCGGAAAAATTGAGACCAGTATACAGGAAAGGGGCACATTTTACCAGATTCGCCTTACAGACTGAGGCAGCCCTTATTTTTAAGGTAGCTGCTATTTATGAGGCCGGCGGTCTTTTTACGATCTCCTGACCGATATTCCCCTCCTTCATCACATTCATCCTTAAAAACTTTGATGATGAAGAAGAGGATTTATACGCAGGTATTTCTGAGTGCCATACTGCTGCTTTCTGTTATGGCCCGGGCACAGGACAGTCTTTTTATTTCGGAACTCGCCGATCCGGCAGATGATTACTCAGGACGATTTATTGAACTTTACAATGCGGGTAGTGAGGATGTTGATTTCAGCACCTTTAGCTGCTACCTTTCACGCCAGAGCAACGGTGGAACGACCTGGGGGGACCTGCAGCTTAGCGGAGTGGTGGCAGCCGGTTCGACCTTTGTGATCGGGGGCTCTGGATTTGAAGCACTCTATGGCTTTGCACCCGATCAGGAAACGGGTATCCTGATAGGGAACGGGGATGATGCCTACTGCCTTTTCCGGGATGGTGATCATGAGTCCGGAACGCTCCATGATGTATTCGGTGTTATAGATACTGACGGAAGCGGGGAAGCATGGGAATACACCGATTCCAGGGCCGTCAGGCTTGAGGATGTGCTGGTTTCCAATGCCGTGTGGACCGCCGGGGAATGGGAGATTGCATCGGCCGGTGTGGCCAACTGCGATCCGGGTACTCACCTGGGTTCCACGATTATTATACCTCCGGGTGATTTTGCCCTGGCTCTTGGAAACGATACGGTGAACTGGGGTGAGCAGGTTGAAGTGGCTGTTGTGGTGAGCCAGCTGATAACGGATGATCAGGTGATCTCCTACCAGTTTGATATAGACTTCGATTCACTGGTTCTGGAATATACCGGGATGTCGCTTGAAGGAACTATAGCTGAAGGGGGCACGGTGGTGGTGAATGCTCAGCTGGATGGCCGCCTGTCTGTTGGTTATATGCACAGCACGGCTATCACAGGGGCAGGTGAGATCCTGATCCTGCAGTTTAACGCCCTGAGCCTGGATACCACTTTGCTGATCATCTCCAATGCTTATCTGAACAGTACACCGGTGACCGATCTGCTGCCTGCCACTGTGATTATCACCGAGACGGCCCCTCCAACAGCTGCGATTACCTACAGCGATACCGCCGTTCGCTTTGCAGATACACTTATGATAAACGCCAGCTTCAGCGAGGCCATGAATCCTGACCTTCCGGTTCTGCTCAACCTGGAGGGCGCATTGAGCCTTACAGGTTTGGAAATGACCCGCCTGGGTGAGGCAGCCTACAGATATCTCCTTCCAGTTCCAAAAGCAGGAGGAGAGGTAAGTGTTACGCTGGGAAATGGAACTGACCTCTGGGGGAATCCCGTGGTTCCTGATCCCACGGAAGGAGGAAGCTTTATCATTATACCCTTTATACCGGGGGATGTAGACGACGACGGAGTCATCCTGGCCTATGATGCTGCCCTGACCCTCCGCTACTCGGTGGGAATGGATCCTCTTCCCCTGCTGGACCCGCTTCCCTGGGAGAGATGGCGCGACAGTACGGCCAATGTGGATGGTGTTCCGGGTATCAGCGCACATGATGCCGGAATGATATTGCAATATTCGGCCGGAATTATTACGGACTTTTCAGGCACCTCCCTGAAGTCGGCAAGCGGTACTTATATTGACATAAAGGTGGTAGACCGGCATATGGTTTTCTACTTCTATGGTGCACTCCTGGGTTTTAATCTGAATACAGTTGACGACCGGGGAATGCTTGGAATACCGGTAATTCTAAACGAGGATTTTATGTCGGCTGTGAATATGTCGGGTGATCAGTACCGGGTGGGACTTTGTACGGCCCGGCCTGCTCTGGATGGGACCGCTGTAATGAAGATACCTCTTTCTGGCAGCGGCCATCTGAACTTTCATATGATGGTAAATACAGTTGAGAGAGTCCTGAGTATTGATCTTGCAACCGGCATGGCCGAACAGGGAGCCCGGACCGTTGATATTTATCCCAATCCCGCTATTGACAGGATTGGAATCAGAGGATTAAGTGGTGCTTCGGATGTATGTATCAGGAATATTCATGGTCAGTTGATTATATGTACAAGCATGGAGACAGCAAGCGGCGAGCTAAATGTATCGGCTCTATCTCCGGGGATTTATATCATTACAGTTGAAACAGGCGGGGAGACTGTAAGCAGAAGATTTATCAAGAAGTAAACCCGGCCACCAATTCAACTGGCAAGAGACCCTGAAAACTTCAAGGGTCTCTTGCCCTGTGCCAGAATTACATTGTTCCAGGTGATACGACTTTAACTTCATTGGCCAGTATGCATGTGCTGTAAATAAGATATATTTAGCATATTCGTATTAAGCTAAACAAATCTCAGTTATCCCCATGAAAAAAGCCGCCTTTACCCTTTTTGTACTTTTCCCATTGCTGCTTTCCCATGCCCAGGAGAAGATGGAGTACTATCTGCCAGGGGATGTGGAATACAACAAGGACATTCCAACGCCGGAACAGTTTTTTAAGCAGGAGCTGGGGGAGTGGCATTTAACACATGGCCAGGTCCTGGATTATATGAATGAAATAGCCAGAATTTCCGAGCGGGCAATCATATATGAATATGCCAGGTCCTATGAAAACAAGCCTTTGGTTCATATGGTTTTTACATCCCCGGAGAACCACAGAAACCTGGACGAGCTGAAAGATTTGCACAGAAGATACTCCGATCCTGAGGCTGATATCCCGGAAGACGGGGTCCCTCTGGTGGTGGCTTTGACATACGGAGTTCACGGGAATGAAGCCAGTGGAACAAACTCCTCGGTCCTGTCTGCCTATTACCTGGCAGCTGCAGAAGGGGAGAAGATTGAAAACCTGCTGGGCAGTACCATCATACTGCTTGATCCCTGCCTGAATCCGGATGGCTTTACAAGGCACAGCACATGGGCAAACATGCATCAGAGTGCCACCTTTTCGGGCGATAACAATTCAAGACAGTTTCAGGAAGGCTGGCCAAGCGGAAGATCAAATCACTACTGGTTTGATTTAAACCGCGATTACCTGCTTCTGGTCAATCCGGAAACCAGGGGCCGTGTGGCAAAATTTCATGAGTGGAAGCCTAATGTGCTAACGGATCATCATGAATCAGGCGCTAATTTTTCCTTCTTTTTTCAACCGGGGGTGCCTGAAAGGATCAATCCTTTAACGCCCGCGCAGAACTATGATCTTACACATGAGATTGCCTTATATCATGCAAGCTACCTGGATGAAATCGGCTCACAGTATTTTTCCGAAGAAGTGTTTGATGATTATTATTTTGGAAAGGGCTCAACCTATCCGGATATCAACGGGGGTGTCGGGATTTTATTTGAAGCTGCTGCCATCAGGGGGAGGATACGCGAAACATCCAATGGGATTAAGAAAATGAGCCTGGGAATTCTTAACCACTTTACCGTTTCGCTTTCAACCCTGGAGGCTTCTGCGAAGCTTCGCACGGAATTGCTGAATTACCAGAGAGATTTTTATGAGGACGCCCTGGAACTGGGTGGAAGCAGTGAAATAAAAGCCTATGTTTTTGGAAGTGAAACGGACAGGATTAAGACACAGCGGTTTGTGAAGTTCCTGGATGCACATCAAATTGAGGTGTATAGAAATGAAAAGAAAGCGGACAGTTATGTGCTTCCTGTAAGGCAAAAACAATACCGTTTACTTACATCCTTCTTTGAAGAGGTGACTTCCTTCAGGGATACGGCCTTCTACGATGTTTCCACCTGGACCCTTGTCCATGCCTTTGATGTTCCCTTTGTCCGCCTGAGCTCCCTGAAAGATGTTCAGATCTCCGATCAGGTAGTATCTGTAAAAGATATTGAAGGAGAAGTCAGGGGAGGTAAAAGTTCCATTGCCTATCTCTTTCGCTGGAATGAATACAGCACTCCGGAAGCCCTGTATCACCTGCAGGATGCCGGATTAATCACCAGGGTCGCAAGCAAAGACTGTTCCTTTACTATCCATGACAGGGAGGAAAAATTTTCCCATGGGACGATTCTGGTGCCGGTGAACCGGCAGGAGTTAAATGAGGAAGAAATCTATGAGCTCATTGCAGACCTTGCTCTCAGGACAGGGATTGATTTTTACGGCTTAAGCACCGGGCTCTCTACGTCTGGAATTGATATTGGAAGCAGCAGTTTTGTAGCGCTGACCAAACCTGAGATATTAATGTTTATCGGGAGAGGTTCAAACGTCTATATGGCCGGAGAAATCTGGCACTTGTTTGATCAGACTTACAGGATACCCATGAGCCTGGTCCAGTCGGACAGATTAAATTCAATTGACCTGAACAGATATAATACCCTTATCCTCCCCGGAGGCTCATACAGGGAATGGAGCGAAAAGGAAGTTCAGAAATTGAAATCCTGGACCGAAAATGGAGGATCGCTGATTGCCTGTACAGAGGCTGCAAGCTGGGCTGCCAAAAATGAGTTGGGGCATACCAGGTTCAGGGAAAGTGTTCCTCCCGATACCAGCAACTACCTTAAATACAGTGAGCGCGCAGAAGAAAGAAACCTGCATGTTATTGGAGGTGCTATTTTCAATGCAAAACTGGATATTACACATCCCCTCTGCTATGGTTATGAAAGAGAAGACCTGGCAATCATGAAAAAGGGAACCCGGGTTGCTATCCCGCTGGGAGTGAAATATTCGGAACCGGTAAACTTTGATTTGGATCCTTATATGAGCGGATGGGTATCGGAAGAAAACCTGGAACGGATCAAAGGTGCTCCTGTGCTTTCTGTTCAGCACCTTGGGCAGGGCAAACTGATCTCCTACCACGAAGACATGAACTTCCGGGGAAACTGGCCCGGAACAAATAAGTTGCTTGCTAACGGGGTCTTTTTTGGAAGGGTGATCCGCTAGAGTTGGCAGTTCTGTAGGGTTTATTCACGTGACCTGCTATTGGTCGAAATAATGAAATTTGTTCCCGTCAAGAAACTGATAATGCACCAGCGATGGCCAGAGCGGATCAGCCAGAGTTGAGGACCATTGTGAATGCAAATCCAGTAATTTTTCTGCCTCGATCATATGGTCTGCCATTACATCCACTCGTTCCAGGGGATCATGGCTAATTTCGTACAACAGGGTATCACCTGAATCTTCATTTAGCAGGAGTTTCCACTGCCTGGTTCGCACAGCTTTGCTGTATCCGCGCTGCCAGAAAAGGATATCATGTGGATCATCCTTTAAATCTCCCCCGGCATATGGCAATAAATTCACACCGTCATATTGCCGGTCATCAGGTAAAGGAATATCTGCGGCCGAGATTGCAGTATGAAATATATCCATCGATGATACCATCGGATCGTAAGTTAAACCCTCAGGGATATGACCCTTCCATTTCAGAATAAACGGGACCTGGACACCCCCTTCAAAGTCTGTTATTTTACCGCCCTTATAGGGTCCGTTCTCAGTTGTATAGGTATACTCGGCCCCACCATTGTCGCTGATAAAAAAGATAAGGGTATTCTCCTCCAAACCCTGTTTTTTAATGTAATCTAATACTCCTCCAATGGCATCATCCAGATTGGCAATCATTGCTGCATATATTCTTTTTACCGGATCGTCCATATGAACAAATCGCTTATAATACTCTTCTTTGGCCTGCAGTGGTGTGTGGGGAGCACTAAAAGACAACCAGAGAAAAAAGGGGTCATTCCTGTTGCGTTCAATAAAATCTATACCTTCTTCTGCAATCCGGTCCGTCAGGTATTCCAGCTCTTCAATTTCCTGGCAGTTTCTGTAGATGGCATAAGGCCCGTCCCGCTGTCCTTTCCAGATGTGCTTGTCTGTGAAATCCTCCGGCACTTTCTGGTCAATAATCCCGGGAGTGCCTTCAAAAGCATAGAGTGAATGGGATTGGTAAAAACCGTATTGATAATCAAAACCAAAATTACATGGCTTATTGTCTTCGTTCCACCCAAGATGCCATTTGCCTATCAGTCCGGTATAGTAGCCATGCTTTTGCAGTAATTCGGCCAGTGTAATTTCCTGCGGAGGCAATCCCTGTTTCAATATAGCCTCCTTATCCGGTACTTCCCTCATCCATTTCGGAATCCAGGGGCCGCTCTTCATCAGGAGCCTGGATGCCAAAAATTCCAGTCTATTTTTCAAATAACGATCATGCATCTGGTACTCAAATCCAAATCGCTGGGTATACCTGCCGGTGATGATCGAAGCCCTGGAAGGACTGCAGACCGGAGAAGAGACAAAGGCGTGATTGAATTTGACCCCTTCTGATGCAAGGCGGTCTATGTGAGGAGCAGATTGGCCATTTACATCATATAGCTCCAGATCGGCTATGCCCAGATCATCTGCCATGATGAGCAGGATGTTGGGCCTGTTTGGATTAGAGACCGGGCTTCCCTGATTTATCCATTCTCGTTTAACTTCTCCGGCCCCGGGATTCCTATTTATATCCCAGTAGTCTGTCTGTAAAGGCCACAAAAGATATCCAAGTAAAAGGACCAGCAATCCGGGAAGCATCCATTTCCAGGGGGACTTAAGCATCTGATATTTTTTGAACTACTAAAGAAAGGAAAATGAAACGAAAGAGCGCAAAAAAATTTTTCGTGATCAATACAGCGCAGTTCTTTCAGGAAATCCCGAAAATAACTAAGTTATTAGTTGTATAACTAAATAATTAGTTGTATATTTGATCTGGAATATGTATTTCGTTCTTTAACATAGTGTACAATACACGTACGACGGTGTACAGTGCTTTCACGAAAGATTACAAAGCGTGTACGTCCTGCCAGTAAAAGAAAAAGGGCTGCAAAACCGCTGATCTGCAACCCTTTGATCCTCTGTGTGGAGCATATCGGAGTCGAACCGATGACCTCTTGACTGCCAGTCAAACGCTCTAGCCAACTGAGCTAATGCCCCAGGGAGTGGCAAAATTAATATAAATATTGCAAGTACAAAACAACAGATTGGCAGAATTTTTGTAGCTTAACTACTATAATTATTAGCTTTAAGCAAATAGTATTTGAATTATCATAAGTAAATCACTATTTTTATTGCCCAAATTCACAAGCGACATGGAACTTAAAAAATCAAAATCGGCTGACCTGGAGAAGAGAAAAGGGATGTTCATCGAGATTGGACTGGTTATAACACTTGCCATTGTGCTGGTAGCCTTTGAATGGACGAAAGGTGAGGACAAGGACATAGATGAGAATGTGGTATCTGAAATCGAGTTTGAGGACGAGATGATGCAGATAACACGAAGGGAAGAGCCGAAACCGGAACCAAAGCCTGAGCAACCCAAGGTTGCAGAAGTGCTTGACATTGTAGATGACGATGTTGAGATCGAGGATGAATTCGATTTTGACATGGAAGCTACTGAAGATACTGAATATGACTTCACAAGTATGATGGGTGACGATGATGAAGACATTCAAGAAGAGGAAGTATTCTATATTGTGGAGGATATGCCTACTTTTAACGGGGGAGAACCAGCAACTGAGTTCCGAAAGTATATTGCTCAGAACCTCCAGTATCCTGAGATTGCAGCTGAAAACGGAGTGAGCGGACGTGTAATCGTTCAGTTTGCTGTGGATAAGACCGGGAAAGTTGTTGATGCAGTTGTTGTACGTAGCGTTGACTCGGCCCTTGATAAGGAAGCAGTCAGGGTGGTAATGTCATCACCAAGATGGACACCCGGGAAGCAGCGTGGGAAAGCAGTTAAAGTACTCTTTACTTTCCCCATTAATTTCGTGCTCCAATAGAATTCGGAAGAAGGTATTTTAAAGCCGGCCACACGCCGGCTTTTTTTATTGAAAAAATGGGGGGAACCTTTTTTTTTAAGCCTCGTATACTGAACCGCATACCAAACCAAAATACCATGCGTAAAATTGTTATTTTATTTATTGCAGCCTTTCTGCTCAACGGATGTGGATCCACCACAAAAAGTTTACAGCAGGGAAACTACGATGTTGTGGTCAACAAGAATGTCAAAAAGTTGATCAAAAAACCTGATGCCGAGGCAGCTGCTGAGATGGACAGGGCTTATCGCCTCGCCAATGAAAGGGATCTCGATCGTATCAAATATCTGAAAACCGAGAATAACCCTGACAGTTACGATGAAATCTTCAACCGCTATAATATGCTGAAAGAGCGTCAGCGTCAGGTTCGGGTGGTCACACCTCTGACCGTAGACGGGATGACTTACTCTTATGAATATGTAGATTATGATGCTGCGATGGTCGAATCAAAACGGAAAGCAGCCGATTATTTCTACAACAATGGCTTAGGATTGCTGGAAAATGCATTGCAAAAGGAGGATTACAGGCAGGCTTATTACCAGCTGGAAAAGGCCTCAGAGTATAGCGGGGGCCAGTTCGACGACATTGATGCATTAATATATGAAGCCCGCATGAAAGGTGTCAGCCGTGTAATTGTTGATGTAAACAACCAGTCGCCCCTGCAATTACCTCTTCTGGTGGAAGAGGATCTGACCTCATTTGATTCCAGAGGATTGGATAATGAGTGGGTTGAGTATCATTTCAAACATGTGGATGACAATGTAAATTATGATTACGCTGTCTCTGTAAAACTGCTATCCATCCTGGTTTCTCCTGATGATGTTATGGATACAGATCAAATCTTTACCAAGAAGATAAGTGATGGATTTGAGTATGTGCTGGATGCCAATGGGAATGTGATGAAAGATACGTCCGGTAATGATGTCAAGTTACAGAAGTTCAAGGAGATCACCTGCACCCTTATTGAAACCCGCCAGTTTAAAAGTGTGGAAATCAAAGGAGATGTAGAAATTATGTCACTGAATCCGCAGCGATTGATCCAGCAGGAGCCTTTTGGTGCTGCTAACCAGTTTGAACATTTTTCAGCCAGGTCCATTGGTGATGAAGGAGCTCTTACGGAAGAGGCCCTTGCGATGACCCAGCAGGAAAAAGTCCCCTTCCCAACGGATGTGGATATGGTGCTGATGTGTACAGAAACCATTAAACCGGCTATCAGAAACGCCATCTATGCGAACAGGCAATACATAAAATAAGACTTTACAAGGAAGTTTGATTATAGTTTTTAGGGAATAGTAAGATAAGGGGCCGTCTCAGATGAGGCGGCCTCTGTCTTTTACTGGTGCAGGACTTTGTGGCGAAGGGGCCTATCTTTTTCAACAGGCTTTCCGGCGGAGGACTTTTCGATGAGCTTGCCTACAATCCGTTACTTGTAACGGATTTAATCACCGAATGAAAAGTCCGTAGATTGTCCGTAGCTTTTGCTATTTTTGTGCCCTTAATTAGCATTATGGGAGACTATTGGGATCATAGGCCACAACGTGAGACTGCTGTGCTGGTAGGTGTTATTACCCGGGACCAGACCGAAGAGATGGCGACGGAGTATCTTGATGAGCTGGCTTTCCTGGCTGACACGGCTGGAGCGGAGCGCCGTTCTGTATTTACACAGCGCCTTGATGTTCCACATCCCAAGACTTTTATCGGAGCCGGTAAGCTTCAGGAGGTAAAGGAGTTCGTTACAGAGGAGGAAATCGATATGGTAATCTTCGATGATGAGCTTAGCCCTTCACAGTTGCGGAATATTGAACGGGAACTGAATTGCAGGATTCTTGACCGAACCAATCTAATTCTGGATATTTTCGCAGGCAGGGCCCAGACTGCTCATGCCAAAACTCAGGTTGAGCTGGCTCAGTACCAGTATCTCTTACCCAGGTTGACACGCATGTGGACACACCTGGAGCGCCAGCGAGGGGGAATCGGATTAAGGGGTCCCGGTGAAACCGAGATTGAGACGGACAGGCGGATCATTCGTGACCGGATTGCAAAGTTGAAGCTGCAGATGACCAAAATCGATAAGCAGATGATGGTGCAGCGCAAGAACCGGGGAAAGATGGTCAGGGTGGCACTGGTGGGATATACCAATGCCGGTAAATCCACCCTGATGAATCTCCTGAGCAAGTCGAAGGTATTTGCAGAGGATAAGCTCTTTGCCACCCTGGATACCACCGTACGAAAGGTGGTGGTTGAAAATCTTCCCTTTCTTATGTCCGATACGGTTGGCTTTATCAGGAAACTGCCCACCCACCTGATTGAGTCCTTTAAATCGACCCTGGATGAGGTTCGTGAGGCCGATGTGCTGATTCATGTGGTGGATATTTCCCATCCTAACTATGAGGAGCAGATAGAGGTAGTGGAAACAACTCTCAGGGAGCTGGGTGGAGGGGATATTCCTACCATGCTGGTCTTCAACAAAACCGATGCCTATACTTATGTAAAGAAGGATGAGGATGATTTAACTCCGTCCAACAAAGAGAATCTGAGCCTGGATGATCATATTAAAGACTGGACCCAGACGCACCCGGAGTCACTGTTTATATCTGCCCTCAGGAAATCCAATATCGATGAGTTGAAGGACCTGCTTTACCAGAAGGTCAAAGAGATCCATGTAAAGCGCTACCCTTACAACGACCTGCTTTATTGAGAAAGCTTACACCAATCCCTTCTTAACCATGTATTCGGCTATCTGAACGGCATTCAGGGCAGCACCTTTTTTAATCTGATCCCCCACACACCAGAAGGCAAGTCCCTTTGGATTTGAAAGATCTTTGCGTAGCCTGCCCACGAAAATATCGTCCTTGCTGGCCGATCCCAGGGGCATGGGGTACACATTGTTTGCAGGATCGTCCTGCAGGGTGATACCATCAGCATTTGAAAGTGCTTCCTTTACACGGTCCAGTTCCAGGGCCTCTTCGGTCTCTACCCAGATGG
>CAYWGP010000201.1:0-4414 GCA_964458155.1 uncultured Bacteroides sp.
CTTGCCCGGTCCACCCAGCCAGGCATATGCCGGGACTTTAATATCTGAGAGCTCAGATGTGGCTGCTTCGCTTTGATGTTTGTTCTTTCCTGAAGGAGAGGAACAGGCAGTCAGCATAAAAATGGCAATAAGGCTAAGGTACTTGATCATGGTTTTTGGTTTTGCTTTTAAAATTAATCGGCAGGAATGGAGGGTGGAGGGACTCCCATGCCCCATTCCTTATTGGGTTCAGATCCAAGCGTGAAAGTAAGTGTTCCCCCATTCATCAGCTCTTTTCTGGGGATCCAGCACTGGCTGATTGGTTTTCCGTTCAGCTCCAGGGCCTGTATGTAAGAGTTTCCAGGAGCTTGATTTTCAGTCCTGATTACCAGTATATTGTCGGGATCACCCCCAAGCTGAAGGCTAACTTTTTCAAAAAGGGGACTGCTAAACTGGAAGCTGGGATTCGCTGCCGCATGCCCCTGGACATCAAACAGTCCCAGGGAAGTCATTACGTACCAGGCTCCCAGCTGTCCCTGGTCCTCATCCTGGCCATAGCCGTAGCCATGCAAAGGTTCGGTACCGTAAAACTCCTTGCATATGGTCCGGGTCCACTTCTGTGTCAGCCATGGCTTGCCCGAATAGTTGAACAGCCAGGCATTATGCAGACAGGGCTGGTTCCCGTGATTATAGAGCATATCCACACCTGAAAAACTGTGAATCTCCGTCCCTCCTCCAAAAACGCTCTTCTGTGCATCAGTAAACATTTGTTCAAGCCTCTGGTTAAAGAGATCGTGCCCCACTGCTTCCATTAATCCTGCAATATCGTGGGGAACATACCAGGTATACTGATAGGCATTACCTTCCTGGAAGCCTCTCCACCCTTCCAGCGGATCAAAATCCTCCACAAAGGTTCCGTCAGGAAGTTTTGGGCGGATAAAGCGGGTTTCAGGGTCAAACAGGGCCTTCCAGTAGCCCGACTGCTCCATAAGTTTCCTGTAATCTTCCTCCTGCCCCATGCCTTTGGCCATCTGTGCCACTGCAAAGGAGCCAAAACAATATTCCAGGGTGTGTGAAGCACCGAAGTTAAAAACCCAGCCGTTGGACAGGACGGTATCCGTGAAGGGAACGTAGCCCAGTCTGTTGAACCAGTGCATATCGTACTTGCCATTCCCCAGGTTGCGCCCCCTGGCCTCTGTTTCGTTCTTCAGGGCAGCTTCATATCCTTTTTCCAGGTCGAATCCCCGAATCCCGCAATTGTATGCGGCAGCCAGTAGCAATCCCTGAAAATTGGTCTGCACCCCGTTGGTATATACACCAGCAGCAACGCCATCATGCAACCAGCCGGTCTCCCCGTAGAAATCCACATTGGACTGCACATAGTCGACCAGGTAATCGGGATAAACCAGTGCCCAGAGCTGACCAAGGTTCCAGAATCCTCCCCAGATGCCATCCGTATTATAATGCTTATACTGCGGAAGTCCATTTTCGTCAAGCGCGATCTGTCCGATTCCTCCATCGTTCCGCGCATACTGTCCGTTCACATCACTTGCCAGTCCCCGTCCCAGCAGGGCATGGTAGAGCCCGGTATAGAATTTTACGAGGTCCTCCCTCTTACTGTCTTCCGCCCGTATTCGGCCCAGCATCTCATTCCAGCGGCGGGTAGCCTCCATGTGAACCTGGTCAAAGCCCAGCCCCCCGGATTCGCTGTCCAGGTTCAGGCGGGCATTTTCCACACTGGTATAGGATAGTCCGACCTGCATCTCTACTACCTCACCTTCTGAAGTGGAGAAAACCAGATAAAGTCCGTTTCCAACTCCCCGGGTAAGAGTAGAGTCTGCTTTCAGGATTGAATCATAGAATATACCAAGTTGTTCCGGCTCTTTGTTAAGTCGGGCCACAAAATACATCTTTACCCGGTTTCCGGGGTCGCAGAACTTTGCATATTCGGGGTATGTTTCGACGAAACCCTCCACCTCCTTCTTATTTACCACCTGTGCAAATGCCTCGGTAACATCGCTGCTTTCACCCTGTTTGTGCCCGATATCGAAGATGATGCCCGAGCTTGGAGATTCGGGAAAGGTGTAACGGTGAAACCCAACCCGATCCGTTGCAGTAAGTTCCGCTTTCACCTGGTAATCCTTCAGTAGTACTGAATAATAGCCCGGTTCAGAATACTCATCCGCTTTTTCAAAGCGGGACCGGTAGCCTTCATCAGGGTTCTCTATGGTACCGGGTGTGGTGAGGACATCCCCTGTAAAGGGCATCACTACCACTCCACCTATCTGGAATTCATGGAAATGCCCGAATCCCTCAATGGAGCCATGACGGTCATCGTAGCCCCCGGGTAACCAGCTTCCCTCGCTTCCATAGGCATTGGTATGGGGAGCCAGCTTAGCCATCCCAAAGGGCAGGGAAGCAGGAGTGTAAAAAAACCAGCGTCCGTGAACCGATCCAATCTGAGGATCCACATACTGAACTGCATCGAATACTTCATTTCCAGCCTCTTGCTGACAGGAAAAGATCAGTGGCAAAAAAGCCAGAAGAAAGAATTTTTTCATACTCAGGACCTTCGGTATTTCCTGACCACTTCCATGGTCCGGTTCACTTCGTCTACACTTTTTGCGGATTTCACCACATAGAAGACCCCGCCAGGAAGTGTATTCCTTTTTAAATGATACTCAAAGGTATCTTCGTTCACGTTCACCACCAGGGGCACGTCTCCCACCTTTTTCTTTATCTCTTGCAAAACATCAAAAGCAGGAGGATTATCTTTCTCATCCAGCATAAGGATGGCTTTTAAACCTTCCAGTCTGGAAACAGCATTTAAAAGATGCCGGCCGTTACTGTGAATGTGCAGGACTCCTCCGTCGAAATGATTGAACATCCGTTGCACATTCCTCTCTCCCCACTCCTGGTAATCCTCCACCGAGGTCATGTGAAAGGGATCCACACTTTCGGAAATCACCCTCCCGGGAACCCATTGCACCATATTGCTGAAGGTGCCCCCGAGATACGAAGGGGTATTTTCAAAGAAGGTTTCCTGAACCCTGACATTGAGATCAAAAGCGAAATCAATGATCTTCCTTACCGTATCCGGAACTTCGAACAGACTGAGATAAGTTTTGGTGGCACCCACCAGTTCAAACACAAAATTCAGGGAATCAATCAGGATGAAATGGCTGATGCCAAAGCGGTTCTCCGAAACCCTGGAAAAAATGTCAAGCTGTTGCAGGTAAAGGCGAAACCAGGGATGATTTTCCTCAAAAGGCAGGAGCTGAAATTGGGTCAGATCGTCCATCATAGGCTTGACCATGGAAGAGATCCACCCTGTTCCGGGATCTTTCAGGAACTGAATCTCCCCGCCGATCAGGGCACCATACAATCCCTGGTCGAATTCACTCAGATAGGCCGAAGGAATCTGATCATCCTCACATAAGCTCTTCTCCTTCAGCAGACTGTCCCAGAAACGGGCACGTACATGGGGATCCGGGTAGCTGGTGTAGCCTTCGGCATGATCAGCGCGAAATTGTTCCATGGTACGTGTTGGGATCTGGAAATCTGCAAAGATCTGATCCCCTGCCTTCCTTTCATAAAGCTTGTTGAGCCTTTCAATAACATCACCGGCGCCGGGTTTATATGCGATACTATCCATGGGATTTATGCTTTGGGTGCATTGGAGTAAGGGATGGTGGTATAGCCGTGAGTTGTCTCCACCATGGTCCTGATATTCTCTGTTGGAGTATCGGGAGGTATGGCGCAGCCGGCATTGATCATCAGCCTGGGAGAGCCCTGGTAAATCTCCAGGAGCTCCAGGGTACGCTGCTTCACCAGCTCAGGACTTCCGAAATTTAAAACACCCGAGGGATCCAGATTCCCAATAAAAAGTGTAGAAGCGTGGCATTGGTCGTAGATCTTCCGGATGTCAGTAAGGTAATCCAGTTCCAGGGCATCGGCCCCGGACTTTACCATATCCTCCAGGATCACTTCCGTATCCCCGCAAATATGCAGTGTATATGTTAATCCCAGACGGTGTGCTTCATCCACCAGCTTTTTCTCGTAAGGAAGAGCAAATTCCCGGTAGAACTCCGGCTGGATCATCTCCGGACCGGCCACACTGTCGCCATTGGAAACCATATGGGCACCGGTCTGCGCCATCAGCCTTATAAACTGAATGCCCGCCTCGCTTGTATATTCCAGCAAGAGGTGTACCTTCTCCGGATTCATTAGTAAATCAGTCATAAGGTCCTGGGATCCGCGTACCATGCTGGCCAGGGAGAAGGGTGCCTGATCACAGTTCCCCCGGATATATTTTTCCTCCCCGAAATAGTCCTTTACAATCCGGGTAATCTCCAGCCAGTGCTGGATCCCAGCATCCTTTGCCACATTCACAGGCGGCAGGTCCTGAACTTCCTCCAGGCTGGAGATCAGGCCG
>CAYWGP010000202.1:0-9720 GCA_964458155.1 uncultured Bacteroides sp.
TTACCCGGAACCGCTCCGTCCGGTCCAGGTGGATTGTCCGGTGGTAGGGACAGGCCTCCACGAGCTCGCCGGCCTCAGGCACCATCCTGATCTCAGTTTCGTTGCAGTCCGGCCCGGCCCGGAATCCGCTTTGCACGCAGATCTCAATTTCAGTCATCTCCTCATCGGGTAATTCGAACCAGGGCGATGAAGGAAGCAGTCCAAATACATCAAACATCAGCGGGGCAGCCACATTCACCCCGGTAAGTCCGGGCCTGCCCTCACCATCCGCATTCCCGACCCATACACCCACCACATAAGCGGAAGTCACACCTACAGCCCAGGCGTCCCGGTATCCGAAACTGGTTCCTGTTTTCCAGGCAATGGTCCTGGTCGAAGAGAAGCGTTCCCAGGCCCCCTCCTGGGTGGGCCGTTCCAATTCGGTCAGCGCATCAAAGCACTGCCAGATGGAAGCGGCACTCATAATCCCGCTGCTTTTCAGATCCGGATCGGGAAGATCCAGTTTTCCGGAAGGCACATCCCGGCAATAGACAGCCGGATCGTATTGCCGCTGATCGTAACGGTGTGCATATTCCTGGAAATGATTCAGTGTGCCGGCCATGCCCGTGTATACCCGGCAGAGATCCCACAATTTTACTTCGGCTCCCCCCAGGATCAGCGTCAGCCCGTAGTGTCCGGGGCCCTTGCCGATGGATGAGAATCCCAGGGCTTGCAGCCTGGAAAGGAACTTTTCCAGTCCGTAGTTCTGAAGCATTCGTACGGCCGGTACATTCAGGGACCTGACCAGGGCCGTATTTGCAGGAACCGCTCCACTGTAGGTCCGGTCGAAATTCAGAGGAGAATATCCCGAAATATGGGTGGGAATATCCGGAATCAGCATGTCAGGCAGGATCTCCCCTTCATCCAGCATGAAGGTATATAGAAGAGGCTTCAGGATGCTTCCCGAGCTTCGGGGTGCATCGATGATATCCACATAGCTGCTGTTCGCCTCATCGTCCGAGATTGTATTGCCCACATAGGCCACCACCTTAGGGTCGGGGACCCGTATGACAAGCACCGCGGCATTGTGAATTTCATTCTGCTTCAGGTGCAGATGGTGCCTTTCAACAAGCATGTTCACACCTTGCTGCAGGTCAATGTCTATGGTGGTATGCACACGGCTACCCCCAAGACCATCCTTCTCGGCCCTGTCGAGCAGATGCGGGGTCAGCTGAGGCAGGGGATATGGTTTCGATGGCAGGGGCTCGGACCTGGCCAGCTCACAGTCAAGGTCATCAATCACCCCTTTCTCCTCCAGCTTGTGCAGCAGGCGGTCCCTTTTCGAACGCAGCTCATCCTGGTTTCTGCCGGGGTAGATCAGGGCAGGAGCGTTGGGAAGTACTGCCAGGGTGGCTGCCTCCCCCCAGGAAAGCTTGTGCGCGGGCCTGCCATAATATCTCCAGGCAGCCGCATCTATGCCCACCACATTGCCCCCGAAGGGTGCGTGGGAGGCATAGAGCACCATGATCTCCTCTTTCTTCATTCCCAGCTCCAGGCGGAGGGCCAGTACCATTTCAATCACCTTCTGTGTAAGGGTCCGGGCCTTCCCTTTTCTGGACAGTCGGACCACCTGCATGCTGATGGTGCTTCCCCCGCTCACGACCCTTCCTGCCCGGATGTTCCTGACCAGGGATTTGCCCAGTGAGACAGGGTTGATACCAGGATGATAGGGAAAATATTCATCCTCAAAGTAGCGGATACACTGGCTCAGCTTGTGAGGGACACTGTCACATGGAGGAAACCTCCACTGTCCGTCCGGTGTTATCCTGGCCGATAAGAGCTCCCCGTCCCCGGCCTCCAGGATGGTGTTGGTCTTATCCTCAAAGCGCACCACCGGAAGCAGGAGGAAGGCCATACAGATCACCCCCACGGTAATCAGGATATAGCTATGTCTGTTCAACCAAGTGCTCAAAGTCATGAGCTCCGCGTTCGTTTATTCACCCTGTTTGACCACCTTTACCCATTTCCCTGCCCTGGTAGCATGGATCTCGTTGTCATACATCGCCTCGCAGTAAACTGCCGGCAGGTAAAACTCCCCAAGGTAGGCCGCATTCAGCATCACCACAAAAGTCTTGCTTTCCCCTTTATCAAGCCCGAAATAGCTGTACACCCGGTCGTCCCGGATGTCCTGGTACTCTGGCTGACTTTTCACCCTGGATGATTCCATGTTATCGAGCCTCAGGTTCCTGATCTCCCATCCCGAAGGAAACATCTGGGTCAGCGCCAGCTCTTTGTAGCCAGCCCGGATCCCCGGATGGCTCAGCGTGACCTCTGCCACGAAATCGTTTCCCTGCTCTATATTTGCAGGATCTATGGGATTTCCTTCCATGTCGAAATAACGAAGCTCCATCTCAAGATCACTGGCTTCATCCGCCACAGGGTTATCCAGTGGGATCCCGTCCAGCTGCATGCTCAGAAAAAGATTCCTCTTGCCCGTGCTGTTCAGCTCAATGGACCCGCCCCTGCCCCCTTCGAAGGGTAGCTCCAGTCGTTCCACGGGGGCATTTACAGCGACCTGCTTACGCTTCCCGTTCAGGATATACTCAAACTCCATTGCACCTGAAGCTTCCGTCTCCCCGACAAATTTAGCGACGGACAGGAGTACAAAGGCCGTAGTCTGGGTGCTGTACCAGGACCCCGAAGCCATCTGTCCGGCAATCTCATCCACCAGCTTTTTAGCCTGCACCTGATCGCCCATCAGGGTCAGGACTTCCAGGATCATGGCCTGGTCGCGCAGTGAACTGCCATAGGTGTAAGAGAGCTCGCGGTAAGCGCTCACCCTGGTATCCAGTCCGGCTACCAGACGCTGGGCCACTTCCCGCTTCCCCACAAGCAGGTAGGCTCCTGCCAGGGTCCACCTGGCCGTGTTCGTCAGGTCTGCCATCTCCCGCATGCGGTTCATGGCTCCCAGCGCCGGCTTTTTAGCCAGGGCCAGGGTGTATAGGCGATAGGCCTGGTTGATCTCACTGCTTCTCCGGGATCCGAAATAATCCCGTTCACGGTCCCAGCTGTTGGCCATGCGACTCTGGTATTTGACCCAGTTATTTACAAAGCCGATGGGCAGTTTGTATCCAAGGGCGCCGGCCTCGAGCATAAAATGACCGGCATAACTGGTTCCCCATTCGCTCACACTTGCATAGTAGCCGGGCCAGTAGGTGAGTCCGCCACCGGAGACCTGGAAGGATTTGATCTTGTTGATCCCGGCTGTGACATGATCCTGGATCTCACTTTTCTGTTGCGAGTCCAGTTCAAGAAAGCGATGCAAGTACAACTGCGGGAACACTGCCGAGGTGGTCTGCTCCACACAGCCATGCGGATACTGAATCAGGAAATTCAGTCGTTTTTCCAGGTTCATGGAAGGCAGGATCGAAACTTCCAGCACCCCATGGTTGGTCCCGGCCAGTCCGACCGCTTCATATGTGCTCTGCCAGCTCTTGCCTGGCTCAAGCACATCATTTGAGGTCAGGGAAATCCGTGGATTGGGCATTCGTACCCTGATGTCGATCAGGTCACTGGCCTGCTGGTTCCCGCTCCTGGCAATCACCTCTACCTGTCCGCCCCCTGTTCCGGGGGCCACTTTCAGGGTAAATTCCACCAGCTGGTCACCCTCCTGGTCAAAGCTGATCTTCCGTGATGCGGGTCCCTCCACCTGGAACAGTTCGTTGCATTTTAGCTCCACGCTTACATTCTTAACAGAAGGGTCCATTGAAAATACGCTTACGGGCAGACTCACCGTCTCGGAGGGACTCACCATACGCGGAAGAGTGGCCAGCACCATCAGGGGTTTCTTTACCGGGATAGCCTTCTCCGCCTTGCCGTAGGCCCCCTTCTGACTCGCAACAACCATGGTCTTGACAGAGCCCACGTAATTGGGCATTGTGAAAGTATGCCTGTTACTTTTTTCGGCTTTCAGTTCAAAGGGCCCCAGGAACTTCACCACCGGCTTGAAGCGGTTTTCATTCTTATTGTCGTTCTGCTCTATAAACTCATCCCCGCCAATGGATAGCAGTCCGGCCATCTCCCCTTTCAGGGCACCCAGTACATACCTGTAAAGATCCCAGGTCCGGATACCCAGCGCCTCCCTGGCATAAAACTGGCTCCAGAGATCAGGCGTCCGGAACCTGGTCAGGTCCAGCAGCCCCTCATCCACCACAGCCACTGTATAAGTCATGGCTCTGCCATCCTGCTCCGATACCTCCAGGCTCACCTCCTGTTCCGGCTCGAGCACATCCGGCATCCGGATTTGCGGATTCAGCATGGTCCCCGGATCCACCACATTGACGGACTGGATCCCGTACATCCTGATGGGACGGTCGTTCAGGGTATTTTTGTGAGGCTGTATCAGGGAAATATTAATAAAGGCGTTGGGAGCCATAGCAGGAGTGGCTTCGATAAGCACCGGATTCTTGATGGGAGACTCCACCCAGAAGGTCTGTAGAATTTTTGAACCGTTCTCTATGCTGACAAGGGCACGTCCTTCCTCAATTTCGGGCAGGGAAAGGGAGATTTCCTCTCCAACCTTGTAATCCTTTCTGTCGGTGCTAAAGCTTAGCATTTCCGCTCCACCCGGACCCTCCTGTGTATTGCTCTCCCAGTACCCGCGGTAATCCAGGTAGAAAGCCTGGCCCGTGCTGTGTCCCCCCTGGGAATCGGTGATCCGGATCAGCTTCCTTCCCCAGAGATTCTTTCCAAAATTCAGTTCATACATGGCCTTGCCGCTCACCGTGCTGATCCGGTCCTTTTTAATCAGGGTCCGGCTGCTATTCCCCACATAGGAGGCAAGATCGTCGTATTCATCACGGTCCCACCACCATCTCCACTGGACCTCATAGATCTCAATATCCAGGTTTTCGATGTCCACCGGATTCCCGGATTCGTCAACCGTCACGATGGGAATCAGGCTGGTTTCGTTGGAATAGAGGGCTCCGTTCCAGCCCGGACCTTCCGGGATCTTCACTCCCACATAGCGCTTGTAGGGAGAATATAATACGGGAAAGCGGTCCACACTGAAATCGCCCGAGTTCTCAAACACCCGGGTCTTGAAAAAGGCCTGCAGCATACCGGGTGCCTCCTTTCCCACTTTGATGCCCGGCGTAAAAGAGGCCTTCCCCTTTTCATCCAGCCTTCCTTCAAACACCATCTCCTCTTCGGCTTCAAAATGCTTTACCGGGTCGTCAAACACGTAGCCAGGGTATTCCCTGAAGCTGGTGGTCGTCGAAGAAAGGTCCAGTTCGATGTCCGCTTTAAGGTTCCTGGCCAGGGCGCCATGCAGCCACCTGGCATTCAATGTTCCGCTAGCATCTCCCCATTTCAGCACCTCCGATCCGAAGTCAAGTTCGATCTTCAGCCTGTTAGGCTTCACCGTTTCTATCTTCAGGGTTTTAGTAAAGTCCGTCCCCCCAACGCTTACCCTGGCCAACCAGTTCCCGGTAGGAGCATCACCCCCGGTGGCGCAACGGAAATCATACACCCCGTTCAGTCCGGAATTCCGGGTACTGTTCAGGTACAGCTGATTCTCCGGGGTATATAATTCGAAACGCACCGGATGGTTATCAGGAAGGACCCCGTTTTTATCTTCCAGTACAAAGGTCACGTAGATGGAGTCGCCCGGTCGCCATACACCCCGTTCCCCGTAGAGGAAGCCTTTGATGCCCCTGGTGTTCTTGCTCCCGGCCACATCAAACATGCTTGTGGAAAGAGCAGAACCATCGTCCAGGCGCAGATATCCACGCTGGGATCCCTGTTTGGCAACCAGGAGGTAGGGTTTTTGCTCCAGGGGAATGCTCACCATTCCGTCCTGGCCGGTCTGACGCACTTCTACCAGGCGGTTCTGGTAATTGTATATCTCCAGCTCAACACCCGAAAGAGGCTTACTGCTCACCAGGCTTGTCACCGCCACAAACAGATCGGTACCGCTCCCTCCCTTGGCAATGATTCCCAGATCCGAAGCAAGCACATTGCGGGAAGCTTCGTTCCTGTTCTTTTTGAAGGTGTAATAAGAATCCGTGCAGGGATCGTCCCGCTCACTCCAGTTGTAGTCCTCGTAATAGTAGTCCCAGTAATAATCGCCCGTGGGAGGATCGTTAAAGCGTTCCACCTCACGATTTCGTTTAAAGGGCCTGGCTCCTGTTTCTTCCTCCCCACCGGCACAGGGCAGTAGTGACTGGGAGCGATCGAAAGTGATGGATACATTGTAGATGGCCCCCGGCTCGGCTTCGATCAGTTGAGCCAGATCCAGGGAAAAGATGTTCCAGGTGCCAAAATCAATCGCTTTGTCGGAGCTCAGACTTATCTCCTTATTCAGGACTATGCGCCCGACCCGCTTCAGTTCATTATCTCCCTGGTATTGATTTTCCTGGAAGAACTGCCCGATATTGTCTTCAAAGATTTTGATGATCCTGACATTCACTGCCTTCAGATTTACAGCTTTGAACGGAAAGATCAGTCCGTCTGTGCCCGGCAGGATCACACCGTCGCCGATCAGGGTCACATCAGGATGGATGCTGGTAAAAAGGATCTCCTTCCTGTACGATTCAACCAGGGTATAATCCAGGGTATTGCGTACTGCATTGTTCACCATCAGTGTAAGGCTTCCCTGGAGCCTCTGGGCCGGGTAGACCCTGACCTGGCTCCCTTCCAGTTCCAGCCTCACATCCTCTCCCGATTCCAGGTAGATCAATCCGCGCAGATCCTGTTTCTTGCTGACCGGATCCGAAAAGTAGAGGCTTACATAAGGATCGGGCTGCTGACGTACATGAATGTTCATCAGTTTGAAATCGTCCAGGGATGGAATTTGAACCACCTCTTCGCCCCTGTCCTCACTTTGAATCGCCTTGCCGTCCCACTTCACAAGCACCTGTCCCTTCTCACGGGTGCGTGAGATGGAGTCCACTGTAAACTCATGCTCGGTTCCTTCACTATTGTGCGCCCAGCTCACCCGGAGCGTTTTTCCCAGCTGTGATCCTTCCAGGAGTCGCTCCACCTGTTCCGCATTGGCATAATCGGCTGTCTTCAGGGTCCCTTTAAGTTGCTGCCATTGCAGGTCCTCATCATCCAGGCTGTTCAGGCCTTCCAATTCCACATAAAGGGATTGCTGAATGGTCTGAAACTGAAATTCAAGGACTCCCAGCTGGCCGGTCACTTCCATCAGTTTACCCAGGTGGAATTTACACTGGTAAACGGTTCCGGGCTGAAGCATCTCCTCAGGGACAAACTCAAGCGTTCTGCTGTTTACCCAGGAATAGCTCCCATTCACGGTCGGTTTGATCTCCAGAAGATCTTCATTCAGTGACTCCTCCCTGATGGTTTCAGGCAGATCAGCTACAAGGGAAAGGACTACGTTGGAAGTGGCTGATACCACCCCGCTGGTAAAGCCCGATACGTAGTTGATAAATGCCGGATCAAGGGCAGGAAGGTCGCGTTTCTTCTCCCCGCAGGCACTTAGTATGGCAAAAGCGAGGATGAACAGGAAGGCTTTTTTCATTTCTGGTGAAGCTTGGTTAGGATCTGCTGTTGATACGTAAATATCTTGATTAAAGATACAGGAAAACCCGGCAAAGATAAAGCCGGGATATGAAATAGTATAGTTGCGGACCTTTTCATAATTTGTTGTATTTTGATAATCCTACATCCAATAATAAAGAATTATAATATGGCAGGCGTACAGGGACAGGTGGCACTGGTAACGGGTGCCGGGCGCGGAATCGGCCGGGCGACAGCCGAACTGCTGGCATCACGCGGTGCACGTGTAATGGCCGTTTCACGCAGTGAAAATGAACTTCAAACACTGGGCATTGACTATTTGGTGGCTGACCTGGGTATACAGGAAGAATGTGCACGAGCTGTGAAGGTAACCCGGGATCGACTGGGTCCGGTAAGCATACTGGTATGCAATCATGGCATTGGTTCTGCCCATGAACGCCTGATATGGGAGCAGGATCCGGCGGTCTGGCGGGAAAGCATGCGCATCAACCTGGATGGCCCCTTTTTCCTGACCCGGCTGCTAGTCAAAGACATGATCAAAATGGCATATGGCCGGATGGTATTCACCAGTTCCACAGCCGGAAAGGTGGCTGAATATGCAGGCAGCGCTTATAACAGCTCTAAACACGGTCTGCTGGGCCTGATGCGATCGGTGGCCCAGGATGCCAGCCGGTACGGCCTTACTTCCAATGCGGTTCTGCCAGGCTGGGTGCGCACAGAAATGTCTGAAACTTCAGCCAGAACTGAAGCCAAACAGCGTGGTGTCAGCACCGACCAGGTATGGGAGGAAAGATCGGCATTGAGTCCGGCAGGCCGGGTGGTGACAGCCGGAGAAGTTGCCGAGGTAATCGCCTTCCTGGCATCCGAAGAGGCCAGTGGCCTGAATGGTGAGGCCATCACCGTTGCTCTTGGAAGTCTGAGCTGAGTATCGCCGGGCAATGCAGCAATCATTTTCTTCAAGAACTTTATAAGAGGCATATTGTTATAATAGCATGAAGCTTAATGCATTCTTACTGATCCTTGGCACATTCGCAATGTTTCAGCTTAATGCTCATGTTGACCTGACCAATCCCAGGGGAGGTGAAGTATTTTTCTCGGGCAATAGTCTAGAAGTAACCTGGGTAGAGGTTCTTGCCCACAACACCTTGAACTGGGATTTATTATTTTCTGAAGACGGTGGATTAAGCTGGGATACAGTTATGGCCAACATCCCGGTGGAAGAAATGAGCTACCAGTGGACCGTGCCGGCCGTTCAGACCACCAAAGGCCGGATCAAAATTGTGCAGGACAATGATTCCACCGATTATGAAGGAATCAGTCCAAATTTTGGCATTCTGCTCGTAAGCGGAATTAAGAATCCGTTCAACTCAGTTCAAATGAATGTGTACCCCAATCCCATGAGTGATTTCACCAGCATAGAGTTTAAAAATCCACTGCTTATAAGTCATACGCTTTCAATTTATGACACCCAGGGTAAAATGGTGAGGTCCATTGATAATATTACTTCAGAGAAAGTGAAGATCGAACGGGAAAACCTGACTGCAGGACTTTACTTCATACGGCTGCGCGATGAGCATGAGATCCGTGCCGAAAGCAAACTACTAATAGAATAAAGCACTTACCACCCACCTGAAGAACCTCCTCCGCCCGATGATCCTCCGCCGCCGGAGAATCCCCCGGAAGAACTGCCGCCTGAACTCCAAGATCCGCCACCGGAGCTTCCCGAAGAAAAAGTAAATCCCCCGATTGAAGCTTTGCCCTTGGTGCGAAGATCATTTTTCGCCTTGATAAACCATGGTGCTTTCCGTATATACAATTTCACTACCGGATAAGCTATCAGATAGATTATTAAAACTACCAGGGTAGGCTCTGTGCCTATTACCATGATGGGAAAGGTTGCCCAGAAAGGGATTAAGAAGAGGTAGAGGAACCATCCCACACCGGGGGTTAAAATCCCCATTATGGTGAATAAGCCGATGATTCCGAAAATAAATGCACCCATGAGGATTCGGGCACCCAGGGGCATATCCGGGCTTTCAATATCTGGAATGCCAAAAAATGAAGAAGAATCAGAAGATTCGTCCAAATACACTCCATCTGCAATTTCCTGGCCTTCAAGAATACTTATGACTGCCAGTGCACCCTCAGTTACACCTCCATCAAAATCTCCTTCCCTGAACCGGGGCGCCATGATCTCCC
>CAYWGP010000203.1:0-5651 GCA_964458155.1 uncultured Bacteroides sp.
CAGCAGGAAACGAAGTATAAACGGGGTGAGCTTCCTGCCGGGGGGCTTGACTGGACAAGCAGGCCGGCTCCCTATAAACGTTATACTGATGTTCCAACCATTACGTTGCCACCACCTACCTGTGATCAGAGAAAACCGTACTGGGAGGTAATAAAAAAACGCAGAAGTCTGAGGAATTTTAGCAGTGAGCCGCTATCAATCATAGAGTTATCACATATCTTGTGGGCCTCCCAGGGGATAACCCGGGAGGTCCAGGGATTTGCTCTAAGAGCTGCCCCTTCTGCCGGTGCGCTCTATCCGGTAGAGACCTATCTGGTTATCCACAATGTTTCAGAAATTGAAGCAGGGGTCTACCACTATGCAGTTGAAACCCATGAGCTCAAGCAGCTACGACAGGGTGACTTTCGAGTATCTGTTGCCCGTGCTGCACTCGATCAGGAGATAGCATATTGTGCACCGGTGGTGTTTATCTGGACTGCCATTTTTGAGCGATCCATCTGGAAGTATAAGCAAAGAGCTTATCGGTATGTTTATCTGGATGCAGGTCATATTGCCCAAAATGTTGCCTTGAGTGCAGTGGCCCTCGGTTTGGGGAGCTGTCAGATAGCCGCCCTGTATGATGAAGAGGCCAATGAGCTGCTGGGTGTTGATGGTAACAATGAAAGTACCTTGTATATGACCGTAGTAGGCAAGGATAGCACAGAATAGGTCTTGAGGGTTCCACGGGGACCTGGATGGTGATAAAATGGTGGTGCAATAGGTGCAGGGGTACGTTCTTATGAGGGGGATTTGAAAAGTTTATGACCTAATTTTCGCTGGTCTTCATCCCATCGATGTATCAGGTATTTTTTTTCGTTTTCAAATACACGCACTATATTTTCGAAATATTCTTCGGTCTCTTTAATGTCCTTATCTTTCGTTTTGTTAACAAACGACAGAATGCGGGAGTGGTAAAAAGGGATCATTGCTTCAATAATGTTCTTCCTGTCGAATTCAGCGTTACGATAGGCAATGGCAAAACTGAAGAGAATCCGAGCCCAAAGATCACTGTGATAGTAGAAATTTTTTTTACTGCTTTTTTTCCTTTTGCTGACTTCTGCAAACTCTGCCGGGGGAATGATCTTTTCCCATAATTCACCATAGCTATCAAAACCTTTCTTAAAACTTTCGTAGAGCTTGTCAGTATTGACCTTTACCATGGGTGGTTTTTCATTAACTCCCAAACCAAAGCCATATATGCTGGTGGGAAAGGTTTCGATGGTATCTTTCCACAGATATTCGAAGTCTATCATCAGGTCAAAGAGCGTTGATACTACCTGGGTAAACATGGGGCCTAAGTCCTTAGCAGGATCCTTTGCCCGATGTGATTTTGGTGATCCTAAAAATGCCTGGCAAACTCTAAAGCGGCGGGCAATGGCTATAGTTGTCATCCAAATATCTATACCAAAGTTCGCAGTGGAGTTGTTCCATAATTTCTCTGATAAGTAAGCACGTGCTAATCTTCCCGAAAAGCCAAAATCGCCCCCAATAGGTTGCCTCACCCGGAGACCAAAGAGGGTCCTCAAGAGGGGATAAGCAATGTGATTGGTGATAGACCCATCGTACTTATGTCGCACGTAAATAGGAGCCACATAGTTCATGCCGGCGAAAAGAGGTTCCCCGAGATATTGAATCCACTCAGGGGTAATGCTCTTGAGATCTGCATCTACCACGACAACGGCTTTTGCCCGGAGTTCGGCGGATGCCTCGAAGAGGTTTCTGAAGTTGTTACCTTTCCCTTTTACGCCCTTGGGTGTAGAGATATAAATCTTTGGCACTTCCGTTGCTGTACTCATGAACGCATCTCGTGTTCCATCAGGAGAATTGTTATCCACGTTGATTATTACTGCTTTCTTATCTGGAAAATACTTGGTTAAGCCCTGGCTGGCTACACGGGTGGGATAGGCAATGGAGTCGGCTTCATTAAAAGATGGAATGCCAACGATCATGTCAACCGTATCTATTTTGCTTGGATTGTGAACTTTGTTGGCCATGTAGATATCCCTCTCTCACTGGTTAATGAATGTTCTAGGTACTTAACAAAAAGAGGATGGCAAGTCAAGTGAGAAGCGCGGTTTCGCTAGAAATTACGATTGACGGGCTTATGAAAGTGTGTTAGGTAGGATGCGTGTAGCTGTTCTTTTCATTGCAACAACAAATGTGCACTGTCCTCTTCAATCACTATCAGGCAGCTCGTTTAATGGGTGTCCCCAGAAGGTGAAAGTGGGAGTGCATATATGAGAGGAGAGATAACTATGGTGGAGAAGAATGATGTCGTGACGTTTCTTGCCGATGTTATAAAGCGATTTGAGCAGTTTTCCCTGTCACATAATTCTTCAGGGAAGATTAACACTCAGTCCTGGGATACCCCCATGGGTAGATTGGATGTATTCAAGTCAAGTGGTGACATGTTTGAAAAGGCAGGTTTGATATACTGTGATCTTTCGATAGAAACACCACCTGTTCTTGCTGAAAAACTTGGTCAGCAGGGGAGTAAAGCCCAGGTGTATGTTCTGGAGATTAATTTTTATCCACACAACCCCTTCATTCCCCGGGGCTATATGGAACTGAGGGTCAACATAACCGATACACTCGTACTGGCCGGTGGTACTGATATTTTTCCCTACTTCTCCCGGCATGATGAAGACAGTACTTTTTTTGCCGACGGGATGAAAGAGCTCTGTACCTCCCATGGGCAGGACTATAACAAACTAAGAAAGACCCGGGCAGATTTCTTTGTTTCAAAATACAGAAAGGAAAAGGTTGGCAGCCATGCCGGGATCTACTCTTTTCAGCTTGCAGAGAAGGATTTTACTTTTTTTAAGGAGATAGCAGAGACCTTTTTTCGACTCTATGGTGAAATTGTTGAGACGGGGAAGACACGGCCTTTTACTCCAGAGGATGTTGAGAGCAAGCTTTTAATTCATGGCATTTGGACCCAGTGGATACTACTTGAGGATGAGGGGACTAAATATGGACTGGAGAAAGGTATTCCTCCCGATGCCCTTCTAGGAGGGATTCTCCCGCCGCGTGCGACATTCTAAACATAATTACATATGACACCACAGAGGGCAGAGAGGAGGTATTTTAGGATTAGCGTGTTCGCCGGTTTACAGCAAGAAATCACGTTAAATTGGTTATAGTGGTTTTATTTGTTGCATTAGTTGTATTGGTACTAATTTACTATTCTGCTCTTTGCCTTTTATCTTTGACTTCTGACTTCTGAATTTTATATTTTTGAGTTTTTCTTCGTGTATCTTCGTGCTCTTCGTGGTTTAAGTTTTTTCAATACGTTACTCCATACAAGGATTATCCCATGAAATCACCATCAGATGCAAACGGGAATTATGGCTGGCGCGGGAAAATTCTCCAGATCGATCTATCAAACGAAAAGATCTGGGAGGAAGATCTCTCTCGGGAGCTCAGAAGTAACTATACCGGTGGAGCAGGGATTAATGCCAGGTTATTTTACGATCTAGTGCGCACTAATCCTGAACTTGACCCCCTCTCACCTGAAAACCCCCTTATATTTGGCTGCGGTCCTTTGGTGGGAACAACCTTTCCCTGTGCCACGCGCTACACCGTCACGGCTAAAAGTCCTTTAACCAGAATCTTTGGGGATTCGAATGCAGGGGGCTATTTCGCTGTCAGAATGAAACAGGCAGGGTATGACCATATTGTCATTAGGGGGAAAGCGGATAAACCAGTGGCCCTTCTTATTGAGGAAGGCACGTTTCCACGCCTTGTGGATGCTTCCTCCCTCTGGGGCCTTGACACGTACAGCACCGATGATCGCATTCAGGAGGAGTACGGAGCCAGTGAAACTGCCCGTATTGGCCCTGCCGGAGAGAATATGGTCAGATACGCCAATATATTTTCCGGGAGAAAACGCGTAAGTGCCAATGGAAGAGGCGGTATGGGATGTGTTATGGGTTCAAAAAATCTGAAGGCCCTCATTGTGAGAGCAGAGGGGGCCGTGCCGGTGGCAGACAAAAAGAATTTTGATGCCCTGGTGAAGAGATACCAGGAAATCTGGGGAAAGGGCCCATCAACCTTTGCCCAGAAAGAATATGGAACTTTGATGCTCATTGCTCAGATAGGACTTGAGACTGCTACCAGGAATGAACAGGGGAGAATTACACCCGAGGAGCTTGAGCGCTATGATCTTGATGATTTCCTTGAGAACTATAAGGATGGCAAGACCGCATGTTTCCGCTGTCCGGTAGGATGTTCTCAAAAGTGGAAGGTCACTCAGGGACCTTACAAGGGTGAGCAAGGTGACAAGATTGAGTTTGGACACTACGCTCACTTGGGACCCTCACTGGGTGTTTTTGATTTTCCTTCATTGTTCCATCTCGCTGACCTTTCCAATAAACTGGGCATTGACTGCTGTCAATTCGGATTTAATCTTTCCATGGTAATGGAGTGCTTGCAAAGGGGTATCCTGGGATCCGAGGATACGGATGGCATTCAGCTGGAGTGGGGAGACACCGCTTGTATAGAACAAATGATGAGGAAGGTAGCTCAGAGAGAGGGGTTTGGCAACATCCTTGCTGAAAGCATTCCAGAAATTATTCAAAAAATTGGGCCAAAAGCAGAACCATATGGCTTTCACACAAAAGGTATGAGCTTTCCCTACAATCGTCATTCGGTTATGGCTATGAATCTGGCTTCGTCGGTAGCTTCCCGGGGTGGAGATCACATGAAGGGCCATCCCTTTTCCGCTCTTACCGGTGCAAAGGATATGCTGGCGCGCATTTTTGGAGATGACATTCCTGATGAGATTGCCGACAATACAAGTCCCGTCGCAAAAGGTCGTGCGGTCTGGTGGCATGAAAATTATAAGATGCTCATGGATTCACTGGGGCTCTGTTTTGTCCCTGTGGCAGGAACGACCATTTTCGGTGACCCGCTTATCCTCTTTGAAGAGATGGGAGAGATGTATCAGTCTGCAACGGGGGTAAACCCGGAACACCTCTTCCTATCAGCGGAGCGGGCATATCAGATAGAAAAGGGTTATAATGCCGTGCTGGGAATTACCCGGAAAGATGATATGAGAAAGGGAACGACACGGGGAGAAGAGGACCCCATCAGTCAACCCGGTATGCTCGATGAGTACTACTCGTATCGAGGGTGTTCAAAAGATGGTGTTCCCACCCGTAAAAGGCTCCGCGAAATTGGCCTTGCAGATGTGGTACAGGATCTTGATAAACGGGGAATCATTTCCGATGAGGAATGTCCTGGTATTGATGACCTTCTGGCTCAAAGAAAAAAATAAAGTAAATACTAGATGTCAGAAATAAGTATTTAATTATTGAATAGTATTTTCTGCTTATCTGTAATTCTCCAGTTGACACCAATACAAGTGTAACTTATCGAAGTCAGGTTCTTACCCAACCAAATCGAAGCATTTCTCTTTCAGCGGGGGTGATGGTAGGAGCGGCTTTAAGTCGCGAATTCATCGCGCATGAATGCGCTCCTACCGAAATTTCAAACATGTCTGGTTAGAAGTAACCTGCAACCTGTCACGCATCACTCCGGTTTTTCCCTGCTGAATTCTGACTCCTGACTTCTAATTACCTTAGACTGCTTAACCTATTTTTTTCTCTACC
>CAYWGP010000204.1:0-10660 GCA_964458155.1 uncultured Bacteroides sp.
CCTGAAGGCTTTCACTTTCTGTAAACGGGCTGTCTGAAAAGCTTCCTCCATCCCTGTACTCCACAATATTGTGCCCCCATTTCTTATACGCTTCTACGCTGGTACTTAACCCACTATAGGTGAAATCCTGGTAATATCCCACAGATATCTGATCGAGATAGAGTGGTTCAATATGGTAGTTGCAAAGATGCCACTGGGCTGTGGGGGTCAGGGCTATGGTATTGGATAACAAATAAAGGTATTGATAACCACGGTTATAGGAAAGCTTGATGGAATTGGATTTGCCCAGGAGGTAGCGAAGGTTAACACGGGGTTCCAGGCCATAATAGATCTTGGAGATCTCTCCCTTCCCATAGGTGATGGTATCGGTAACATTCTCCTCCAGGGGTGGCATACCCGGCGCATAGGAGCGTACCTCCGAGGGCCCCATGGACATGAATGTTGATATACGCAGACCGGCATAGGCGGTAAGCCGGTCGCTCAGGCTGATCTCATCGCCTGCATATACGGCCATCTCAACACCGTTCTCAGTGCCAAGATCCAGGGATTTCCGGATGGAGTAATCACCATAGGGTTCAATAACTCCACGGTCCAGGTGATAATAGATACCGCTTGCACCATAGCTTACCAGATGCCGTCCCAGGGATACCCATTTAAAATCGGACTTCAGTTCGTAGTGATTCACTACATAGCCATGCTTGTGCCCGCTTGAGGCTATTTCCCTATTGCTGTTCTCAAACTGGTAGCGGCTGTATACAAGAGCCAGGTTTGCACTGGTTCGCTGATTGAAACGATGGCTCAGATCCAGGGAACCGCCGGTATTTCCATAGTTATATGCATTTGTGGTCCCCAGCTGAAAGCGGTCCCTGCTGAGATAGGCAAAAGCCCGGATGCGGCTCTGCTCGCCCAGCTTCTGGGTGAATGCACCACTGATATCACCAAAACCGGCATCACTGTTCCTGAGCTGAGGATCTTCCATCAAGCGAAGGATCCAGTCCGAATAGGTGATCCTGCCGCTCAGGATAAATGAACTCCTGTCCTTTTTAATCGGAGCCTCAAGGGCGGCGTAAGCAGAAAAGGTAGAGATCCCTCCCCTGGCTGCAAACTTTTTCATATTACCCTGTTTGGTACGGATATCAAAAAAGGAAGCCAGCCGCCCTCCATAGGATGCCGGCATATTGCTTTTATACAGGGTAAAGTCGGATACGATCTCCGGTGAGAATGCAGTGAAAAACCCAAAGAGGTGTGAACTGTTGTAGACCGGTACCTTATCGATATAGATCATGTTCTGGTCCACCCCGCTACCGCGTACATTGAAACCGGCAGAGCCCTCTCCCACACTCTGTACTCCGGGGAGCATCTTTATTACATTGATCACATCCCGTTCCCCCATCACAAGCGGCACCTCCTTAAAAACATTGTAGTTGAGCCGCTCCAAACCCATCTGGGTCCCAATTACATTATGATACCTGTCCGCACTTACCACCACCTCGTCCAGCGGTATCAGGGTTCGCTTCATGGACAGGTTCAGTTCCCCTTCCGAATGGACATGCAAATTGAATCTCAGGGCTTCCATGCCCATGCTGTTACATTCCACTTCATAGATCCCGGTCTGAAGAACAATACTGAAAAGCCCGTCCAGGTTGGTGGCGGTCCCTTTATTCAGTTCCCTGATATAGACAGTTGCCGCTATAAGCGGTTCGCCACTATCCACATCATCGATCCTGCCATTGATCAGTACACGCTTCCCGTTGGGTACAAGTGCACCGGAACCCACATGAATGTTCTCAGGCACCAGTACCTGCCTGCCTGCCATATAGGTTTGCTCCGCTGAGGTCAGCTCCCCTTCAGGATCTTCTTCTTCCGGGATTCCTTCAGCAATGAATGAACCTGCATATTCAGGCAGGGATGGAAGCAGCTGGATGCTGTCCGTCAGAAAGAGATGATTCCATTCGTCAAGAAAAAAATGAAGGCCCTCTGGCCGCAGGATACTGTCCAGGGTGGGTTCAAGCGGAAGATCCCTTCCAGAAAGTGTCACCCGTATCTGCTGCACCCAGGATTCCCTGAAATAAAAGACCAGTCCCGTTTGATCCTCCACCGTGGCTGCAAACTCAGCAAAACCAGCATCTTCCAGCCTGGCACTGAAAGTGATGCCCCCATCCTGGGCCCAGATGGACTGAAATATGCCCGGTAGACCAAGCAGGAGAATGAGCAGGATCCTTCTCATGGCTGGACCCCCATTTCGAATATGGCAAGAGCAGCCAGTATCATCTCCTCAGCCTGAACAGGGTTGGCATTTTTAAAGGAGTATCTTCGTTGCTTAAGCATTTTCAGGATTTCCTTTTGGATTTGCTCCGGAAAAAGCTCAACAAAGGTCTTCCGGTTGTGAAAAGGCTTCACATCCTGACCAAGGTCCAACCAGTAGCTGATCTTTGGGCCACTGAACTGGTAGGCCCTGAAACTATCATTCCGGGCAGTGCTCTTAATCTTGCTCCAGCCCAGGTAGCAGGTATGGCTTCCCGAGGAAAGCACCTGGTAATATGCAGGCACCTCATCCCCGAACTGCCGGCGCTCAAACTGCCTCCCTTCGATGGAGAATGAAGGCATAAGTTCCGGAACAGACATAAATTGGATCATACTTCCGTCAGCATAGCGGTGCTCAATCTCTACTCTTTGAGAGTAGAGGTTATACCTGAGTTTCTGGTGCTCATAAAGTTGGTCAGCAACAACTACTGAACCGTCATGGAAGCGCTCATCCAGGAAATAAGGATGCCCGTCCACCTGTCCGTAGTGATTGCTGAACTGGATCCCGTTGACCAGGTCCTGATCGCTTCCAAATGCACTTTCAACCAGTTCAGGGAATTGGGACTGGGCGAGAAGGGCGTTCAATGGCAGGAACAGCAGGTATATAAGGGGTATCAGCCTGGTCATAGAAAAAAATTCTCCTCTTACAATATATGCAAGATTTGATCAACTGGGAAATACTTTATGGGCCGTGATGATTTTTTTATTTACTTCGCAATGCAGGCTGTATATTACTGCGGCGGGCAGGTCCCCAACTAAAACCAAATGCATGCTGAGAATCTTTACCCTCTTTATTTTAACATCTCTTGGAACAATGCTGATGGCTCAGCCACACTGGGAAACCGTGGTAAAAGCCGATCACACCTGGACATACCTCACTGGCGATTCTGAACCTTCTTCCGGCTGGTACAACAGCGAATTTGATGACAGTTCCTGGAATACAGCAAAGGGTAGTTTTGGTTTTGGGGACGGAGACGATACGACTATCCTTAGCATCACCCATTCACTATACATCAGACACAGCTTTACTATCACCGACCATTCGATCATCGACAGTCTGATCCTGGATATTGACTATGATGATGCCTATGTGCTCTATCTTAATGGCTCCATGGTTTCCAGGTCTTTCAATGTAGTTAATGACTTTCCACCTTATAATTATACTCCCACCATTGATCAGGAGGCTACCATGTATATGGGAGGTCAACCCACAAGGGTGGGCATAGCAAAGAGTCACCTGGCTGATGGAGAAAATGTGGTGGCCATACAGGGGATAAATGTGAACCCAACTTCCAGCGATTTTTCCCTGGCTCCTTTCCTCCAGGTAAAAGTTGATGCAACAGGAATCATTTATGAAGAGGTCCCTGACTGGTTTGTGGATCCGGATGCCGTTTTTGAAAGCAATCTGCCCATAATTGTGATTGAAACAGTCAATGGACAGGCGATTCCGGATGAACCTAAGATTACGGCCCATATGGGCATTGTGGATAATCAGGCAGGAATGAATGAGTACCCTGGCGGCACCTATAATGACTACGATGGAAGGATTGGAATAGAACGCAGGGGGGCCAGTTCCCAGGGTTATGCAAAAAAGGGCTACGGCCTGGAGACCCGGCTGGAAAATGGAGAGAATAACAATGTTCCCCTTCTGGGAATGCCCATGGAAAATGACTGGGTACTACACGGACCCTATTCCGATAAGTCTCTGATCCGAAATGTCCTGGCCTATCAGTTTGCCAGCGAAATGGGACAATATGCTTCCAGAACAAGGCTCTGTGAACTTTTCATAAACAATGCCTACTCGGGTGTTTATGTGCTGATGGAGAAGATCAAGAGAGATACCTTCCGCCTGGATATTGGCAAACTGGAGCCCCATGAAATAAGCGGAAGAGATGTGACCGGGGGGTATATTTTCAAGCTTGATAAACAGGATGAGGGAGAAGAATTATGGGTATCCCCCTACCCGGCCATAGACGGCAATGAGATCCGGATCATCTATCATTACCCCGATCCGGAAGATCAAATGCCTGTGGCTCAAAAAGACTATATCAGGAACTTTGTTACGGATTTTGAACATGCCCTGGCCGGGGATCGTTTCTACGATCCGGTTTTAGGTTACAAGCCCTATATCGATGTGCAATCCTTTATTGATTTCTTCCTGGTAAACGAGCTGGCCAAAAATGTGGATGGCTACAGGATCAGCACCTTTTTGCATAAGGATAAGGACAAGACTGACAGGATAAGTCCCATTAAAGCCGGGCCAGTCTGGGATTTCAACTTTGGATTTGGAAATGCCGATTATTACGATGCTTCCATTACTTCTGGCTGGCAATGTGAGTATAAACTCCCAAACGATTACTGGTCAAATCCTTTCTGGTGGATCAAACTAAGAAAGGACCCCGACTTTTTCAATCAGCTGGTAAGTTCATGGAAAGGATACCGAACCAGCATCTTATCCGATAATCGGGTAGAATATGTCATAGACTCGCTGACCACTATGCTGAGCGATGCCCAGCAACGTAATTTCAATGCATTTCCGGTTCTGAACCAGTATGTCTGGGCGAATAATTATGTGGGCGGCAGCTATGAAAATGAAATAAGCTATCTGAAAAACTGGATCTTTGACCGGATGGAATGGATGGACAGCAAGCTTGACGGATATATGTATCCCTATTCAGTGGAAACCGTTGGTCTGGATGGCATGGATCTGCAGGTATTCCCAAATCCGGTTGAGAATGAATTCAGTATGGTCCTGTATGCAAAGGAGGCCTCAAGCCTGCGTATTGATATCTGCAATGTTCTGGGACAGAAGACCTATGGCGCAGATTATGAAGTGATTTCCGGCTCTCAGACCCTGTATTTCGATTCTGATATTGTAAACCACTCCATGCCACAGCCTGGTATCTACTTCATAAATATTTATGTGAATGGAAGCTATGGAGGAACAAAGAAGCTCATAAGAAAGTAGGGAGATAAAAAGAGCGGAGTTTTATATTAATTCCCTGTCCCTGACACCATTATAGTGTATGGATTTATTCTTCCTCAACCACTCCAGAAGGCAAGCCCGAAGTTCCTCTGCCCGCTCTCTGTACTCTTCCTTCTCAGGATTATTTCCCAGCAGATTATTCATTTCGTATGGATCATTAGTCAAATCATACATGGCATTGATAACACCGGAAGTCTTCGAATAAGGAATCATTAGTTTCCAGCCCCCTCTTACAACCATATAGTTTGGAGCAATATCCCCGCGATAGTTCCACTCAGTTACCACATACTCACCATGCTTAAGGTCTGTTCCTTCAATCAATCCCCGAAGGCTGACACCGTCCGATGGATGCTTCCCCACATCCAGGTAGTCCAGAATTGTGGCAAATAAATCTACAAGTGAAACATAGCTATCGACCTCGGTCATACTTTCTATTTCACCGGGATAACGAATCATCAATGGTATGTGAGCCGACTCCTCATAAAATACATTCTTTTCCCTGAGCCCGTGGGCCCCAAGCATCTCACCATGGTCGCTGGTAAATATCACAAGGGTGTTTTCGCTCAGTCCGAGTTCATCCAGCTTTCCCAGGATCTTACCAACCCAATCATCAATTTCCTTTACAAGGCCGTAGTAATTGGAAATCATGTATTTGATTAGTTCCGGGTCGGAGTACTCAGGCAAGCCCGGTCTCCCATTGGCATTTGCATAGGGTGAGTTCTGCATATCATCTGCGATGCTGACGGGCACTGGCATATCCTCGGCAGGATACATGCCATAGTATGGTTCAGGTGGCAGCATAGGTGCATGCGGGAAATGAAATGAACAGGTAATGCTGAATGTCTGGTCCTTCAAGCGTTCAATGGCTTCTATACATTCTTTTGCCTGGAAGGCTGTAAGTGTATGCTCTGCCGGAATCAATAATTCACCATGCATATCGCACTGGGGAAAACGCTCATTTCTGGCCTTTACCTCAGCATCTGTCATGCCATGATGTCTGTCAAGCGGATCTGTCCCGTATGGTCTCTTCGTCATTGAATCATATAATTCACCTGCTTCCAGATCCCTTTTGGGCACATAGGTATCCAGGTAATCCAGGTGAACGAATTTTTGTCCCCCGTGACCAAATACCGACTTCCCATTCTCTGATTCCTGTTTTGGGTTTTGATATACCGTAGTGTGAGAGCTGTGACTGTGCCATTTGCCGTAATACTCACAATGATACCCCTCCTGGCTCAGAATCTCATCAAAGGTGGGCATGCTCATGACCTCTTCCTCGTCGTAATAATAGGCTCTGTCGTTTCTACGCATCCCTGTATGCTCTACTGTACAACCGGTAAGAATGGATGAGCGGGCCGGAGCACAGACAGCACATGGCGTATAGGCATTTTTAAACCAGGCACCCTGCCTGGCCAGACGGTCAAGATTTGGGGTTTCAAGCACTGTATTTCCTGCAATACTCAAGGCATCATAACGTTGCTGGTCGGTCATGATAAAAAGAAGATTCTGCTTCTGCTGGGCAAATATGCTCAGGGAAGTAAGCAGACATAAAAGGAAAACGACAGGTTTTTTTATTGACCTCTTCATTTAGTATTTGTTTTTTTATGGAGATTTCGTAATCTCGTGCAATCTTTCTCTCAACTGTTCAACAAGCTCAGGCTCTTCATTATACAAATTATGTTGCTCTGAAATGTCCTTCTTCAGATTGTACAGTTCACCGGGAATCTGCTCCGTCTGAATATAGCTCTTATCCGGGGCCCACCGGGCTGCAATCCCACCCTGACCGGAACCATCTATATATTTCCAGTCACCCTCCAGACAGGCATTTTTTTCGATGATCAGTTCATTCCTCTCAGGCTTGCTGGCTTCAGTATTGTTCAGAACATGCAGAAAGCTGTAGCTGTCAAACCTCGCAGGGTCATCCAGCTCTGCTCCAAGCAAATCAGCCAGTGTGGCCATCATATCGGTAAAACATAGCATCTGATCGCTTTCCGCCCCTGAATCAAAGCGGGAGGGTGCACTGACAATGAAAGGGATCCGGGAGCCTCCCTCCCACATATCTCCCTTCATTCCCCGAAGGGAAGCTGTACTGAGATGATCATACTTAACCTGATCCTCGGGAAACCAGACCGGACCATTGTCGCTGCTAAAGAAAATGATGGTATTGTCTATCAATTCATTCTGTTCAAGGTAGCCAATGATCTGACCCACCAGCTGGTCTACCTGCATGGTGAAATCGCCATATTCACCGGCTCCGCTTTTCCCAATAAACTCCTCTTTGGGCAACCAGGGTGTATGCGGAGCCGTCAGAGGCAGGTATAGAAAAAAGGGATCCTCACTTCGGCTTTGAATATGCCTGTCGAGAAATGCAAAGGCCTTTTCCCTGAATTCATCCAACACCTCTTCATGCCTGAAATCAGGGGAAATACCTCCTGCCCTGTAAAAGGCCCCGGACACATCTGAAGTAGCATCTGCACTGGCATGGTCTTCCACATGGAGGGTGGGTGACTCCACTGCCTGATTATTTTCTATATAGAAATAAGGAGGAATATCAAGGGAGGCATGCATGCCAAAAAAATAATCGAATCCCTTATCCACCGGGCCATCTTTCATCTCTGAAATTGAAGCCGGGTTTTCCCAGTCAACTCCCTCAAAGCCAAGGTGCCATTTTCCAACGCAGGCAGTATGGTAACCCTCTTGCTTCAGCATACTGGCAAGGGTAAGCTGTCCGGGTCGGATTAAACTTCGCTGTCGCTGATTCAGATCTGCCAGTCTTCCCGGGTAACGCCCGGTAAGAAGTCCGTACCTGGACGGGACGCACCATGCACCGGGAGCATGGGCATTGGTAAAGCGAATACCATTTTCAGCCAGTTTGTTAATGTTGGGGGTAGTGATTTTTGATTGACTGTTATAAGAGCTCAAATCTCCATACCCCATATCATCGGCCAGGATAAAGAGGATATTGGGTATCCTTTCAGCTTCCTTTGCGCCGGGGGTACAGGAAGCAAGGATTCCGCCTGATATTATTACGAAGAGAACGAGGAGCTTATTTCGCATGAACATGTTCATTTGACTCAGTTAATATTAGCTTTCCGGATCATCTCATCCTTTCCTGTGGAGGGAGTAAGCCGGACATATTCATCATAATAGGCCCTCAGCTTTTCTATTTCCACGGAATAGCTGTCATCGTTGATTCGATTGTCCATTTCCAGGGGATCTGAAGTCCGGTCAAAGAACATGTCTCCAAAATCGCGGTAATCCAGGTTCTCATATGCCGGGGTGGGATCCAGCATAATGCCCAGCTTATAGTCCTTTGTGATTACAGAAGCCTGAGACCAGCTTTCGGAAACTATGTATTCCCGCTCCATGGATCCATTATTAAGCAACACATCCACCAGGGATTCTCCCTGGATGGGATACTTCAGTTCGGGGACATCCAGATTCAGTAACTCAATAAGCGTAGGAAGCACATCAGCAAGGGTAACCAGTTCCCCGATTCGCTCTCCCTTCCTGGTTTTACCGGGATATTTAATAATCAGCGGAACATTCAGGATATCTTCATACACATTCTGTCCGAAGGCACATTTTTCAACCATGCCATGCATCCCCACGAAGTCACCATGATCGGAGGTGTAAATCACTATGGTCTCCCGATCCTGTCCGGTTTCATCAAGCGCCTTAAGTATTTCACCCACGTGGTGATCAATCTCCGTGACCAGGGCATAATAGCCTCCGATATAATTTCTCCAGAGCTGCTCATTCTCAAAAGCCTTATCCATATTCCAGACCTTATTGTTCCCGTTTCGCTGGCCCTGCAATTGAGGCGGCAGATTCCCGGTGGGTTCATAAAAACTGGCCGGTTTTTTTATGGAGGAGCCCTTCTTTGTCCCTTCTCCCCAATCAGTTACATCATACATATCCATATATCCCGGCAGGGGATTATAGGGCTGATGCGGACGGTAAAAGCTTGCCCAGCAAAAGAATGCACTATCGGCTTTTGCATGAGCCCTTATCATTTTAATGGTTTCCATGGCCGTATAGGCTTCCATAGTATAGTCCTCCGGGAGCTCCGAAATGCGAGTGCCCAGGTCAGCTGTTGGAATAATAGCATCAAATTCCGAGGAACCCCTGGGACCCCTTCCAAATTCGGCAGCCCAGTCCATAGCAAATTCCCGGGCATATCCCTCGCGTTCAATCCAGCTGATATAGTTATCATCATCATCCGGTCTGAATGCATGATCCTTTTTCACATCCCATCCTTCATCAATGGCATTCCTTAAATGCCGCTTCCCAAAAGCATAGGTACGATAGCCATTCAGGCTGAAAATACTGGCCATGGATACCGCATCGTCCATCACAGAGCTATGTCCGGAATTATTTACAAAACCCATTGTACGTACCGACAACCCCGTCATCATAGAGGAGCGGGAGGGAACGCAAATACCCTGTGTACAGTAGGCCCGGTCAAAAACCACCCCTTCCCGGGCCAGCTGGTCCAGATTTGGAGTTATCACATCGGGATGACCTTCAAAACCTATCACCTTCTTGTTATGCTGATCCGTAAAAAGGATAATAACATTGGGCTTCTTCTTATCAATCTCCGGCCCCTTGCTTCCTGAGCATGCACTTCCGGCAAGCATAAGAAGTATGATCAGGCCGGGTGCAGTTTTCTCCATGACTTTAGATAAGATCATGTCAGGGATTTAATGGTCCAGGTATAAAAGTCCCTTCATTTCCATAACTACTTCAGCATATGCAGGATCCCCTGCCAGGTTCTGGTATTCAAGGGGATCATCAGCCTGACTGTAGAGTTCATTTCCCATATTCCCTTCATCCCATTCGATATAGCGCCAATCGGCATTTTTAACCATTCTGCCCGTTTTATCACCCCGACGAACAATGGCCCGAACCTCGGAACGGAAAGAAAGCGAAGGATCCAGAACAACACTGGCAAAGCTTCGACCTTCCAGGTAGGCCGGGGTATGATCCAGATCGCATAATTCAGCCAGGGTAGGATAGATATCAATGAACTCGAACATGGCATCGGACACAACACCCTTCTTCCCTACCGACTGACCGGCAATGATGAAGGGAGCACTGGTTCCTTTCTCAAAAAGGGTGACTTTGTTCCACCAGTTATGCTCACCCAGGTGGTACCCGTGGTCTCCAAAGAAGAAAATCAGGGTATTTTCCTTCTGGCCCGATTCTTCCAGAGCCTTCAGCACCTTACCCAGCTGAGCATCCATGAAACTGGTACAGGCATAATAGGATCGAAGGAATTCTCTCTTTTCCAGGTCAGTAAACTTATTGAATTCCACCGTTTCGCCCGGGAGGGTATGCGGATACGGAGCTTCCCAGGCTTCCGGAAGG
>CAYWGP010000205.1:0-3583 GCA_964458155.1 uncultured Bacteroides sp.
ATGCCAAGCGGAAAGAAAAGAAAAAGACATAAGATGGCTACCCACAAACGCAAGAAGCGTTTGAGGAAAAACAGGCACAAGAAGAGGAAATAATTTTCTCAACCTCTTTAATGAACTAAACCTAAAGCACCTATGGTGGGCTTTAGGTTTATTTCTGTTTAATAATCAGCTTAATCTTCATAAATGCAGATACTGTGAGCAGTGAACTAGTAATCAACTCCACGAATGAGAGGGTTTCGATTGCACTACTTGAAGATGGTAAGCTCGTTGAATTAAATGAATCATCGCTTAAGCAGCAGTTTTCGGTAGGAGATATCTACCTGGCCAGGGTAAAAAAGATCATGCCCGGTCTCAATGCTGCCTTTATTGACGTGGGATACGAGAAGGATGCATTCCTGCATTACCTCGATTTAGGCCCACAATTCAGTTCTCTGAACAAATACCTGGGACAGGTCCTTGCCAAAAAGGGAAGGCCCATGCCCATAAGTAAGTTCAAGCGTCTTCCTGATATTAATAAGCACGGGAAGATCAACGAGATTCTCAAGCAGGGGCAATACATCCTTGTACAAATCGCCAAAGAGCCCATTTCTACCAAGGGGCCGAGGCTCACTTCCGAAATTTCCATTGCGGGGAGGAATATCGTATTGATGCCTTTCTCCGATAAAATTTCAATCTCTTCCAAAATTTCCTCCCAGGAGGAGAAGGACCGGCTGAAGAATCTGTTGACTGCCATCAGGCCCCAGAACTTCGGCATTATAGTACGTACAGTGGCCGAAGGCAAGAAAGTGGCCGAACTGGACAATGAACTGCGCACCCTGGTAAAAAAATGGGAACAGTCCTTCGACCATCTTACAACCAAAGGGCTGCCCCGTCTGGTCATCAGTGAACTGAGCCGTGAATCGGCCGTGGTTCGAGATCACCTGAACGTGAACTTCGATGGCATCCATATCAGCGATGAGAAGGTGTACACCGAAATGAAAGATTATATCAGGGAGGTGGCACCTGAGAAGGAAAAGATCGTTAAGCTTTATTCAGGCAAGGAACCCATCTTTGATAAACTGGGTGTACTGAAGCAAATTAAGGCAGCTTTCGGGAAAACCGTTTCCTTTAAGCAGGGCGCTTATCTTATTATTGAGCATACCGAGGCTCTCCATGTGATTGATGTGAACAGTGGCAACCGGTCCCGTTCATCAAGCGATCAGGAGACCAATGCTGTGGAGGTGAACCTCGCTGCCGCAGATGAAGTTGCACGGCAGCTCAGGCTGAGGGATATGGGTGGCATCATTGTGATCGATTTTATCGACATGCACAAGCACGAGAACAAGCAGAAGCTCTTCGACAGAATGAAGGAAGCCATGTCGGTGGATAAGACCAAGCACAACATCCTGCCCCTGAGTAAATTCGGATTGATGCAGATCACACGTCAGCGCGTACGTCCGGAGATGCATATCGAAACATCAGAGAATTGCCCCACATGTGGAGGAAGCGGTAAGGCACAGGCCCCCATCCTCTTCCCTGAATTGGTGAAAAGTGAGCTGAGCATGCTTATAGATGAGCACCAGAGCTCGAAACTTGAGGTGGCCCTGCATCCCTTTGTGGCCTCCTACCTGACAAAAGGATATTTCTCGGAAGAGCGTAAGTGGCGCAAGGAACTGGGTTGCAAGATCAAGATAAATGCCGTCGAATCGCTTCATTTCCTTGAGTTCAGGGTCTATAACGAACAGGGCGAGGAGCTTCGCCGAAAGAGGCATTAAGCTTCAAACTTTTCAGACAGTGATTTGTTTTAGCAGAGCAGGCAATTACTTAAAAAAACTATGAAGACAAGAATTATACTGATGGTTTTGGCCATGATGGTGGCCACAACGCTAAGGGCACAGGTGGAAAATCCGGTAAAATGGAAATTTTCCACAGATAAGGCAGAAGGAATGGAAGCCGAACTGGTATTTTCTGCCGACATTGATTATCCATGGCACCTCTATTCTGCCTACCTTCCGGAAGGTGGTCCCATTGCCACCGCAGCATATTATGATGAGTCTGACGCCTTCACCCTGGTGGACGGGATAGTCGAAGTCACCAAGCCAAAGATCAAATACGACAAGGGGTTCCAAATGGATGTGGGAACCCTGTCGGGAAAGGCCGAATTCAGGCAGAAAGTGCTTTTCAAGACAGGTGGTACCCATACCATTACCGGCGAAATAGAGTTCCAGGCCTGCGACGATAATGTCTGTCTGCCACCAACGGGCGTTCCCTTCTCTTTTAAAGTGAAGCTGGGAGGTGAAACCGCAGCCACCGGGGAAGCCGAAACCGCAGCCACCGGTGAAGCCGAATCCGATCTTACCCTTACCGATGAGATTGTCGTCGTGGAAGCAGTTCCCGCAACAGAGCAGGGGCTTACTGAAGCTGACTCAGATTTATCCGCTGCAGATGTGGCTGGTGTTCCTGCCATGGAAGATGGAAGATCCCTCTGGGGTTTCTTCTGGCTGGCATTCGGACTGGGATTGCTGGCTCTGCTTACGCCCTGTGTATTTCCCATGATCCCCATGACCGTCAGCTTCTTTATGCAGGGCAGCGATAGCAGGGCACGTGGTGTTTTCCGCGGATTGTTCTTCGGGATCTCTATTATGGCCATCTATACCCTGCTGGGAGTCATTGTAAGTGTTTCCAATGTGGGGCCCAATGCGGCCAATGCCCTGAGCACCCACTGGATCCCCAATCTTATATTCTTTGCACTCTTTATTGTTTTTGCATTCTCCTTCTTTGGCATGTTCGAGCTGGTATTGCCCACCCGCTGGACCAATAAGGCGGACAGCCAGGTGGACAAGGGCGGCTTTGGCGGACCCTTCTTCCTGGCCGTAACCACCGTACTTGTAAGCTTTTCCTGTACGGGTCCCATCGTGGGAGCCCTGCTGGTGGAAGCTGCAGGCGGACTGGCCCTGAAGCCCATCTTGGGGATGTTTGGGTTCGGACTGGCCTTTGCCATACCCTTTACCCTCTTTGCCATATTCCCTTCCTGGCTGAAGGGACTGCCCAAGTCGGGCGGCTGGCTCAATGCGGTCAAGGTGGTACTTGGATTTATCGTACTGGCCTTCAGTATGAAATTCCTGCTGGCCCTGGATCCCACCAATAAGATCCTGACCCGGGAGCTTTACCTGGCCATATGGATCGTGCTCTTCTTCCTGCTGGGTGTTTACCTGCTGGGCAAGATCAAGTTTGCACATGACAGTGATTTACCCTACGTGTCGGTACCCCGGCTGCTCCTGAGTGTGGCCTCTTTCACCTTTGTGGTCTACCTCTTCCTGGGGCTCTTTGGATACGAATTGAAAAGCATTGCACCCCTGCTGCCTCCCAAGTCGCCCAATGGACTGGACCTCACCCAGAAGGCCGTTTACATTGGAGGACCTGCGATTGCGCTCGAGGAGGCGGAGGAGTGTACCCCGGTCAGATATGCCGATATGTTCCACATGCCCCTTGGTCTGAAAGGTTTTTACGACCTGGAGGAAGGACTGGCCTGTGCAAAGGCATCCGGGAAACGGGTACTGGTCGATTTCAAGGGGCACTTTTGTTCCAACTGCAAAAAGATGGA
>CAYWGP010000206.1:0-8819 GCA_964458155.1 uncultured Bacteroides sp.
TATGAGGGTACTGATGTTCGGGTGGGAATTTCCACCACATATTTCCGGGGGATTGGGGACGGCTTGTTTCGGGCTTTCCCGTGGTATGTCTTCTATCCCCGACCTGGATATTCTTTTTGTTGTGCCCAAAGCATATGGCGATGAGGATCAGAGCAGGATTAGCCTTATGGGCGCAGGTGATGTTACCCTCGATCTCAGGGAGATAAAAGAGCACAATTTTGTGAAAGACCTCTCCTACATCGAGGTAAACTCCAACCTGGTACCCTATACCTCTCCGGAAGAGTATGAAGAGCTGGTCAATAAAGCAGAGCATAAGGGAAAAAAGCTTATACAAACAACCATGGGCGGGCAGCTCAATTTCACGGGGAAGTATGGCAAAAACCTTTATGAAGAGATTGGCAATTATGCCCTTGTTGCCGGCGAAATTGCATTGAAAGAGGAGTTTGATATAATCCATTCCCACGACTGGCTGACCTACCCGGCCGGTATTGCAGCCAAGCGGGCCTCCGGGAAGCCCCTTGTGATCCATGTACATGCCACAGATTTTGACCGAAGCGGAGGAAATGTAAATCCCACAGTGTTTGAGATTGAAAAGACCGGAATGCATCTGGCAGATAAGATTATTGCGGTCAGCAATCTTACCCGGAATACGGTGATCGAGAAGTACGGGATTGACCCCGACAAGGTGGTCACGGTCTACAATGCAGTGGATCCCATTTCGGATAATGAAAAGCTACAGCTGAAGCGGGGAATCACCGATAAGGTGGTTACATTCCTTGGAAGGGTAACTCTTCAGAAAGGCCCGGAATACTTTGTACAGGCTGCATACAGAGTGCTTCAGAAAATGGATAACGTCCGGTTTGTTATGGCCGGCAGCGGAGAGTTGCTTGAGAAGATGATTCTTTGGACCTCATCTCTTGGTATCTCCGACAGGTTCCATTATACCGGGTTCCTGAAGGGGGATGATGTATTCAAAATGTTTTCCATCAGTGATGTGTATGTGATGCCTTCTGTCTCTGAACCATTCGGAATATCACCTCTGGAAGCGATGCAGTCCAATGTTCCTTCAATTATATCTTATCAATCGGGGGTGGCTGAGATCCTGAACTATGCCATAAAGGTTGATTTCTGGGATGTGGATGCACTGGCCGATGCCATTTACGGGCTCCTGACCTATCCTGCTCTTTCCAAAACGTTTAAAAAACAAGGAATGGAGGAGGTTCACGAAATGAAATGGGAGAATTCAGGCAAGAAGGTATTCTCCATTTATAAAGAGTTTGTTCAATAGAAAAAAAACAGTCAGCATATGAGAACCATTTGTCTCTATTTCCAGGTCCACCAGCCCTTCCGGTTCAGAAGGTATCGTTTTTTCGATATCGGGAACGATCATTACTATTATGACGATTATTCCAACGAATCAATCCTTCATAAGGTGACTCAGAAATGTTATCTCCCCGCCAATGAACTGATGCTGAAGTTGATTCGGAAGCACAGGGGGCGGTTTAAAGTTGCCTATTCCATATCCGGTATTGCCATGGAACAGTTCAGGCTCTATGCACCTGAAGTATTGGAAAGCTTTAAAAAACTGGCGGATACAGGTAAAGTGGAGTTTCTTTCGGAAACCTATGCTCATTCCCTTAGTTCCCTTAAAGGGAGGGATGAATTTGAGCGCCAGGTGAGAACACATGACCAGTTAATAGAGGAGAACTTTGGACAGAAGCCAAGTGTATTCAGAAATACGGAACTGATATACTCTGATGAGATTGGGGCCATGGTGGCTGATATGGGTTTTAAAGCCATGCTTACAGAAGGGGCCAAGCACGTACTGGGCTGGAAGAGTCCAAATTACCTTTACTGCAACGCCATCAACCCCAAATTGAAACTCTTGCTGAAGAATTTCAAACTTAGCGATGATATTGCATTCCGCTTTTCCGATAAGGGCTGGCCCGATTATCCGCTGACCGCTGAAAAATATGTGGATTGGTTAAACCAGATTCCTGATAATGAAGAGGTGGTCAATCTATTTATGGATTATGAAACTTTTGGTGAGCATCAATGGAAAGATACCGGGATCTTTGATTTTCTGGAGGCACTTCCGGGTACAGTATTAAAAAATTCACCCTTTACTTTCAGCACTCCTTCAGAAGCAGCAAAAAAACTGCAGGTGGTTTCCGCTGTGTCGGTTCCCTATCCGATTTCCTGGGCAGATGAGGAGAGAGATCTGACGGCCTGGCTTGGAAATGAGATGCAAAAGGAGGCATTTGATAAACTCTATTCCCTGGGAGAGAAAGTCTATGCATCGGGCGATGCCGGAATCCAGCAGGATTATTCTTTCCTTCAGGTGAGCGACCACTTTTACTATATGTCCACGAAGTTCTTCTCCGATGGGGAGGTTCACTCTTATTTCAACCCCTATAACTCTCCCTATGATGCTTTTATCAACTATATGAATGTACTGAGCGACTTTGAAATAAGGGTCAATGCAGCAGTTCGTTCATCTGTGGATGATGATGTGGCCCGTTTGAGCAAGATCATTAAGGAAAAAGATATTCAACTTGAGAAGTTGGAGAAGCGTTTGACAACAAAGAAACCAGTTGCAGCTGCCAGTAAAGCAGCCCCGAAAAAGCCGGCTACAGCGGTAAAGAGTGCCGCCACGAAAAAGACTCCGCCAGCAAAAAAAGGTCCGGCCGGGAAGAAAAGTTAAAAATCTGAAACATATTAAGGAATGAGAAAACCTGATTATTTATTCGAGGTTAGTTGGGAAGTATGTAATAAAGTAGGAGGGATCCATACGGTGATTTCTACAAAGGCCATTTCTGTGGAGAAAGAACTGGCCGATCAGTATATAACCATTGGTCCTGATGTCTGGAGAGAGAACCTTGAGCATCCCGAATTCGAGGAAGATACCAGCCTCTTTTCCGACTGGAAAGAGAGTGCTGCCGGAGAGGGACTTCGTGTAAGGATCGGGCGCTGGAAGATTGCCGGCCGCCCCATCGCTGTGATTCTCGATTTTACCCCCTTTATACAGAGGAAGGATGAGATTTTTAAGGGACTATGGGAGTTTTGTAAACTGGATTCGATCAGTGGTCACTGGGACTATATAGAACCTGCCCTGTTCGGATATGCAGCCGGCCAGGCCATAGATAGTTTTTCAAGGTACTATGATCTGGAAAAAAAGAACCTTGTGGCCCATTTTCATGAGTGGCAAACCGGAGCCGGACTGCTTTATGTAGAAAAGAATCAACCCACCATCGGGACCGTTTTCACTACTCATGCTACAACTGTGGGCCGTTCCATAGCAGGCAATAATCAATCCCTTTACAGCCAGCTGGACCATCTGAATGGTGACCAGAAAGCCAGGGAGTTAAATGTGGTCTCGAAGCATTCTCTTGAAAAGCAGGCAGCCACATTTGCAGACGCTTTTACTACGGTGAGCCAGCTTACAGCCAGGGAGTGTGCCCGTTTTCATGAGCGGGATGTGGATGTGGTGCTGCCCAACGGATTCGAGGATCGTTTTGTTCCTGTAGGAGCCGATTTTGAAAAGCACAGATTAGCAGCCAGGGAGAAGATGCTGCAAGTTGCCTCTGCACTCACAGGTGAGGAGTTGCCGGAGAATACCTTACTTATGGCCAGCAGTGGCAGGTATGAATTCAGGAACAAGGGAATAGATCTGTTTATAGATGCCCTGGGTGACCTGAACAGGAACGCCAGTTGTCCGGGTAAAGCAGTGGCATTCATTTTGATACCTGCCAACCATTATGGTCCGCGAAAGGATTTGCTGGATGCTATATCCGGGGGAGATTACGAACAGCTGGCCAATCGTCACCTTACCCACAATCTGCATTACGAGGAGCATGACCAGATCCTGAACAAGATCATAAGTAACGGACTGAATAACACTGCTGAAGATAAGGTAAAGGTGATCTTTGTTCCTTCTTACCTGAATGGCGATGATGGAATCTTTAATCTGGCTTATTACGATGTGTTAATCGGACTTGATCTTACTGTCTTCCCATCCTATTATGAGCCCTGGGGTTATACACCTCTGGAGAGTCTGGCATTCAGTGTGCCAACCCTTACTACTTCCCTTACCGGATTTGGCCTGTGGGTGAACAATGAATATAAAAAAGAGGTGCCGGGTATTTCAGTCATTCCCCGCGACGACTTCAACGATCAGCAGGTTGTGGAAGGGATCAGTCAGGCAATTTACAATAACTGTGAATTGGGTAAGAAGGATTGGGAGCTTATGCGGAAGGGTGCATTTGAGATATCCAGAATTGCACTCTGGGAGACCCTGATCAAACATTACTGGAAGGCTTATGATCATGCCCTGAAGGGATCCGAGGGGAAGGAGATTACCTATTATGAGAAGGAACGGATCGAAAAACTTCCGGAAACAGAACAGGTACTTATGGATATTCATCCCTACTGGCGGCGAGTTCAGGTTCAACAGAACATTCCATTGAAGCTTAAACCCCTGGAGGAGCTCGCACACAACCTGTGGTGGTCATGGACCCAGGATGCCATAAACCTCTTTGCATCCATCGATCCTGAAATGTGGGTTGAAGTGAATGAAAACCCGGTGGAGCTTCTGGAACTGCTCCCAAGTGAGACGCTTAATAAGCTTGAAAATGACTTGCAGTTTATTGACAGGCTCCAGAAGGTCAATAAGACTTTTAAGGCTTACATGGCTGAGAAGCCCAGGGCGGGTATGCCCGGGATTTCCTACTTCAGTATGGAATATGGCATACATAATTCATTAAAGACCTTTTCGGGAGGCTTGGGTCTTCTGGCAGGAGATTACCTTAAGGAGGCCAGTGATTACAATGTTCCGCTTGTTGGTGTAGGATTGTTATACAGGTATGGGTATTTCAGGCAGATGGTTACAGCCGGTGGTGAACAGGTGGCCCTGAGTGATGCCCAGAATTTTTCAAGACTGCCTGTATCACCGGTAAGAGATGAAGATGGAAACTGGAAGAATGTACTGATAGTTCTTCCCGGACGTAGCCTGTATGCCAGGATATGGAAGGTTCAGGTGGGAAGGATTCCTCTCTATCTGCTGGATACAGATTATGAAGCCAACCAGCAGGCCGACAGGGAAATTACTTACAACCTCTATGGAGGTGATAATGAGAATCGCCTGAAGCAGGAGATTCTGCTGGGGATAGGTGGTATCAGGGCCCTCAGGGAAATTGGGGTGGATTCAGATCTTTATCACTGTAATGAGGGACATGCCGCATTTACCAGCCTGGAACGATTAAGGGAGTATATCCAGGACAGGAATGTGACTTTCCCCGAGGCAGTGGAACTGGTGCGGGCATCCAGCCTGTTTACAACACATACACCGGTTCCTGCGGGTCATGACTCCTTTGAAGAGGATCTTTTACGTGCCTATGTGGCCCATTATCCCGAGCGGCTGAGAATTAGCTGGAACCAGTTTATGAATCTGGGAAGGTTCCATCCCAACCAGAAACACGAAAAGTTTTCCATGAGTATACTGGCCGTGAAGCTGTCCCAGGAGGTAAATGGTGTTAGTAAGCTGCACGGGGAAGTTTCGAGGGATATGTTTACTGGCTTGTGGCCAGGTTATCTGACTGATGAACTGCATATTGGTTATGTAACCAATGGTGTGCATCTTCCTACCTGGCTGGGTCCGGAATGGAAAAAACTCTATGAACGCACCTTCGGAGACGATTGTTACCAGCGCCAGGAGGACAGGGCGATGTGGGAGCAAATCAAGCATGTTTCAGATAAGGAAGTGTGGGAGCTGAAATCGAAGGAGCGCAAAGATCTGGTTAAATATATTAAACAGCGCCTGGCCGATGCATCCACCCGGATGATGAACAATCCCGGGCAGATGCTTGAGATCTCCACCGCCCTGAATAAGAATGCGCTGACCATTGGATTTGCGCGCAGGTTTGCCACCTATAAGCGGGCTCACCTTTTGTTTAGCGACCTCGAAAGGCTCTCAAGAATTGTAAATAATCCGGATAAACCTGTTCAGTTCCTCTTTTCCGGGAAAGCACATCCCAGGGATATTCCCGGTCAGGATCTGATCAAAATGATTGTAGAGATCTCTAAAAGACCCGAATTCATAGGCAAAATAGTCTTTCTTCAGAACTACGACATTCAACTGGCAAAACGCCTGGTAAAAGGTGTTGATATCTGGCTCAATACACCCACCCGTCCCCTGGAGGCCTCCGGTACCAGCGGTGAGAAGGCTGTGATGAACGGAACCATGCATTTCAGTGTGCTGGATGGTTGGTGGGCTGAGGGCTACCGTGAAGATTCCGGATGGGCACTGCCCATCGAACGATCCTTTGACAACCAGGATCTTCAGAACGATCTGGATGCAGAGCGAATCTATACTATGCTGGAGACTGATATCATTGAGAAGTTCTATGAACGGAACAGTGAGGAAGTTCCGGAAGCATGGGTGGGGATGATCAAGAATACCATCGCACATGTGGCACCCGAATTTACAATGAACAGGATGATCAGGGACTATATCGACAGATTCTACCTGAAGCTCTTCGAACGTTCCAAACTGCTGAAGGAAAAGGATAGTCTGATTCCCAAGGAACTTTCTCTCTGGAAGAATAAGATCCTTGAACACTGGAAGAGTATTAAGGTGGTGGAGTATGATTTTCCTGATGTAGCCCGTGAAGAATTTGTAATGGGGAACTCCTATACAGGGAAGGTGGTACTGGACCTTGACGGACTTTCAGCTGAGGAGATTGGTGTGGAAATGGTACATACCAAGAGCAGAAACTCCGATGAGACCCTTGTATTCAGGGGTACAGAAGAGTTAGAGTGTACCCGTGTGGATGGTTCCCTTGCAGAATACACCTTCGTACAACAAGTGGATGAGTCGGGCGTGTTTGAAATTGGATTCAGGATATTCCCCAAGCATGATAACATTCCCCACCGGATGGATTTCCCACTGGTGCGCTGGATATAGGTGCTCAGTCCAGGTGATAAAGCTCTTCCATGGGGGCCCACCATACTCCTTCTTCTGCCGATTCCACCGGTTTCTGGCAGGGATCGGTTAATTTCCACCATTCCCGGGTGATGGAATCCTGTGCCATTTTTTCCATATCGGCCTCGAAGTCCGAACCAGTATATTCAAAGTAGGAGAAGAGATAGCCATCCCGGTAATAAATGGAATAGTTCCGGATGTGGACATCCTTCAGCTTTTGATTTACATCCGGCCAGGGATTGGCATGGAGGGCTTTATACTCCTCCAGTTTTTCGGGCAGGACCCGGATTACTGTGCCGTAACGGGCGACTTTCTCTTCAGGGACTTCATTCCTGTCTGCGGAACAGGATACGGACAGTATAAGACACAGAATAAGGCAGGTAATCCAAAGAGTTTTCATAGCAGATAAATATAAGGCTTAGCCAAAATATACATACAGGAAGATCATGATTAGAAACAGGATTCCTGCCCATAGCCTGGGATCCTTAATACCGGTGATCCGGGATCCCAGTGCGTGCAGGTTATCTTTCCTGAAGATTAGTTCCCGGATCTCTTCCAGGGGCCTGGGCTCAGAGAAGAGACTCATCACCAGGTAGAAAAGCGTACAGCCAACAAAAAGCCACCAGGCCTGCATCAGGAAAGGGATGCCCAGACCGTCTGTAATATACCGGTATCCCGAAATGGGTTCAAAGTCCAGGCAAAATACCAGGCTTCCTGCAAGCAGGCCGAAAATCATGGTCGAGAGGGCCACGCGGTCATTTCCCCGGGGAGTGAGAATGCCCATGACAAATACACTGGCCACAGGAGGTGACAGCATGGACAGGATAATTGAAATGGCATCGAAGATGCTTTCAAAACGGCCGATCCAGGGTGACCAGGAGATGGCCAGGACTATCACCACCAGGCTGCTGATACGACCGGTCCTTAACAGCACCCTATCAGGGGTGGAGGGACGCATCCTTTTCAGGATGTCAAAAGAGACCAGGGTTCCCACACTGTTCAGTGCGGCCGAGATGGTACTCATCAACGCAGCCAGCAGGGCAGCGGTCATCAGTCCGATCAGTCCGCTGGGAAGTACATGGGAGATCAGCACCATCAGGGTATCGTTGGGATTTGCAATGACATCTGAGAACAGCGCATAGGCCAGGATGCCGGGGAATACCATGATAAATACAGGCAGAATTTTCAGGAAGCCGGCAAAGATGGGACCGTTCTGGGCATCGCTCATTGTTTTGGCTCCCAGTACCTTCTGAACAATGGTCTGATCGGCACACCAGTAATAAATCCCCAGCACCGGGTAGCCCAGTAAGATGGCATACCAGGGCAGGATTGTATCCTTGCCCGTTTGAAGAATATCCAGCTGACCGGGTTTCAGGACGGCTCTGAGCTCTTCCATGGAGTGGATACCCTGGTCGCCCAGCATGGAGATGGAGAGAATGGTCAGGAGGGTGGCTCCTCCTATCAGGATCACCGACTGGAAGGTTTCAATGACCACGATGGCACGAAGTCCGCCCAGGATGCTGTACAGGGTAGTAATAAATGATATTACCAGAATGGATAACATGATATCGATCCCGAAAAAAGTTTTGAGTACCACTGCTCCTGCGTAGAGACTGATCCCGATATGGGAAAAAAGGGCGGTTAAAATAACTATGAATGCGAAGAAGGAGCGGGACCTTGGTCCGTAGCGCTTCTCCAGGTATTCGGGCAGGGTGGAGATCTTGTTCCTGAAATAGAAGGGGGCGAAAAACAGTGCCAGGATGATCAGCAAAAAGGTGGCCATCCATTCAAAGTTCCCCCAGACAATCCCGTCCTTAAAACCATTGGCTGCCAGTCCAAC
>CAYWGP010000207.1:0-5566 GCA_964458155.1 uncultured Bacteroides sp.
AGGGTTCGCAATACGGTTACATATCCAAATTGTTCTGCCAGGGGCACCCTGGCCTTGATGACCCGAGCTCCGGCTTTTGAATCCATTCCTTCCACCTGTCCGCGTCTCTTGTTCAGATCAGAGATGACATCGCCCATATACTCTTCGGGGGTAACCACCTCTACGGCCATGATGGGCTCCAGCATTACCGGATTCGCCTTGGAAGCCGCATGTTTGAATGCCTGCCTGGCACAAATCTCGAATGCGAGCTGGTCAGAATCCACTGCGTGATAGGATCCGTCCATCAATCTTACTTTCAGGTTATCAATGCGGAATCCAGCCAGAGGTCCGTTATGCATGGCGTTCTTGAATCCCTTCTCCACCGATGGAATATATTCGCGGGGAACATTACCTCCCCTGATCTCACTTACAAACTGCAGTCCCTTCACACCGTCATCGGTGGGACCAATATATACTTGAATATCTGCAAATTTACCCCGGCCGCCTGTCTGCTTCTTAAATACCTCCCTGTGCTTCACCTCGGTGGTCAGTGCCTCCTTATAGTTCACCTGGGGAGTACCCACATTACACTCAACCTTGAATTCGCGCTTCAGTCGGTCCATGAGGATCTCCAGGTGGAGTTCTCCCATTCCGTTGATGGTGGTCTGACCGCTGTCCACATCGCTGCGAATCTGGAAGGTAGGATCTTCTTCAGCCAGTTTGTTCAATGCAATTCCAAGCTTATCGATGTCGGCCTGGGTTTTGGGCTCAATGGCGATACCAATCACGGGCTCGGGAAAATCAATGGCCTCAAGGATCATGGGTTTGCCCACATTTGTAATGGAATCCCCTGTCCTCAGCTCCTTCAGTCCAACCACCGCACAAATATCTCCGGCACCAATCTCCTTCAGGGGATTTTGCTTGTTGGCATGCATCTGGTAAATGCGGCTGATGCGCTCCTTCTTCCCGGTGCGGTTATTCAGTACCATGACCCCTTCCTGAAGTTTTCCGGAATAGACCCTTACATAAGCAAGACGGCCCACAAAAGGATCGGTGGCAATTTTAAATACCAGTCCGGTTAAGGGTTCCTCATCGTTGGGCTCCCTGGACATCTCATGATCGGTCCTGGGATCGATGCCCGAAACTGCACCCTTGTCAAGGGGACTGGGCAACAGGTTGGTGACGGCATCCAGCAAACGCTGCACACCCTTGTTCTTAAAAGCAGAACCGCAGAGCACCGGTACAATATCCATATTGATGGTGGCCCTTCGGGCATATGACATAAATTCTTCTACGGAAATGGAATCCCTGTCTTCCAGGAATTTGTTGAGCAGCTCATCGTCGGAAACACAAACAGCCTCCACCAGCTTCTCTCTCCACTCTTCCACAGTTTCGATCAGGTCTTCGGGAATATCACAGTACTCGTACTTCATTCCCATCTCCTCGTCCTCTTTCCAGATGATGGCCCTGCGTTCGATCAGGTCTACCATTCCCTTGAAATTTTCTTCCGCTCCGAAAGGGATCTGCATGGGAACCGGGTTGGAACCCAACTTGTCCTGGATCTCCTGAACCACCCCAAAGAAATCGGCACCCACACGGTCCATCTTATTAATGAAAGCAATGCGGGGTACTTTGTACTTATCAGCCTGGCGCCATACAGTTTCAGACTGGGGCTCTACGCCACCCACTGCACAGAATACTGCTACTGCACCATCCAGAACTCTCAGCGAACGTTCCACCTCTACAGTGAAGTCCACATGCCCCGGAGTATCAATAATATTGATCTTGTACTCCTGGTTGTTGTTGTTCCAGAAAGTGGTGGTGGCTGCTGATGTGATGGTGATACCGCGTTCCTGCTCCTGTACCATCCAGTCCATCGTGGCGGCTCCGTCATGGACCTCACCGATGCGATGGGTGATACCTGTATAGAACAGAACACGTTCTGTGGTGGTAGTCTTCCCGGCATCGATGTGTGCCATGATCCCGATATTCCTCGTATGTTTTAAATCTGGGCTCATAAGTGTCACACACTTACCTTGCAATAAATGCTATTTCAAAAAATGTATTAGAACCTAAAATGGGCGAAAGCCTTATTGGCTTCAGCCATGCGGTGCGTATCTTCTTTCTTCTTATATGCACCACCTTCGTTATTGTATGCTGCGAGGGCTTCTGAAGCCAGTTTCTCGCTCATTGATTTACCCGGACGCTTGCGGGCAAATAATATCATGTTTTTCATCCCGACACTGACCTTACGCTCGGCCCTGATCTCATTAGGAACCTGAAAAGTGGCTCCACCAACCCGCCGACTTTTTACTTCCACCTGGGGAGTAATATTGTCAATGGCTGCCTTGAAAATCTCCAGGGGAGTTTTTCCTTCCTCCTTGTTACGTGCCTCAATCAGATCCATGGCATTGTAAAAGATATCATAGGAAATGCTTTTCTTACCGTCAAGCATCATGTTATTCACAAACTGGGTTACCCATGCATCCTGGTACCTTGGGTCTGGCAGAATAATTCTCTTCTTTGGTTTTGTCTTCCTCATTGTAATAATATATTATATACTATCGAGTACTGTCTCCTCCCTTGGCAAGCCTCCGGCGGACACTCATTTTATTTCTTCTTAGGTCTTTTAGTACCGTACTTACTTCTTCTCTGGGTTCTGCCTTCAACACCTGATGTATCCAGGGCACCACGAATGAGGTGATACCTTACGCCCGGCAGGTCCTTTACCCTTCCACCACGGATCAGCACGATGCTGTGCTCCTGAAGGTTGTGACCCTCTCCCGGAATGTAGGCATTGACTTCCTTCTGGTTGGTCAGACGTACCCTTGCCACCTTACGCATGGCTGAGTTTGGCTTCTTAGGTGTGGTGGTATAAACACGCACACAAACACCGCGCCTCTGGGGGCATGAATCCAGTGCTGGAGCCTTACTCTTGTCGTTCAATTTCTTCCGGCCTTTACGAACTAATTGTTGAATCGTCGGCATATTGTATTGATCTTTATTATATAAACGTCGTTAATTTCGGTTCGCAAAGGTAGAATTTATTTTCAAAAAACAATAATATTTTAATGAATAATTCCCCAATATTCCCCGCTGTCCATGAATTACAGAAATATCAAGGGTTTCACAAGGAACCTAAGGGATGATTTTTTCCCTTGCTCCGGTTTTAAACAGCTGCCTCCATGTTTCAGGACATCAACAGGAGAGCATTATTTCAGCTCCTCTTACTCCTTTTTATCAGTTGTTTAGATTCAAAATTTTATTACTTTTGCATCACTATTTCTCAGGCTGAATAAAGATATTTAGACACATAATTAACTGATTACCTATTATTTATATCCCGATGAAGACATATTCGACCGACCAGATTAAAAACATCGCCCTGCTTGGAAACTCCGGAGCAGGGAAAACCACACTTGTGGAGGCCATGCTTTTCGAAGGTGGCGTGATCCCCCGGAGAGGGGACGTGGGCCAGAAAAATACCGTATCCGATTTCCACCAGATCGAGCAGGAGAACCAGACCACTATGTATTCCAGTGTATTGTACACCGAATACAATGGCAAAAAAATCAACATCCTTGATGTTCCTGGTGCTGACGATTTCGTGGGTGGAACAGTATCCAGCCTGCATGTGGCCGATACAGGAGTGATCGTGGTTAATGCTCAGAGTGGCGTTGAAGTGGGAACCGAAATTCACAGCCGCTGGCTGGAGAAATTTAAGAAACCTGCCGTTGTAGTGGTAAACAAGTGTGACCACGACCATGCCAACTTTGACAAGGCCTTTGAAACCATCAAAGAGAGCCTGGGTGGGGATGCAGTACTGGCCCAGTACCCTGTGAATGCCGGACCGGGATTTAACTCCATTGTGGACATTATTCTGTTCAAACTTTATAAGTATCCCAAGGAGGGTGGAAAGCCTGAGATTACCGATATCCCAGATTCTGAGCTGGAGCGCGCTGAAGAACTTCGTAATGAACTTATCGAAAAGGCTGCCGAGAATGACGAGGCCCTGATGGAGCTGTTCTTCGAAAACGATGGTCTCACAGAAGATGAAATGCGCTCCGGAATCACCGCAGGTGTAATTGCCCGTGGAATGTTCCCGGTATTCTGCATGTCGGCCAAAAAGAATATGGGTGTGGGACGTTTTATGGAGTTCCTGACCAATGTGGCTCCCTCCACCAACGAAATGGGAACTTTTACCACCAAAGATGGCACCCAGGTGAAGTGTGATGCCAGTGGACCCACCTGCATCTTTATATATAAGACTGCCGTGGAATCACATATCGGCGAAATCAACTACTTCAAAGTTGTATCGGGTACCCTGAAAGAGGGTGATGACCTTACCAACAATGCCACCCGAAACAAGGAACGCCTTTCCCAGATTTTTGCCTCCCAGGGTAAGAATCGTGAGAAGGTCACTTCCATGGTTGCAGGTGACCTGGGATGCACCGTTAAGATGAAGAATACCAAAACCAACAATACCCTGACTTCGGCCGGTGTTACCTGGGAATTTGATAGTATTCCATTCCCGGAGCCCAAATTCAGGACAGCCATCAAGACCCTGACCGAAGGTGATGAGGAGAAGTTAGGTGAGGCCCTTACCAGGATCAACCAGGAAGATCCCACTGTAAAGATCGAATACAGCAAGGAACTGAAGCAGATCATCCTGTCAGGTCAGGGTGAGTACCACCTTAATATTGTAAAGTGGCAGCTGGATAATCTGTTTAAAGTAGAAACCGAATTTGTTGCCCCGAAAATTCCTTATCGCGAAACCATTACCAAGTTTGCCCAGGCCGACTACCGTCATAAGAAGCAGAGTGGTGGTTCCGGTCAGTTTGGCGAGGTACATATGATTATCGAACCATATACAGAAGGATCGGAGCCCAAAGCCATGTTCAAATTTGGTGGCAAGGAGCAAAAAATGGCTAAGCGGGGTGTGGACACACACAAATTGAGCTGGGGTGGAACACTGGAGTTTGTAAACTGTATCGTCGGTGGATCCATCGATGCCCGATTCCTTCCCGCCATCCTGAAAGGGATTATGGAGAAACTGGATGAAGGTCCGCTGACCGGTTCCTACGCCCGAGACATCCGCGTTTATGTGTATGACGGTAAGATGCACCCGGTTGACTCCAATGAAATTTCCTTTATGCTGGCAGGACGGCATGCTTTCAGTCAGGCCTTTAAGGAAGCAAGTCCCAAGATCATGGAGCCTGTATACGAGGTAGAGGTTCTGGTACCCTCCGACTACATGGGTGATGTGATGAGCGACCTGCAGGGACGCCGTGCCATTGTTCAGGGCATGGCCAGTGAGAAGGGATTTGAGAAGATCACAGCGAAGGTGCCCCTGGCGGAGATGAACAAGTACAGTACCGCACTCAGTTCACTGACCAGCGGGCGCGCCATTTACAGCATGAAGTTCGACGAGTATACACAGGTGCCGGGAGAAATTCAGGACGAACTCTTGAAAGCATACGCCGCTGAACAGGAAGAAGAGTAGGCTCATGGCCTTTTATTCGGCCCTTAAATCTTTTGCAAGCAAAATATTGTAGGGGCCTTCATAAAAGCCATTTCGAAACAGAAA
>CAYWGP010000208.1:0-8884 GCA_964458155.1 uncultured Bacteroides sp.
AATATTTACTTCAAGCAGTTTGAACGCACATGAAAGTGCCGGGAAGAATCAAATTCATAGCATTAATGTAAACTACAATCTGTACCAGATTTGTAAGAACGACCTGGAAGGTTTTTCCGAGCAGATTGATGGGGGTATGTATACCTACCCTTCCCTGCGAGATGATGTGCGGCACTCCATGATTGCCCGGGCCTCCACCGGGAAAGTGGGATTTTCATTTTACACCTCCACGGTTCCTGCTGATTTTAAGGAAGAGTTGGTGAGCTTCTTTTTCTATTCCGATATTGATTTGAATCTCAGGGAGCCCTATGATATTGAAGTTAATGGGAAGCCCCTCTTAAGCTTTATGCCCGATGAGAACGGAAATATTCAGATCCTGGAGAATCCCGGAAACGGTGATGCCATATACTATCTGTTCCGCAGAGATCACAACGGGGATGGCGTGGGAGCTTTTCGACTCCTTTTGCCCGCAAGCATGGTGCAGAAAGGCGAAAGGGCCAGGATTTCTGTTGTGGGCCAGCCAAAAGGAACAAACGGCTGGTTTATGCTCTTTAAAGTCCCCAACGCTATTCAGTGGTTAAAGGATGTTGCGCAAAAGGATGTTTCCTTTTCGGTAAAACAGTTTAACGACAAATTGCTGATTGTAGCACCGGCCCATTTAGCCGGTGAAAAAGTCTCAGTAGTTTCCGATGGTGTAGAAAGCAAGGAAGTAACTTTTCAACTGCAGGGTGAAATGGCGAAAGCAGAACTTACTGCTTCAGCTCCTGAAAAAACCTTTCAAATTTCTTACGGTAAAGAAACATACACTGTTGAATTTGAGAAGGGGGATGGAGAAATCAATCAAAACCTTGTAAGGGGAGAATTCTTTTACACTTCGCATGCGCACGCCCAGAATGGCTGGGTGGCTGATTTCACAAAGCGCTTCCGGCCGGAATACTACAGTGCCTATGAACCTTTCTTTGATAACCAATATGAAAAGGGCCTGATCTCCATGATGAACTCCAGTCATCAGGATATTGCCTGGGTCGACCGTCCCGAAGTGTGTATCATCATGCGCGATACTATGTTATTGACTCCCATTATCAACGATGCCTTTGCGCGTCCGGATTATGGTTTTGATATTGAAGATGGCCTGATGCTGCGGGAGTATATGGAACGTCATCCGGATGCACAGGAAAAGATAGCAACATTGCTCAACCGGAAACTGCTTTCTGTGGGAGCTACCTATAACTGTCCCTACGAAGATATGTATGGTCCTGAGGACCTGGTGCGTCAGCTTTACCTGGGTAAACTATGGGTAAAGAATAATTTCGACGGATACGATTCTAAAGTATACTGGAATGTGGATGTGCCTGGAAAAACCATGCAATTCCCCCAGATTTTGAAGAAGGCAGGCGTGGATTATATGATAATAAGCCGCTTTGCCAGGACTCTTACACACTGGGGAAGTCCCGATGGAAGTTCCGTTTTCACCTATTCCCCGGGACACTATGGGGAAGACATTATACATCTTTCCAAAGATATGTCTGAGAAGCTTAAATATGGAACTGAACAGGTGGTCTGGTGGAGCCGCTACTTTGAAGGCGGAGAAACACAGACACCACTCCTGTCCAGCCAGGACATGCTACCTGCCATTGATTATTCCGATTTTATCGAAACCTGGAACAATACCAATAGCATTCTTGATGTAAATGACAGGGAGAAGAAGGTGTACTTCCCGCACATGGAGCTTATGACAGTGGATGAATATATGCCACTGGCCGAACAACATGCCACAAGCATTGATACCATCTGGGGAGAGCGGCCAAATGTTTGGGTTTACATTCATGGTCCGGCCCACCACGATGCCATAACAGCCAGCCGGAAAGCTTCCAAGTTGTTACCGGCAGCAGAGAAATTTCTCAGCGTGGCTTCGCTTCTTGATGAAGACAAGATGCCCTACCCTTTCGAAGAATTGGATGCAGGCTGGCAGGCAAAGATCTATCCCGATCATGGTTGGGGCGGACACGATGGAGACATTACCGACAATTTATTCAAGGAGCGTCTGGTGGAGTCCCAGGTAATCGGAGAAAAACTTCTGGATAATGCCACCAGCTTCATTGCCCGCCGGGTGAAGACAGAAGAGAAAAAGGGCATTCCCGTGGTTTTATTTAACAGCCTGTCGTGGGAAAGAACAGACCCTGTAAGGGTAAGCCTGAATTTCCCCAGTGGCAGAGCGCAGGGACTCAGTGTAAGAACTTCAGACAAAAAAGAAGTACCCGTTCAATTTGCCAAGGTCACCAAACATACGGATGGAAGTATCAAACATGCGGAGATTGTTTTTGTTGCTGAGGATATTCCATCCATTGGGTACAAGACCTACTATGTGAAGCCGGAAATGAAGCGAAATACCTCCACGGAAGCTCCGGAATACAATTCCGTTTATGAAAACGAATACTATAAGGTGACTTTTACCGATGGAGGCATTGAAAATGTGTACGATAAGGAATTGAACAGAAGCCTGTTTACCACCCGGCAATTTAAGGTGGGTGAGATATTTACACTCCAGTCGGAAGGAAACGGGGCCGGTGAATTCGGCGATGTGCAACAACCATTTATGAGGGACTTTGACCAGGTGGGAACACACGGTGCAAAGTGGGAACTGCTGGAGTCAGGTGATGTATATTCGACCTATAAATTGGAACAGGAAATTAAACATGCCCGGGTGGAACAGAAAGTAACCATCTATCACCAGTTAAAACGCATTCAATTTGATAATAGACTGCTTAACTGGGATGGAACCCTGTACCGGGAATTCAGGACAGCCTACCCGGTAGCCATTAAAAACTCCACAATTAAACATGAGGTTCCCTTTGGAACGGTAGAAGTTGGGAAAGACGAAATTAACAGTGCCGGGGAACGCTATACACCGCTCTGTAAAGACGTACATCCCCGGGCCATTATGGATTGGATTTCAGCGGGTGACGATGATATCCGTATTACTGTCAGCTCGTCGGTGGCTGCTGCAGACTGGATTAATCCAACACAGGACGGGGATGCAGACCTGTTACAACACGTTTTGCTGGCAAGCAGAACTTCCTGTCACGGGGCAGGCAATGAATATTCCCAGGCAGGAAATCACGCATACAGTCATGTCTTAACTTCAAGTAAAGCCGGAGCTTTAGATGGCTCAAGAATTTCCAAGCAGTTCAACGAAGCCATAAAAGTGATTGTTAATCCTGAACGGTCTGCGAAAGCAGATCTGGCTGAAACCATGGAGTTCTTCAGCATTGATAAGGAAAACGTAATTGTAACCACCATAAAAAAAGCTGAGGAGGGTAATGCTGTTGTGGCGCGTATGTATGATGCTGAAGGTAAAGAAGCGACAGTTAAGCTGGAATCATTCTTTGACTTAGGAAACCTGCAGCATACGAATATCATAGAAGAAAATCCGAAAGCAGCTGATAAGATCGAAATATCACCTTACGGGATTGAGACTTATCAGTTTGATATTAAATAAGGAAAATAGCAGCATATGAAAAGAGTCGTTCAGGCAGCAGTTTTGATCACTGCATTGTTACAGCCGGTTTCTGGAAAATCGCCGGAGAAAATGCTGAAGTTTTCCTACCAAAAGCCCTACAAATATGAGCTGGCAGATGGATCATATAAGGTCCATGCGGTAATACTGGGCGTGAATTCGGCCGAAGGCGTAAAGGTGCGATTCTATGATGAGGAACTTGCTCTAAAAGAACTCGAAGACGGTACGGTGCAAATCTCCTTACCACTTGTTGGTAATCCGGGAATGATGGAAGTCACCCGATCAGAAGGAAAGAAGAATGTGGTAAGCAAGCAGTATTTCGAACCGCTGATTCCGGCTGACTGGGATTACTTCGGGGAAGGAAAGGTTCATGTGATCGTATCATCTCACCAGGATATAGGCTGGATGAACACGCCGGACAGCTGTCGCTATGAACGTGTGCATGATATTGTGTTGCCGGCTCTGGATCTTATTGAAAAGGAAAGCGATTTCAAATTTGAGATGGAGCAGACACTCAACCTGATGGAAACCTTTGAGGATTCACCTGAAAGCAAACAGGACCTCATTGAAACATATAAAAGTGGAAATTTTGAATGGGGAGCCACCTTTACCCAACCCTACGAAGGGCTTGAATCGGGCGAGCAAATGGTTCGACAAACATACCTGGGAAGGCGATGGATTAAAAAGAACCTGCCGGGAATGGATGCTCATGTGGCCTACAACATTGATGTGCCGGGCCGTTCTTTGCAGGTTCCCCAAATCCTCAAAAAATCCGGCATCGATTACCTCTTTGTTTCCCGGATGAAGGAGGGATTTTATAACTGGTACAGTCCCGATGGAAGCAGTGTTTTCACTTACAGTCCGGGTAACTACGGCTGGTATCATTACCATCACAAGGTTTTGGATGAAGATGTGATTACAGCCATGCACGAGTTATCCAAAATATTGAAAGGCTGGAATGCATATTACCGCGAAAGAAATATCCCTCCTCACTACAGTGTTGTAATCAGCGCTGATGCAGGTGGCCCTCAGTCCTACAGGGGAATTATTGACGGATGGAATGAGATCGCTCAGAAAAGTGGAATGAATATGCCGGAGATCGGGCACTCAACAGCCCTGGAATTCCTGCAGGAGGTTGATGTTCCCGATGCGAAAATCGATTCCATTTACGGGGAGCGACCCAACCTCTGGCTATACATCCATGGTGCGGGACACTACCAGGCCATAAAGGCGAAAAAGGCAGCTGCAGTGAGTATTCCCGCTGCCGAAAAATTCTCTGCCATCGATTGTCAGCTAAGCGGCGATTTCTCTTCTTATCCTCAAGAAGAACTTTTTGAAGCCTGGTACAAGGCCATCTACCCCGATCATGGCTGGGGAGGCAAAAACGGGCATATTACCGACAGCCTTTTCCGCGCATCTCTTGAACAGGGCAATGAAATTGGAGAGTCCTTGCTGAATGCTTCCTTGAATAGTATTGCCGATAAAGTGGAATTGAAGAAGTCACAGAATATTATCGTATTTAATGATCTGTCATGGAACAGGGACGGATATGCACGGATCGATATTTCGCATCTGAAAGGAAATGACTGGCTTGTGGTTGATGGCAAGGGGGAAGAAATCCCCACTCAGCTGATTAGCTCAGAGAACAAAAAAGAACTGGTTTTTAGTCTGAAGGAAATGCCTTCCATTGGATATAAGACTTTCAACATTAAAAAAGGTCTTAGATCCGGGGCTGACATATCCACAGGATCAAACTTCTGCGACAATCAGTTCTATACCATGCACCTGGGCCAGGGAGGCATTACCAGCTTATATGATAAAACGCTTCAAAAAGACGTCTTCAATACCACAGCCATGGTGGCAGGCGACTTGTTCCACATGGGGTATGCAGGTAACGGGGCAGGTGAATTTGTGACCATAACCCCGCCAAATTACGGGGGTATGGAGCGCGCTCATCAGAAGGAAAGCAGCTGGAGCCTGATTGAGTCCGGAGCTGTTTATTCCAGGTATATGTCGGAATATAAAATGGACGCTTTTTCTGTGCAGCAGATCATTACCATTTTCCACCAGAAGAAACAAATTGACCTGGAGTACATTATCCCTGATTGGCCCGGTACGCATAACCGTCAGTTGCGCGTGATGTTTCCTTTAAATATGGAAGAGAATGCTCAGATCTCCTACGATGTACCCATGGGCATGGTGCATGTGGGTAAAGATGAGCTGACAATGCGTCCCGGAGGTTCCGCCTGGGGCGGGACCTATCGTCAGAAGTCAGAAGAGATTCATCCCCGGGAAATCCAGAACTTCATGACTGCCAGTGGTAGTGGATTTGGCTTCACCATGTCCACCGATGTGGTAACCGCCGACTGGATCGATCCCAGTATGAGCTCGGCCCCCTACCCTGTTCTAAATTCGGTCCTCTTATCCACCCATAAGAGCTGCCACGGGGAAGGTAACTGGTACCACCAGGAAGGCAGCCATAGCTTTAGGTTCTCAATTAGATCACATGAAGAAGGTTGGAAAAATGCCTTCCACTTCGGAGTTGAAAGCAATCATCCTTTACGCCCCCTGGTCAGAGCAAAAAAACAAAAAGGAGAAATAGCTGCCGAGCATAGTTTTGTAAGTACATCGGATCCCTTTGCTGTCATTACTACCATAAAAAAGGCAGAGGACGATTCAGAAATGGTTTTCCGTCTACTGGAAGCTGAAGGCAAGGATAAAATTGTTCAAATAAATCTAAGCAATGAGGTAAAGTCCATCTCCAGGACGGATATGATTGAGGAAAATCCGAAGCAGCTTAATCAGGAGGGTAAGGTTCTGCAACTGGAGCTTGGTAAGCATGCTGTTGAGACCTACAAAATGAAATAACAGAAAGCTAAAGCATTATGATAAAGGCACATATCTTAACGAGAATTGCAGGTCTATTCATCTTAATCGGCGTCTGCTCTTTTTCGGTAAAAGCACAGGAGAATAAGCCTCTGAAGGTGAGCAACGAAACATTTGAAGTCCTGAAGGAGGTCGCCCAGTCTCCCCTCGCCGATGGAAGTATCCTCCTGTCCCTGACTACGCACCAGGACCTGGGTTGGGTGGATGAGATCGAAAAGTGCGTGGTCATGCGGGATACTCAATGGATCACTCCCTTTATGGATCGTTTGATTACAGATGCCTCTTTTGAGATGGATATTGAACAGGCTTCCATTATCCAGGAGTATATCATCCGGCATCCCGAGAGAAAGCAGGAAATTACCAGGCGTCTGCACGAAGGAAGAATGCTGATTGGCTCTACCTATACCCAGCCCTATGAAGAAATGTACTTTTCTGAATCGCTGGCCCGTCAGTTCTACCTGGGGAAGCTCTGGCTGAAAAAGGAATTTGAGGGCTACAATGCGACCTCCTACTACAACTCCGATGTCCCCGGCCGGGCCATGCAAATGCCTCAACTAATGGCAAAGGCCGGAGTGGATAACATGTTTATCAGTCGGCACGAACGGGGAGTTTTTGATTGGTACAGTCCCGATGGATCATCCGTGACCACCTATTCGCCGGGACATTATATTGATTTCTACAATATTCTCGGAAAACCAGATGAAATGGCCATAAAAGAACTGGCCAGTCAGGCATTGATCTGGAGTGATGGATACAACGATATTCCCGGAGAAGAAACGGTAATGCCGGCCGTATTAAACTTTGAGTTTATCTGGGATCCCAAGCCCGTAGAAAACCTGGACCCTTTTACTAAATTATGGAATAGCCTGGGAGAGGTGGAAAATGAAGATGGAGAAAAACTACAGGTCCGTTTACCAGAAATCAAATTCTCAACCCTGGACAAGTTCTTTAGCCAGATTAAGAAATCCACCAAAAAGTTGCCCTCCATTACGGGGGAACGTCCCAATGTGTGGATCTACATTCACGGACCGTCTCATCACTGGGCCCTGGACTACAGCAGGCAGGCTGATATGCTGCTGCCTGCAGCTGAAAAATTTGCAACAGCCGATGCATTGATAAACGGCTCTTATTCAAAGTATCCGGTGAAATTATTCTCTCAGGCCTGGGAGTCTAAAATATATCCGGACCATGGCTGGGGAGGAAAAGGAGGACAAAGCACCGATGATATTTTCCTGAATCGTTATGCCGATGCTCATAACAAAGCAGAAAGATTGTTGGGTAACTCACTGCAAGCTCTGGCGGGAAAGGTCAATACGGTCCAGGAAAAAGGTATTCCTCTTGTGATATTTAATAGCTTGAGCTGGAATCGGACCAGTCCGATTACCATTCAGATGAGCTTTGACCCTGAGTCGGCAAAATCAATAATTCTTCAAACTAAGGAAGGGAAGGATATTCCCGTACAACTTGAGAATGTAAGTAGAAACAAGGATGGATATTTGAATTCCGCGGAGATAACATTTGTGGCCCCGGATGTACCCTCCATCGGTTATGACACCTATTACATTGTACTGTCTGATAAAGCAGTGGCTGAAAAGAATGAGGCATTTACCATTGAATTTGAAAACAGCTTTTATAAAGCCAGGCTGGCTAACGGAGGCCTGTCAAGCTTATATGACAAAGAACTTGGCAAAGAGCTTATTGAGAGTAGTTTCTTCAAGGCCGGGGAGATTTTTACCATGAAATCGTTTGGAAATGGCGCAGGAGAATTTGATACCGTTCAGCAGCCTGAAATGGAAGGATTTGACAAGACAGGGAACTACGAAACTGCCTGGAAGCTGATGGCTGACGGACCTGTTTACACATCTTATAGCTACAGGCAGCCCATTCGTAATGCTGTGGCTGAGCTGGAACTCACCTTCTGGCATCAAATAAAGAAAGTTGATTTTGATGTGAAGCTGATGAACTGGGATGGAACCATGTTCAGGGAGTTCAGGATGGCCATGCCCCTGCAAATGGATAATGGAGACATTGCATATGAGGCACCCTTTGGCGTGGTGGAAGTGGGAAAAGATGAAATGGCAGGAGCAGCCGGGGAGCGCTATGAAGTCGAATGCAAGGACCTTCATCCAAGAGGCATCGAGAACTGGATAAATGCCTCAGGTGAAGAATTTGGACTTACCCTGTCCTCCAGCGTCGTAGCCATGGATTACGTAGATCCTACAGGAGAGGGACTTCCATATACCATTTTGCAACCTATCCTGCTGGCTTCGCGCAGGAGTTGCCATGGCGAAGGAAATGATTATCACCAGACAGGCAATCACCGCTTCAGTTTTTCCATTACCTCGCATGAGCCAGGATGGCAACATGGCGTAAAGCCAGGAAAAGAAGCCAATGAAAAACTGTTTGCTGTCCCGGATCCATCCAAATATGCCTCTGCCGGGCTGAATGAAAGCATGAGCTTCTTAGAAATTGAAGGTGAAA
>CAYWGP010000209.1:0-2513 GCA_964458155.1 uncultured Bacteroides sp.
GACTGCGTTAAATGTCTATTTAACATATCATTCCCAGATGACTGCTATCGGTCCAGACTGTGTGAAAAGTATTAGTGAAATTTGAAAGTGGTAAATTGAAGCCGATATTGGACAATAATTTCCTTCAAGTGGATTTCACTATCACTATATTGATATAAAACCTTTCATATTTAGGCCTGGCTCACATTAAGTGTACAAGAGCTTGCAATTATTTAATGGATAGCATTTACAAATACTCACCACCAAATTTATCGGGGTGTTTAGCCTGCACCCCTTTATAATATTCCTGGATTTTTTTCATATCAGCTTCGATGTTGTTTGATGGCTCAATGACAGGCCCGCATTCCGTTATCCTTTTTTCGTAGTCAAAGTTTACCAACTGGATGGGTATACCAGCCTGTGAGGCGATGTACCAAAACCCGGTTTTCCACTTCCCTACTTTTTTTCGTGTTCCCTCTGGGAAAAGTGTAACCATCATCCTGTCGCTATTATTAAAGGATTCAACAAGCTGCGACACAAGATTGTGTGATCCATTCTGATAAATAGGTATGCCTCCCAATCGACGCAGAAAGGCGCCCAACGGCCACCAGGTATAGGCTGCGGATACTAACCAGGATGAATTAAGTCCAACAGCCAGCCTGCCTGCCAGTCCTACATAAAAATCCCACATCGATGTATGGGGCGCCAGAACCATCACAAATTTTGGTGCGTTATGCACCTTACCTTTGATCTGCCATCGAAATGCTAACAGTAGTAAGCGACCGATTACTCTCGAGAGTACATTACTTTTCTGTGGGGTTAACGGTCCTGGCTCAGGGATATCCATTGGGTATTTATTCAGAATCAGCTCTTAATATCATGGGATCATAATTTCACTCAATTTTTACGACATTTTTCAGCTCGTTTGCCAGGAGGTTACGGAAAATTTTCTCCTCCACTCCCTTAGTCTGCCAAAGCCCCATTCTTTCCAGATAAGGCTTCTGTACGTCAGGTATTGTTAGAGTGAATAATGCTTTGGTAAGCATCTTGAACATAAGCCATTTTGAACGAGATTTCCGTTTTAGGGATTTTAATGCTTTTCCGATCACCTGCTCTTGTTCGGTAAAGTCGGTACCAAATGGGAATGGCGGGAAAAATCCCTTACGCCTGAATGTCGCGATCTTTTGTGTAATTACTTCCGGATAGTTATTTCGGAATTTCTCAGGTATTTGATAGTCGCTTCTCAACTTGCCAGCTTTTTTCGCTTGCTGCATAAGTTTCATCTGAAAGCGGGTGTCAGTAATCTTCAGTAGTTCTTCAATGATCTCGGAATCGGTCTTGCCGCGCAGGTCAGCGATACCGTATTCAGTCACCACGATATCCCGCAGATGACGTGGAATAGTGGTATGGCCATAGTTCCATACGATATTTGAAAGGACTTTACTTCCCTCTTCCCGGGTGGAACGCAAGTTAATAAGGGAGCGACCATCAGGAAGTTCGTGGGCCATAGCCACGAAATTGTATTGGCCGCCTACGCCGCTGACCACACGACCGTCTTCCAGGCCGTCTGAGACAACGTGTCCCGAGAGAGTGACTTTCATGCAGGTATTGATGAAACGAGCATTTTTGCGTTGCAGGCGATCAATCTCTTCATGGCCATAGAGATGATTGATGCGGCGGACACTGCGCATATTAAAAAGCCTTCTTTCCAGCTCAGGCAGTGCTTTCAATTTTTGATAGAAATCTTGTGGACCCAGAAAAAATCCACCATGTACTACTGCTGCTCCCTTGAGATGATCTCCCAAACAGTGTTCCAATATCTGTTGTTTGTTTTCTTCCCGGGTGAAATCGGCCCTGATCCTCTGCCCCTGTGCAGTCACAATGACACCGTCATCATAAAGGAGTCCATCCTGAAAAACGCCAAACTTGACCAAATAGTTAAAATCGTCCCGTGACAGATACATATGTACAGCTTTACGCTGAAGCAGTAATTCAAGAGTAGCAGGTGTTACCTCATGGCCAATCAGTTCCTCGTTGAGCAACCGCTGTATTGGCAGGTCGTCATAGACCAGCCTCTTCAGGATGCCAGCCTCATATAGATGGAGGAATCCGTCCATCACCATTTCACTGGCACCGAACAGTCCTTTTTCAAGAATACCGGTGCCGCCTATTCTATTTATAATTTCGCCAAATTTTTCTTCCAACTCCAGTGTCTGCAAAACCTGCTGATAATTCTGGTTGTCTTTTTGCCTAAAAATCAAAGCGTTGATAAAAGCGTCGCCCATGGCACCAATACCTATCTGCAATTCACCCTCATCCCTGATAAGCGTGGACAGGTACAAGCCAACCATGTGTTCCCGTTCCGGTGTAGAGAGCTTGGGAGCACCAAAGATCCGGTAGTAATATTCCGGATTATCCAGAACATAATGGAAGTTGTTGGCTTCAACTTCAGCATCGCCGTACATATAGGGCAGGTTTGGATTTACCTGGCCGACAATCGCAAAAGGCACCCCTTCCTGCTCCTCACGCTGCTG
>CAYWGP010000210.1:0-4075 GCA_964458155.1 uncultured Bacteroides sp.
AAGTTGCTCCGTTACATTGGTAAAATGTCCCTGGCCGTCATTCTCCAGCAGGTAGCCACTGACCGGCACCCCGTAGAGGTAAGGAAGCAGGCGAATTCCAACGAAGAGTTCAATGATGCCGTCCCTGTCAAAATCTGCTGCGCGTACGCACGCGGTACTTTCATAGCGGCCTGCAGGAAGAATCTGGGGGGACCTGGAGTAGCGCCCGCGTCCATTGTTCAGGTAAAAGCGGTCGGACAGTTCTGAGGAAGAGCTGGAGAACTCGTTTCCCCCGCTGGCCACATAGAGGTCCAGGTCGCCATCTCCATCTGCATCAAACAGGGCACAATCCGTATCTTCAGCAGCTTTATCCATCTCAAAGATTTGCTCATTGGAGCTGACAAAGAGACCACTCTCCTGCTGAATAAGCAGCCTGCCTGCCTGATCCCTGGCGCCACCCACAAAAAAATCTTCCAGTCCGTCCCCGTTCACATCCCCCACAGCGCTGCGTGGCCCTTCTGTGGAAAGCATATGGTAGATCAGTCTTTCCCTGCGAAAATCATCATAATCATTCTCCCTGTGCCTGAAGTCAACAGGAACTTCACCGGTGATCTCCTTAAACCAATGATCTTCCTGTCGGGCTTTTCCATGCCGGAGCGGAGGGGAGCTCAGACCATCTTCCTGGTAGAGGGTGAGTGTCTGGTCGGTGGGAATATCTCTTAGCAGGGTGGTGGTACCATCGGGCCACTGCACAATCAGTGAATCGACCACCGTCAGTGATCCCAGTCCCAGGTGGGGGCGGGGATCCATGGTTGATTTGAATCCCCGGGTGGGCATTTGTTCCAGGTAATAGGACTGGCCATGGTGCCTTGCCGTTACCTTGCTGCCTATGGCATCAGTATTCCTGCCATTACCTTTCAGGATTACTTTCAGGTAGTGATTATCGGGCCTCTTTTCGGTGCTTTCGTTCCGGTAGAGGAACATGGGCATGTTCACATTGTTAACCACCAGGTCCAGGTCCCCGTCATTATCCAGATCCCCGTAAGCCGATCCGTTTGAATGGCTTGGCTGCGCCAGTCCCCAGGACAGGGCCCTGTTCTCGAACTGGTATCCTCCCATATTCTTAAAGGCATAACTGGGTAGCTTTACCGAGGGAATGGCATCGATGAGGGTTTTATAGTCCACATTGTTCCCTGAAATAATGGATGCCACCATATCGCGGTTGGAAAAGTACTGGATATAATCCTGATCGGTCAGATCCTGGTAGATTCCATTGGCTACAAAAATATCTTTCAAACCATCATTATCCAGGTCCATAATCAGGGCCCCCCAGGACCAGTCGGTGGCATATACACCTGCCAGTCGCCCGATCTCACTGAAGGTGCCATCGGTATTATTCAGCTGCAGCATATTCCTGGTAAACTGGTGATGGTAGCCATTTTCGTAGTTGGACTTATAACTGTCCCAGCTATCAAAGGTGGTTTTGGTTTTAAGCCGGGCATCATGCTCAGGGATCATGTCTGTAACAAAGATCTCCGGGTAGTGGTCGTTATTGATATCGGCCATATCGGCACCCATGGATGCGGCAGAGATGCAGCGCATCATTTCAGTGAGTGTCTCCCGGAAGGTTCCGTCACCATTGTTCATATAAATATAGTCCCGCTCAAAAAAGTCGTTGGATATATAAATATCCATCCATCCGTCCTGGTCAATATCTCCAATGGTGACCCCCAGTCCGAATCCGATGAGACTGGTATAGATCCCGGCTTCTTCGCTTACGTCTGTAAATTGATTATCATCGTTCCGAAAGAGTTTATCACCTCCGATGGTATCTCTCACCAGGCGCTGGTTTGCAGAGAGATCAAAGCTTCCGATGGCTTTGAATGAGTTATTAAGTAAATAGAGATCCAGGTCGCCGTCGCGATCATAATCAAAGAAGGCCCCGTGGGTGGAGTAGCCGTGATCGTCGATTCCGTAATCAGCTGCGCTTTCTGTGAAGGTAAGGTCCCCGTTGTTGATATATAGCTCATTGAGCCGATCATCACCCTCCACGTTTCCTGAATTACAAACGTAAATATCGCACCAGCCGTCTCCGTTCACATCGGCCAGGCTTGAACCGGTGGACCATTCACCCTTCCCGCTGATCCCGGCCCTTTCGGAGATATCCTCAAATTTAAAATCTCCCTTATTCAGGTAGAGCACATTGGGTCCCATATTGGAGCTTAGGAAGATATCCATGAGCCCGTCGTTATTTACATCGCCCAGGGCCACTCCACCTCCATTGTAGAAATTCCGGTAGGTGTAAATGTTGAATTTCTTCTTTAACTGCTCATCGTAGTCCAGGTGGTTCACAAATCCGGCCCCGGTATAGGATTCGGGCATCAGGGTAAAGAGTTGATCTTCCGATCTGCTACCCTCGTCCCGCTTGCAGGAGAGGCCAAGCAGGAGAGCGGTCAGAAAAAGAAGACCAGGGAATGTAAGATGGGCCAGGATTCTCATTTGAATTTCAATTCTGATTGGCAGCAGAAAGAGAATCATTCTTTGTCTTATGAAGCATGTCGGTAAAAATGGCCCAGACGTACATGTCGTTCTCCACATAAATCGTAATTCTCCTGTTTCCGTCAATCTTGGTATAGGCCTCTCCATTTATAGGATGGGCAACGGTGATAAAACCTTTCCCATAGATTTCTTCGTACCAGTGCTTAACATCCAGGGCCAGTGAACTTGCCGCCAGGTCCTTGTTCCAGGGAGCCCAGCCATTGTAGAGAAAGCGAACCGGCATTTCAACGATTCTGTTTTCCCAGAAATTAGGATAGAAGTTCATGGTGGCGGGATATTTCAACTCTTCGTTAATGTCGTACTGAACACTCATATTGGCCGTTCCCTGCTTTACAACACTATCCCTGTTCAGGCCCCAGCAATGTTCATAGAACTCCTCCGAGGTCATCCCGAAGGAAATTCCCATAAACAGGGAATCGTACCTGACTTCGCTGGCCAGCTCACGTTTCAATCTGCGTTCGTATGTTTTTCCGGGCGAGCATCCTCCCACTACAAGTGCTGCCACTGCTGCCAGCACAATCCATTTCATCATTTTCATCCTTCTCTATTTTCAGAAAGTGTAAAAGTGTAAATTCTCATTGTTTCTCGCAACAGAAATCACCTGCTTTCCATTAATTTTTATGCTTTCAAAATCACGGATTTCCCCCTTTGTAAAGAAGCCCGAGCTATCTGCGGGAACTGTTTTCCATTCCCCATCTCCTTTTCCTTTGAGGAAAAGACCGTGCCCGGCACAGTAGATCCCTGTTTCAGGTTTGGCCCTGCTTAAGTTGCCACCCAGCAGTATGTCGCAAACTCCGTCGTGATCAAAATCGCCCGTGGAGATGGCATAAACGGGAGAGAGCTGACTTTCCACGGGGAGGGCCTGAATAAGGAAGCTGCCAGAACCATCATTGATCAGCACTACACTCTCAAGCATATCAACCTGCTGCACCACTGAACGCTGCAGTATCTCCCCGGAGAAAATATCCTGGATGCTCTGCCCGCTGTAAGATTTGAAGGTCTCATACTTACTTCCCAGGGCTGGAATCTGCTTCACCAGGTCATCTTTCATGGCCAGGGGATAAGCTGTGTCACCGTTATATGCGCATATAATATGCTCCACTGAACCATTCATGTCAAAATCGTTCACATACATGGTGACCGGATTTACCCGGGAGGCCCGGAAGCGGGAATTCAGTCCATGATTGCCCAGCACCAGGTCCGTATCACCATCCTGGTCCAGATCTCCGGCAGTGACCCGCTTCCACCAACCACGGGTTCCTGACAGGCCCCAGGAGTCGGAGCGGTCCGCGAACAGGCCCTCTTCATTGATAAATATCTTTACAGGCATCCAGTCTCCCACGATAATCATATCGGGATCTTCGTCCATGTCAAGATCTGCCCAGACCATATCGGTGATCATCCCCAGCTCTTTTAGTCCGGGTGCCAGCTTATCTGAAGCATTGGTAAAATTCCCCTGCCCGTCATTCTGCAGCAGGTAGCCATTCACAGGAATACCATAAAGATAGGGACGCAAACGGATCCCAACAAAGAGATC
>CAYWGP010000211.1:0-12365 GCA_964458155.1 uncultured Bacteroides sp.
GGCTTACACCCAGCGCATTCATCCGCTCGTAGTCATCCTGACCAGAATAATTGGGGATTACCATTCCGTTGGTCACCACCACCCGGGGAGCCTCCCTGTGAGAGGGAAAAAGCCCCATGGGATGTCCCGAATAGAGTACCAGTGTCTGCTCATCGCTCATTTCGGCCAGGTACTTCATGCACAGGCGGTACTGGGCCCAGTTCTGGAAAACGGCACCATTTCCCCCATAGCATATCAATTCGTCGGGGTGCTGGGCCACCATATGATCCAGGTTATTGGAGAGCATCAACATGATCGCCCCTGCCTGCTTTGAACGGTAAGGGAATGCATTAAGACTGCGTGCCGATATAGCATAGCCGGGTCTGTACCGGTACATATAGATCCTGCCGTATCGCTCCAGTTCCCCGGCGAACTCTTTCACCAAAACCGGATGGTGCTTTACCGGAATATATCTCAGGGCATTCCGTATGGCCAGCTTTTTCTCCTCAGGGCTCAGAATATCCTTTCTTCTGGGAGCATGATTCAGCTCCGGAACGGGTTGCTGTGGTGGTGGCAAGAGCTCCGGAATCCCCTCAAGGATAGCCGCTTTGAACTGTTCTGCATTCATCTTCTCTAACTTCATTTAGTGAATCAAAAGTACAAAAATCATCAGCCGGGAAGGAAGCCTGGACGGGGGTTATAAAACACATGTGTATAAGACTGGCTCAAGAGGCCCGGTCCAGACTCATGGGATATAGCAATCGAGGTGTTCCCCAAACCATTTTTTCCTGTTTCTTGCCACCAGCTTGTAGAATGAATCCCGGATCCCGCGTGGCACAAGGAAGAAGATTCCCAGCAGAGGCCAGGGGAAGCGCAAGTGCAGGGCGATCCTAAGAACAGCTGATGAGCGTTCATAGTGTTTACCCTTCAGCATCAGCACTACTGTTGGATGATCCCGGAGCTGCAAAGCCTTAAATGAGAATCTCTTATGTACATCATTGCGCATAATCCAGTTTACAGACCTGCTGCAGAGTTTGCAATGACCATCATAAAGTATCAGCATGGGCTCCCTCATAATGAGATAACAAGCCTATGCATTAAAGGTTGCTTTGCTCGAATTTTTACCGATAATTCACTTACTATTCTTGTAATTGTCATACAAAATGTAATTTTAGTTGTTTAATAGGAAGTTGAACCAAGAAACCTTATATAAAAAAGATTGAAATGAAAAAGAAAAACAGAACATGGATAATTGTACTGGTAGTTTTAGCTTTACTTGTCATATCATTTGTACGCTGGGGAATCAGAACCTATAACGGCTTTATAGCCCTGGAAGAAGGTGTCGAAGGCCAGTGGGCCAATGTAGAAAATGTTTACCAGCGACGTAGCGATCTGATCCCCAATCTGGTCAATACGGTCAAGGGATATGCCGAATTTGAGCAGGAGACACTCACCGGGGTGGTTGAAGCAAGGGCCAAGGCTACGAGTATAACCGTCGATCCCACCAATCTGACCCCTGAATCACTGGCTGCCTTCCAGCAGGCCCAGGAAGGACTCGGCTCCGCTCTTTCCCGACTGTTGGTCACCATCGAACGCTATCCTGATCTGAAAGCCAACCAGAATTTCCTGTCCCTGCAGGATCAGTTGGAGGGTACTGAAAACCGAATTGCAACAGAGAGAAGGAAATTCAATGAGGTTACAAGGAGTTTTAATACATCTGTCAGAAAATTCCCTGCAAGCGTCATAGCCAATATGAAGGACTTTGATCAGAAACCCTATTTCGAGTCGGTCGCCGGAAGTGAAACCGCTCCTGTTGTGGAGTTTTAGATATAAACCATGAACGCAATAAATTTTTTCTCCAAAGAAGAGAAAGAGCTGATCAAATCGGCAGTGAAAGAGGCAGAACTCAATACATCCGGTGAAATCCGGGTGCATGTGGACAACCATTGCAAGGAGGATGTCCTGGACCGGGCAGCCTGGTGGTTCGGGAAACTCAAGATGCAAGTTACCGAACAGCGCAATGGAGTACTATTCTACCTGGCGGTAAAGGATCGCAAGTTTGCCATCCTTGGCGATGCAGGCATCAATGAAGTCACCCCGGTCGATTTCTGGGATCATATCAAGGAAAAAATGCTGGCCTCTTTCAGCCAGGGGGCATTTGCTACCGGACTGCAGGAAGGAATCCTCATGGCAGGACAGGCCCTGAAAGAGCACTTCCCCTACCAGGACGGAGATGTAAATGAGTTGTCGGACGAAATATCATTTGGAGGAAAGCAGGAATGAAAAAATATATGATTATCGCTATCGCTATACTGGTAGTACTTCCACTGTGGAGTGCGGCCCAGGATGAGCTACCGGTACCGGCAGAACCCCAATCCTGGGTTAATGACTACGCAGGAATCTTCACTCAGGATGAAGCAGCTCGCCTGGACCAGAAACTTGGCATGTTTGAACAGCATAATTCCACCCAGATTTTCATTGTAACTATTAGCGACAACGGTGGATATCCGGCCGCTATGCTGGCTCCCATGATCGGTGAACAATGGGGCGTTGGCCAGCAGGGACAGGATAATGGTATTGTCATGCTCTTTGATATGCAGGACCGGCAAATGTTTATTGCCACGGGCTATGGAAACGAAGAATTTGTCACCGACCTGGAAGCCGGACTGATTGTCCGCAACGAACTTACTCCCGCATTCAAGCAGGGGGAGTACTATGCCGGAGTGGATGCAGCCACCTCGGTGATTATGGCTCTTCTGGATGGTGAGTACACCCCGGAAGAATATCGAAAACAGAGTTCTTCTGGAGGAGGTTTCTCCATTGGAGGCATTATCTTTATTATCATCATCTTATCCATGCTCTTCGGAGGCAGGAGAAGAAGCTCCGGCATGGGTCGAAGCAACCTGCCCCTGTGGCTGGCGCTGGGAATGTTGTCGGGAGGCCGTCACTCGGGCAGTTTCGGGAATTTCTCATCGGGCAGCGGAGGCTTTGGAGGTGGAGGTGGTGGATTTGGAGGATTCTCCGGCGGCGGCGGCGGCTCCTTTGGAGGCGGTGGTGCCGGCGGAGGCTGGTAGCATATTCCTTATGTAGCAGCTTATTGCTATATTAACCCCCTCCAATGTATAAGAAAACAGCCTTGAAGGCAGGCATAAGCATCATAGCATGGCTATGGGCATTTCAGCTGACTTTTGCCCAGGAAGCCCGGCTAAAGCTGGTATTTGCCGGCGATATTATGGGTCATGATACCCAGATTGCATCCGCCCTGGCTACCGGTGAACCAGGCTATGATTACAGGCCCTGTTTTCAGTTTCTGCAGCCCTACCTGCAGGAGGCCGATATGGTCATCGGGAATCTGGAGGTCACTTTTGCCGGGGAACCATACAAAGGCTATCCGGCTTTCTCCAGTCCGGATGAACTGGCCGATGCCCTCAGTTGGGCCGGCTTTGATATCCTGGTCAATGCCAATAACCATGCCCTGGACAGGGGGCGAAAGGGCTTGGAACGTACCCTGGAGGTACTGCAGGAGAAGGACTTTATTCAAACCGGAACCTTTGCCGGTCAGGAGTCCAGATCGGCTTACTATCCCTTAATAGTTGAGAAAAATGGAATTCGGATTGCCTTGCTTAACTATACCTATGGGACCAATGGTATCAAGGACCGTCCACCTGCCATTGTCAACCGCATAGACAGGACCCGGATAAGTGAAGATCTTGCAAAAGCGAAGACAGCAGAACCCGATTTCATCCTGGTATGCATGCACTGGGGTAATGAGTACCAGCTTACAGAGAGTCGTGAACAAGAGGAACTGACAGCCTTCCTGTTTGAAAACGGGGCCCATGCGATCATCGGCTCCCACCCCCATGTGGTGCAAGCTATCAGGGGTGAAGGTAGCGGGAACCTTGTGGTTTACTCCCTGGGTAACCTGATATCCAACCAGCGTAGCAGGTACCGCGACGGAGGCATTCTCTTCGAAATGGTTCTATCTAAAGATGCAATCACCAGCCATGCTTACCTTCCCGTATGGGTCTGGAAACCACAAACAAAAAAAGGCACCGGCTTTACGCTGGTGCCTGCTAATCTTGATCCCGGTTCTGCAAACCTCAGGACCATGACGGCCGAGGATATAAGTAAAATGACACTATTCCTGAATGATACCCGGTCCCGTCTGCAGGGGTGCAGGGAGGTGATCACTCCATAAGGTGCTATTTTTCCTCTTCTGTGTCCCTTGAATCTACCAGGATACGTCCGCAATATTCACAGACGATGATCTTTTTCTTGGATGCGATATCAAGCTGGCGCTGGGGAGGGATCTTGTTAAAACATCCGCCACATGCATCACGCTCCACCGGCACAACCGCCAGTCCGTTACGTGCATTCCCCCTGATCTTCTTGTAAGCCGAAACCAGGCGCTCCTCAATAATCTCCTCCAGCTGGGCCGACTTCTTCTCCATCACTTCCTCCTCCTTCTGAGTCTCCCCGATAATATCTTCCAACTCCTTCTTCTTATTCTCCAGATCCAGTTTACGTCCATCCAAAACTTCCACAGACTCACCGATTACTTCCTTCTTCTCCTCGATCTGTGAAGTGAACTCACGGATACGCTTTTCCGAAAGTTCAATTTCCAGGGTCTGAAATTCAATTTCTTTTGAAAGAGAGTCGTATTCCCGGTTGTTTCTTACGTTGTTTTGCTGCTCCTCATACTTCTTGATAAGTTCCTGGGCATTGCCTATTTCCTGCTTCTTTCCGCTTATGGATTTCTCCAGGCTTTCAATGTCAGTATCATACTTGGAAACCCTGGTCTGCAGGCCCTCTATTTCATCTTCAAGATCCTGAACCTCAAGGGGTAACTCCCCGCGAAGAATCCTGATATTATCTATGGCAGTGTCCACCAGTTGCAAGTCATACAAGGCTTTCAATTTCTCAGCAACTGTCATCTCGACAACTTCTGCATCTTTTTTTGCTTTCGCCATTTACTAAAAATATTTAATTGGATTTTGTTCTGTTTCCGATAATCGGACTGCAAATTTAGGGAATTTTTTCATAAGTAGATCATAAAAAAGTTCCCGTGTAAATTGCTCACTTTCAAAATGCCCGATATCCATCACCACTATCTTGCCCCCGGCTTCGAAAAACTGGTGATATTTCATATCGCCAGTTATAAAAACATCCGCACCTGAAGCCCTGGCCTTCCCCAGGAGGAAACTTCCGGAGCCACCACAGACGGCCACCTTTTTCACGGTCTTTCCAAGAAGGGTACTATGCCTGATCACAGGGGCCTGGAAGCGGTCCTTCAGGAATCCCAGGAATACCTCCTCCTCCATAGGATATTCCAGGCGACCAATCATTCCCATGCCCCTTTGCATATCCTTGTTTTCCAGCGGGTAGATGTCATAGGCTACTTCCTCATACGGATGGGCTGCGACCATGGCCCTGATCACCTTTGCTGTCAGGGTGGCAGGAACAATGGTTTCCATTCTGGTCTCCGGCTCCTGGTGAAACACTCCGGATTTGCCTGCAAATGGATTGCTGTCTTCACCTCCCCTGAAGGTCCCCTTACCCTCCATGTTAAAACTGCAGGAGTCATAGGCTCCTATTTGCCCGGCCCCGGCATCAAACATGGCCTGTCTCACCTCTTCCAGCTGAGCATGTGGCACATAAACAACGACTTTCTTCAGGCTTCCGCTACCGGGATCCAGGATCTGCTGGTCAACCAGTCCCAGCCTGTTAGACAGGGCACTGTTTACCCCTCCAGTGACAGCATCGAAGTTCGTATGGCAGGAATAAATGGCTATTTCCTTCTGGATAGCCATCTTCACGATGCGTTCGGGCCCCCGTCTGCCGGTAAGCGATTTAAGTCCGCCGAAGATCACCGGATGATGTGTAAGTACCAGGTTAAAACCCAGTTTCTCAGCCTCCAGCACCACTTCCTCGCTTGCATCAAGAGCCACCAGGATACCACTTATATTCATGTCCGGATCGCCAACCTGCAAGCCTGAGTTATCATATGATTCCTGGAGAGAGAGTGGTGCCAGGCCCTCCAGGTAGCCGGTAATCTCCCTTAAAGGTATCATGTCACCAGGTCTGTAAGCATCTCCTTAATTTGTTCCAGGGACCTGATAATCTCGAAGTTATGCTCTGTATCCTCCTTGTTCTCCTTCATCTTCTTTTTGGCGCCCTTCAGGGTCATACCCTTCTCCTTTACCAGGTGATAGATGATATGGAAATTGTCGATGTCCTGTTTTGTAAAAAGCCGGTTCCCTTTTTTATTCTTCTTGGGTTTTATGATGTCAAACTCCTTTTCCCAGAACCTGATCAGCGAGGTGTTGACATCAAACATTCTTGCTACCTCTCCGATGGAGTAGTATAGCTTTTCAACTTTGGCTTCCTTATAAGGCATATAATGCTAGTTTTCAAATAAACAGAGTTCAATTTAATCATTTCCATTATAGAATCAAACCCCATGTGTTACGTGGGAGTTACCTGGTCCAGAGAATTCCGTCACTATCCACAACAAGCTCATGATCAGGAAAATCAATTTCGGTCAGGGTTTTCAATTTTGCTGTTGCCCTTGCGGCAGGGTCGATTCGGGGTCCCCCCTCTCCTGGCTGATAGATAGGAACCACCTCTCCCCTCAGAAAATTGCCCTCCCTGTCCACACGTACTTTCACAATGGGAGCGATCCCGTTGGGCCCGCTCAGGTTAAAACGCCTGTAGGTGGCAAAATTCCCCAGGCTGTAGCAGATCAGGCGGTCCCTGTACAATTCAAGCGCTCTGGTCACATGGGGACCATGACCGAAGACCACATCGGCTCCTGCGTCCACCACCCGGTGCGCAAAATAGTAAACACTGCCCCTGTTATAGCCCAGGTACTCCTCATCACCCCTTACCACATGCTGATGATCCTTTCCCTCGGCTCCGCCATGAAAGGAGATTATCACCACATCGGCCATGGAATCGAGCATGGCAGTGATCTCGGCAGCCCTGTCATAATCCTTCATGTCCATGCATCCCTTGTTGGGAGCAAAGGCTGCAAATCCGTAGCTAACACCCTCCTTCTCAAAAAGGGTCCAGGGGTGGGTCACAAATCCGGCATAGCGAATATCAAACGAATCCAGTAAAGCAGCAGTCGATGCCCTTCCTGCAGGCCCAAAATCGTTCACATGATTATTGGCCACGCTCAGCACATCATATCCTGCTTCCACAATGCAGGATAAAAAATGGTCTGGCATCCTGAATACATAACAGGTAAGCGGATCCTTGCACTTTTTCGGAGTTCCTCCCTCCGAACAGAATCCACCCTCCAGGTTCCCAAAAAGAAGGTCTCCCGATTGAAGCACTTCGTGAACCGGACTGAGCAGGGGACTGCAATCCTTTCCGGGCGGAAGATAACTTTCTGATGGATAGTTTGTTCCCAGCATTATGTCGCCGGTCCCTATAATCACCACGGCCCCGGAATCCCTGATATCCTCATCGTAAAGATAGCTCCAGAGCATGGAATCGGTAAGAGCTGGCTGAGGAAGTAGCGGTGCCAGGGTGGATACCAGGCTATCGGACAGAACGATATCGGGAATACCGGTCAGGTTGTAATTACTCCAAAGCTCAGGGGTGGGTGCGGGCAAAAATACAGGAAGCGAATCGTTCTCCTGTGCATGCAGTGAAAACGCGACGAATACTAACAAACCTGCCACCACCAACCTCATAGGTAATGCTTTGGATCAATTAATATCAAAAGAGGGATCTGCCTGGGAGAGCATATCAATCATATGCTCAAATTCACCTGCCGAAAGATCAGTGGCATAATAGTTTATGGGATCCACCGGGCGACCGTTCACATGAACCTCGTAATGAAGATGAGGCGATTTGGATAGGCCGGAACTTCCCACCCTGGCAATTACCTCTCCCCTTTTCACCTGTTCTCCAGATTCCACCAGAAGCTCATCACAATGTCCGTAGAGGGTCCTGTATCCATATCCGTGATCGATCAGAACTTTCTTCCCAAAGCCCCCGGCTCTGTATCCTGCCTGGATCACTGTGCCATCTGCTGTGGCATAAATATTGGTACCCCTGGGGGCAGTCAGGTCGATTCCTTCATGAGGCCTTACCACCTTCAGGATGGGATGCATGCGCGTTCCAAATGAGGATCCGAAACGAATCAGGTCCTTCATCCCTATGGGCTGAATGGCCGGCCGGGCCGCCATCCATTCCTCCTTGGTCCAGGCCAGGTCGATCACTTCATCAAAGGAATTGGACTGCATTATCAGTTTTCGTTCTAAGCGGTCAATATTGTTATAAGTCTGTTTTAAAAGATCTTCGTGCTTAAATTGCCGTAACCTGTCATATCTGTGGGATCCGCCCACACCAACGCTCCTGATGGACCATGGCTCCACACCGAAATACACCCTGTAAATATTATCATCATTAAAAGCCAACTGACCAAGTTTGCCCTCGTAATGGTTCAAATCCTGGTTCATCAGTTCCAATTCGTAGGTAATCTGCTGCTGGGAAGCCTCAAGATAAGAGGATCGGACCGATGGAAGGTGCCGGTCTCTTATGAAAAGAAAGGCGATGGAGAAGGAGAGAGTAAGCCCAAAAAAAACCAGAAAACGTAATAATTTCTGCTTCTGGCTAAATTCAATTTTCTGGTATGATAGTGTTTTTGGGTTAAAACGAAATCTCTCCATATTGGAATGCAATATAAAAAAAATGTGTGTCAATCAAAAGATTGTCCCGACATCAGGGAAATAACAATCAAACGGTCATAATCTCCGGGTGAAAGTTCCAGGAAAAAATAGTTTACCGGATTCATGGCCTCCCCGTTCAGGTGCACTTCATAGTGCAGATGGGGAGCCACACTCAGGCCGGTATTACCCACCGTTCCGATCTGATCGCCCCGCTTCAACCGCTCTCCACTTCTCACGTTCATATCGTCCAGACAGGCATAGAGAGTAGTATAGCCAAAACCATGATCAATGACTATCTGGTTTCCCAATCCACGTTCCGACCTGATTACACTGTACACCAGTCCATCTCCCGAGGCGCGGACAGGCGTACCCACCGGAGCCGAGAAATCGATCCCCTGATGCATTTTTGGGATCTTATAAATGGGGTGAATACGGTGACCAAAACCGGAAGCGATGAGAGTCAGGTCCTGATTCTCGATTGGCTGTATGGCAGGAATGGACGGAAGCATCTCATACCGGTTTTCTCCCTTGATCATCAACATGTCGTAGACGGACTCGGTACGGTTAATATGCCGGATCATGGAATCCAGCTTGGTGGCCGAGGAATTGACAATCTCCAAATCCGGGGTCCTCAAAAGATTCTGGTAGGTCAGACCGGCAGCATGGCCCTCCTCAGCCTGCACCGGTTCCGTCTCGAAAATCACACGATATATATCCCTGTCGATCCGCTCAACCTCCTGCATCACGGTGTCGACCAATTGCTTTCGCTCACTCAGTGCCTTGTATTCCTGCAGGAGCGTCTCATTCTCCCGGCGAATCTGCCGTTCTCTGGGCGTATCAAAAAACAGTGAATAGACCACGTTCAGCAGAACTGCGATTACCACCACAGCTGCCACGTAGATTACCAGGCGCCAGGTACGTGCGCTCAGACTATCGTCCAGCTTCCTGTAATTAAGATCTTCCGGATTAAATTTAAAATGCGATTGCTCCATTCACACTAGATCGTTCCAACAATTCTGTGCAAAAATAGGAATTATTTCCGGCTATGCGGGAATTATTTCTGACTCAGAGCCAGAGGCTGATACGCTTCCTCAGGATTGGTGGCACGGGAAGCAAGCAATGTATACTCTTCAGAGCTCAGGTTTTCATAGAAAAAGTAGAAAGGATTTACTGCCCTGTCATCTTTCCTGATCTCGTAATGAAGGTGCGGACCGGTTGATCTTCCTGTGCTGCCCAGAGTACCAAGCACTTCGCCCCGCTTCACTTTTTGTCCCTTCTTCACATTGATGTCATGCAGGTGCGCATAACGGGAGGTATACCCAAATCCGTGATCCACAACCACCTCTTTACCATATCCATGCCTGTTCATCTGAGCCAGGACCACTTTTCCCGCACCGCTACAGTGAATATCAAGTCCCACCGGACCTGCCATGTCAATTCCATGATGGGCGGTTCGCTTACCCGTAAAGGGATCGTTCCTGTATCCGTAGGTTGAAGTAAGCCAGAAGGGATCGGCAGGGGAAATTGGGTTAATGGAGGGTCTGCAAGCCAGGAATTCCTGGTTTGTCAGCGCCTCTTCAAGGACATCGTTAAGACTGCTGGACTGAATTTTTACCTTATTTGTAATTTTATCGATCCGTTCAGAAACACCCAGAACCATACCAGGTTCCCTTAAATTTCTCAGGTGCTGGTCGCGAAGAGCTCCACCTGTACCTGCTCCGCGAATGGTAGCTGCAACCGGATCAAGGCTCAGAATGGCCCTGTAGAAGCGATCATCCCTGTTTCTAAGATCCGCCAGGTATGATTCAACTGCCTGCAACTCCACATTCAGAGCTGCATATTCGGACTGGAGTTTAACATTTTCCTGTTGATAAATAATTTGCTTCGGGGTAGGATAAAATCGCTCAAATCCCAATCTCATCAAAATAGCCAGGCAAATTAAGCCAAAACTAAAGAACCCAAGGTAGCGGTATAACTGCTTCCGAGTTAGCTTAACGCGCTCATATCTAAGCGTTTCCGTGTTTATGTAGTACTTCTTCCCAAACATCTTTCTCGTATAAGGGGCTAAAAATAGAAAATGACACTTAATATCCCAACTATTAGTCAAATATTTATTTAATAAAGCCCTATCGGTTTTTTTTTACGAAATTTGCCTCCCCGGGTTACCTTTTTTTTAATTAAACCTCAATATTTGATGACTTCACAGGAGATCAGACAAGCATTTTTGGACTTTTTCAGAGAAAAAAATCACCAGATTATCCCTTCCGCCCCCATGGTCCTTAAAAACGATCCCACACTGATGTTTACCAATGCGGGTATGAACCAGTTCAAGGACTACTTCCTGGGAACCCGAAAGCCCGCAAAGCAGAGAATAACTGATTCTCAGAAATGCCTGCGTGTTACCGGGAAGCACAATGATCTGGAAGAGGTGGGTCACGACACCTACCACCATACCATGTTTGAGATGCTTGGTAACTGGTCCTTTGGCGATTATTTTAAAAAAGAAGCCATCGGGTGGGCCTGGGAGTTCCTTATGGATCGCATGAAGCTGGACAGCGATCGTATATACGTGACCACATATGAAGGTGATCCCGGTGACGGGGTGGAACGGGACCAGGAGGCATATGACCACTGGATGGAGTATCTTCCTCCCAACCGCATCCTGGATGGATCCAAGAAAGATAACTTCTGGGAAATGGGCGAAAGTGGACCCTGCGGACCCTGCTCTGAAATTCACCTGGACCTGCGGGATGATTCCGAGCGCAAAAAGGTGCCGGCCGTGGACCTCGTTAACCGCGACCATCCCCTGGTAATCGAGATCTGGAACCTGGTATTCATCCAGTTTAACAGGAAAGCAAGCGGAGAACTGGAGAATCTGCCCGAGAAGCATGTTGATACCGGAATGGGGTTCGAAAGACTTTGCATGGCCGTCCAGGAGAAAAAATCCAATTACGATACCGACCTTTTTCAAACCATTATCGGGGAGATCGCCGGACTCTCCGGGATAGCTTACGGATCTGATCACAATACAGATGTGGCCATGCGAGTTGTATCGGACCACCTGAGGGCCATTTCATTCTCCATAGCAGACGGACAACTTCCCTCCAACAATAAGGCCGGTTATGTGATCCGAAGGATTCTGCGCAGGGCTGTGCGCTACGGATATACCTACCTGGACCAGAAAGAAGCTTTTATCCATAAGCTGGTCCCCAGCCTGGTTCGGACCATGGGAGGAGCCTACACTGAACTGGAGGCCCAGCAGGATCTGATTCAACGGGTGATTAAGGAAGAAGAAAACTCCTTCCTTTCAACCCTGGAAACAGGTATGGGATTGCTGGACCGACTGGTGGAAAAGGCGCAGGAAGATAAGAATCTGACCATTCACGGAAGAGAGGTTTTCACCCTGTATGATACCTTCGGGTTTCCACTGGACCTGACCGAACTGATCCTTTCTGAACAGGGGATGAATGTGAACCGGGGGGAGTTCCAGGAAGAGATGGAAATGCAAAAGAACCGTTCCAGGAAAGCAGCCGAGAGTGAGTCGGGCGACTGGACCGTTCTGTTTACAGATGACACAGAAGAATTTGTGGGTTATGAATACCTTAGTTCAGAGGTACTGATCACCCGCTACCGTAAGGTGGTGAGCAAAAAACGTGAGCTCTATCACCTTGTTTTCAACCTGACTCCCTTCTATGCCGAGAGCGG